>NZ_JAWPOT010000041.1:0-23424 GCF_033344415.1 Vibrio sp. 1727
CTGAAACTCAGTATGTTGTTTAAGAACTGAACAACATGGGGCTACCATGTCTTCTCATCGAATTAAGCAACAAAGCCCCCTAGAGGTACAAGAAATGGTTACTGTAGTCATACTTGTGAATTCAAGGACAAGCAAGAAAAAGACGTAGAGAGGAACAAAGCCTGATTTTGCTTTTCCTTAAGTGATGCTTAAAATGATATTTTTATAAACTGATAAAGAGGTTAGTATATGATAAGTTGGCTATTCGAAAAACTGGGAAGGAATTCAAGTAAGATTCAGGATAAAAGAATTTCAAGCTATCTTAATCAAGATATAATTAACAAGAAAAAAATTAATTCTTCTGACCCTACTATAGATACATCAGCATCTATACTAAAGAACGATCTTAAATCACAACTAGAAATTATTGAAAAATTAGATTCGGCTTTCGCGATTAATCACAATACGCTAGCCTACATCATGGCTCATGGTGCAATGATAATGAAAAGAGACTTAACAAAAGATGAGTGTGAAAGGATATGCTATCTAGTTTTGCCTCGTGTCCACGAATCTCATATCCAATCACTATTTATGATGGCTCGACATTCGTTAGCAAAAGCTTCAGAAGGTAATGATCTATTTAGTAATGCAAATAAAAATGTAATACCAGTAGTAATTGATGAGATGAGAAATTCATATAAATCAAACTTTCTACTTGATGAAATCGAGAGAATGAAATCAGCTATTGATGGCATGTTTAATCCTACAGCTTAGATTCTGACTCTTATACAACGTTTGACATTACAATGAAACTGACTTTGCATAAGCATCCAACATTAGAAATTGTTGGTCAATATATTCATTTTTGTTTGATAAAGAGTAACGACTCTAAGCAGGAAAGGGGCAAAAGCTTGCTACAGCAAAAGACAAACTATGACAAAAAGCGTCGAAAAGTTTCGAACTTTATTGTTACTTCTTGCTTTGAGTTGGCCTATTGAGTGAAATTGAGTTTTGATCTTTATTGTCAGTTCTTTGCTATAGTGTCACGTAGCAATCTGCCCCGCGTAACAGAAAAGTTTCAATCTTTGTTGTTCAGCGACATGAGTAATAAGGCTATTAAGCTTAATGAAGCCAATCAAAGGTTGACAGAGCTAATTAATGAGTTGCAGGAGCGTGAGCGTGAATATGACAAAGCTCTTGAGCATTCTGCAAACTATTTAGGTAACGATGAGCGTATAGAGCAGGGTAGGGACGCAAGGGCTCAGGCTTTATTAGAGAGCGTTTCAAGCGTTAAGAAAGAGATAGCGAGTCAAACTCAGGTAGTGAAAGAATTGGCAGCTAACTATTAGGTGGGGTTAATTCATGGCAGAAAAATGTCCTTTCTGTGGTGCTCTTTTTACAGTAACCGAAGTTGGAGGCGGTGGGATTTGTGGGGCTTGTCGTGAGCCTATTGATTGTCCTTATTGCAACGAAACGGTTCGAGAAGAGCGTACTACAGGATTTTTTAAAGAATCGCTTGTAAAAAAACCAGAAAGTCGTCTTTCTCAACATCTGGGGATTACTGATGAAGAATGGGATGAAATGGACGTTGAACTTAATGCAGATACCGGTAGTCATGACGAAATGACTTATTGTTATTGGTTTGAAGTTCCAGAAGGTACACTGCAAGAAATCCTAGATAAAACGGGGTGGAAAGTTGGAGATGTTATCAATGGCATTCCAATTTCGGTTGTTGATACTGAATAGAGGAAAGTTCGTTGAAGTTAGATGACTATTTATTTCATACGATTGAAAATTCGGACTTTCTTTCAGGCTTTGTTGTCGGTCATTTGGTGCTTGAGTCATTAATGAAAAAAGCAGTAGCTAAGTATGACCAAGGGTTAGGTAATTACGCAGATAAGCTAAAGTTCTCTGGTCTTGTTGGGCTGTGTTTCGAAGTAGGTATATTTACGAAACCACAGCAAACCACAATGAATGCAATCAATAAGATGAGAAATAAGTTAGCACACAATCTGGAATATACTCCTTCAAGACAGGAACTGAAGGCGGTTTTTGAGCTAGCAAGCGACTCTTTCTCTGATATCTCAGATGGAATATCACAAGGCATAGATACTTTAAGTGATCCTAGCTGGAAGCATGAAAAAGGTGATTACACTTTGTCGGACTTGTTTATACAAATCGCATATGACTTAGACCTTTTCGATGAACACTCATAGAAAAAGTTGTTCATGCCTTTATGCTCTTTTAACCAAACCTTAAAATCTACCAAATACATAAAACGTACAATCAATTCATTTAGATAGAGCGATAGCTTAACTTTGTTAAGTTGTCGCTTTTTTTTACCCCTTAGATAATTGCGCCCACTGTGAAGTCTTTCTTTCTCCGTCGATTTTGGAAATTTAAAAGCATCATTAACATATGAGAAAGGCAATAAATACGAGGCGTTTAAATGTCGGATGAAAAACCTATCTCAATGCCGGATCTAGTTGATGAACCCGTCCATTTTCTAATCTGGCAGTACGATGAAATTGCAACAGTAGCTATTGGGCTAGTCGTGGGCATCATTATTAACTCTCCCATGCTTGGGCTGCTGGCAGGTTATTTTGCCAAGGTCACTTATATCAGGATTCGAGATGGTAAGCCGAGGGGCTACTTCATTCATCGTTTCCGTGAAATGGGGTTTGCATTTGAGAAGGTAGAACAGCGTAGTTCTATGCAGCCTCCGTTAGTAGATGAGTGGCATTCGTAGCAAACGACTTAGGGATAAACCATGAATTTCCAAAATTTGAAAAAAAGCTTTTCTGAAATGAGAGGTCAGAGTGCGGCAATAAGCTACGCCAATGCGGGGTTAGTAGTCATGCTCGGCGTGTCACTTTGGGGGAACTTCCAGAAAGATACCGTTGTTATAAACAACTTAAATGAGTCGTGTCAGGAGTCAGAGATTTCGTCTAGTTCAATGAATGAAGCGAATCATCGACGCTTAGGTTTCTACTTGGCAGGAATGTTAGGAAACATTACACCGGCTTCAGCTTCATACGTAGAGTCAGCCGTGGCACCTTTCGCTTCTCCTGAAATCTATCACAAGGTTAATGACCTTATCGCTTACCAAATAGCTAGCCTAGTTGAAGAAGAAGTGACCATGAAGTTTTCAGCGGAACGTGCGTTTGTTGAGGACGGTAAAACCTTTGTTACCGGTAAAGGTTCAATGCAGGGGATGACAGGAAAGGCGGATAAGTATGTTCGTACCTATGAGTTCATTTTCGATGTCCAGAATTACACACCTACTTTTGATTACATAGATGTGTACGACGACGTTCCACATGACAGTGAATGGAAGCAAAAAAACCGTAAGAAGTTGGAGGCAGATAAATGATGACCCCGATTAAAAAAGTGTCCTTACTCTTGGCAGTTTGTGGAGCATCATCTCTGGCAAGTGCAACGGATATGGCTAAGTTCAATTCGAACAGTACAGCGGCGCAGCAAGCGACAAGCTCAGAAAATAAAGAGCAAGGTTTGTATGTTATTTCGAATCGTCATCCTAACCGTATAGTCACACCATTTAAGAAACCTTCGCTGAAGATTGATAAGAGTGAAGGAATAACGCATAGCGTTCGAGGAAATGTCGTGTACTTGGCAACGAAGCTCAACACCAATATCGGGGGATTTATAACTGAATCGGGTGATCAGTCAGCAGCGATTGATGTTGTGTTTAAGCCAATGCCTGTGCCACCACAAGAAGTTGTGTTGAAAGGTGGAATCAAAGGAGGATCTGAGATTGCTCGAAGGTTTGAGCGTTCGTCGCCTCGCACTGAATCCATTGTGTCGATCATGTCTGGTATTGCTACCGGAAATCTACCTGCCGGTTATCAAGTTGAAAATGTAAACGCTAGCTATCTGCCGAAGTGTCAGCAGTTAGAGTTGAGCTTTGATTTTTATAATGGTCAGTTTGTCTCTGGTGGTGATTATGTTGTGTCGATTGGTACAGTCGTAAATAAGTCGTCGCGTCCCGTAAAGTTCAAAGAAAACCTCTGTTATGAAGAAGGTGTCGTAGCGGTAGTTGCTTATCCAACGTATCAGCTAATGCCAAAACAAAAGTCTGAAGTTTTGGTTATGTATCATCGAGTGAAAGTTCCAGCTAAAGCCGAGCGAAAACGCCAGTCTCTATTGGGAGGTTCACAATGAAGCTCAAGTTCATGAACAAATACTTCTCTCCATCACAGCAAGGTCGTGTCTACGTTGTCCTAGCTGTAGTAGGTGTCTTTGTTGCAGCGGTAGCGATCATGACCATCCTAGAACCTGAGAGGTCTAGACCGAGAGCTAAACCAGAAGTAGAAAACATCATCACTGATCGCAATTCTAGAGAGTTCGGTATCGAAGCTATCAACGATAAGTTGGTGCAGCAGAAACGAAAGATGGATGACTATGAAAAGGAAGTGGAAATTCTCAACAAGAAAAATGAATCCTTAGAAAACAAGGTTCAAGACACAAAGAGGTTGAACAATGATGTTCGCAACGCACAACGAACAATAGCTCAGCTAAATGATCAACTCGAAAAATTGCGTCAAGAACAAGCTGCTTTTAAAGATAAGCAATTAACTTATTCCAATGAACTTGATGCAGTAAGAGAACAGGGAAGTGGTGAGATCAAGCATCCAGATTTACAAGTGAACCCTGAAAGGCGAAAGGTATCGAGTACTTCATTTTCATATGGTGGTAGACAGGAGCCGAGCTTCGGGGAGTCATCAAGTTACCAGGGAGATCGCAATGTAGTGGTTTCACCTAGACATGTAGCTGAGACAGACACTAGATCAGAAGGACTATTTACGATTGTCGAGGACACTACCCCTGAGAAAGATGACTCCGAGCCTGAAATTTATTTGCCGAGAGGTTCTATTCTCACTGGCGTTTTGATTACAGGTCTTGATGCTCCGACTAGTGCTAAAGCTGCCGATGAGCCTATTCCTGTTTTGGTTCGCATAAAGAAGGAAGCCATCTTACCTAACTTTGCTGTGCTTGATGAGGTAAACGAATGCTTTGCTCTAATGGCTGGCTATGGTGACTTGAGTTCAGAACGTGCCATGTTGCGTGGCGAGTCAATTACTTGTGTGAAAGTTAATGGGGAAGTTATCGAGGCTGACTTCAGGAGCTTTGCTGTTGGCGAAGATGGCAAAAATGGTCTGAAAGGGACGTTAGTTACTCGTAATTCAAAGATTCTTGCCAACTCGATGATGGCAGGATTTGCTGCCGGTTTATCCAGCATGTTTGATGTGAACCCTGTCCCTGTTTTGTCCACAACGTCGAATGGGCAAACACAGTATCAAGATGTCTTTAGTACCGATGCATTACAAGGTGGTGCGGCAAAAGGTGCGTCAGACGCAATGAATAGACTCGCTGACTACTACATGGAACTAGCCGATGCGATGCATCCGGTTATTGAAGTCGGTGCGGGTCGAGTAGTGGACATGATTGTGACAAATGGGACTGGGTTATGAATTTAGTTAAAGCTATTGGTGTGCTGCTATCTGCGGCGTTATTGGGTGGCTGTGCAGTTGGTCAGAGTGAATTTAATTGTTCTGCTGGCGATGAAAACGCTCTTTGTGGTTCATCTAGAACTATCTATAAGGCGACTGATGGCACGTTAGTAACGAATGACACTCTGACTTATATCGAAGATGGTGAACCAAGACAAATTACACTTGATGAGCTTAAAGATATTGAAAATAAACAAAAAAATAAAAAAGTTGCTTCAGGGATTTCGGAAATTTCCACCTATGGGGCAAAATTTAATTACGTACCTCAATCATTCAGTTTCGATGGGGATGTACTGCGAAAAGATGTGAAAGTCTTACGTGTTTGGGTTGCACCTTTTGTCGATACAAATGATGACCTTCATTTGTCTTCGATGGTGTACACCGATATCGAACAACGCAGTTGGGAGCTTGGCACTGTCAATCCCAATTTAAAAACGAGAATTGCTCCACCGGTGACAAAGTCCTTGGTAAACCCTTCCAAATCAGAACAGCGAAGTGTGAAGGAATATCGAGTACCAAAAACCGAGAAAGCAAAACTACAAACAACTTTTGATAACAACTAATCATTTAAACCACACGGAGAAAAAAATGATCGCAACTAACAACAACGTAAGTTTTACGGCTACAGAAAATAACTTGATGAAGATGAAGTTCGCTTTGTCATTAGTTGTTCTGGCAGTGGTATTCAGTGCGTTCGCATCTGCGGGTACGGACACAACATTTGATTCATGGGTGAATCAAATGACTGATTGGCTAGAAGGTTCTCTAGGTAAAGGTGTGTCTATCGCATTCGTTATTGTCGGTATCGTCATCGGTATTATGCGTCAAAGTCTAATGGCATTTGCTGTTGGTGTTGGTGCTGCTCTAGGTATGAACTACACACCAGACATCATTAACAGCATGTTCTCAGCAGTACTTTAATATTTAGGGGGATGTAATGAAATTCACTAAACTAATTCCTGCAACTCTTTGTTTAACTTTGATTGCATCCCCTGCCTTAGCTACCAACGGTGCTCAAGAACAGCTAAAAGCATCCTTAACTCAGGCGAGTAAAGCCGAAAAACTACCCAATGCAAAATCTGTTGTTGTCTTTGGTGGTAGTGAGTCCGTAGTACTAACCGATAACCCTCGATGGGTTATCAAAGGGCAGCTATATGATATGTGGCAAAACACTGAGATTAACAGCAAATCACAGCTACATGACGCCGCAAAGAAGATCCCAATTCAAATCATTAATGTAAACACAACCGATGTTGTAGACATAAGAGTGAATCCAGAAAAATCGGAGGTACTGACGGTTTTTCTTGATCCATTTTTGGAGCATTCAGCCAACGAAATGTACTTGTTAAACAAGTATGCGGCTGACTACCAGATTCGTTACATATTTACCGCAATGTCCCAATCGAACATTAAGCCGTTCTTCTCTTTTGCATGTGAGACACAAACCCTTTCAACTGACCAAGTAATAGAAAAGGTTGTTGATAAGCAGTTTGCTTATGGCAAACGCAAATGTAGGGAAGTGCAAGTAATGAATAGCTTTGGCTTAACACAGTTTCTACATATCAAAGAGTCACCAACGCTTATTGCCCCCAATGACGTTTTCCATGTGGGAATGCCTACCGAGTTATTGGGCTGGTTACGAAAGAATACTAAATAGGGAGATAAACGATGTTTGATTATAAGTTTAATGAGAATGAAGCAAGTCGTTTATTTCGACCTCTAGCGTTTGATGCTGATACTGACCTGTTTTTGTGCGATGACAACATGCTGGCGTTCAGCTTCGTTTGTCAGCCAACTAGTGGTTGGGACACACAAATGCTATCAACAATCGAATTGTTACTATCTCAAGATCCGTACCCTACTAAATCTTTGCTTAGCTTTTCTTTGTGGGCTAGCCCTGATGTTAGGGAGTTCCTGAAAGGCTCTGACTATCTGAGAAGTTCTTGCCGAGAGGTTTTGCATCGAGAGGTTCATGACAATGCGTTAGGCTATCTATGGTCAGCTACACGCGATTCGGCAGAGGTTGTTCAGAATACGAAAGTCCGTAATTTCCAGCTTCTTGTGACATTCAAACTGCCTGTAGAGTCATTGGATGTGAATCCCGAAGAAATTCAGGAGATTCAGTCCATTCAGAGAACGATGGAACAGCGTTTGATTAAAGCGCAGCTTGCACCACGACGAATGAACAGCGTAATGCTGGTCAATATTATGAATACGGTCATGAACTGGCAGGAAGACGCTGAGTGGCGAACTACGCAACAACTACCTGTTGATGAGTTTAGTACGCTTAATGAACAGTTTGTTCAATATAATACTGGCGTGTTCAAAACACAGGATGGGGTTGTACTTGGTACTAAAAAGAACCCAACATTTGTGAAAATGCTCACGGTTCGTCGTTTTCCCCGTAAAGCTTATACCGGTCAAGCATTTAAGTGGTTTGGTGATCCATTCGATGGACAAGGCTGTGTAAACCAGAATTTCATGATCACCGTGAATATTCATTACGCTGACCATGCAAAAGAGAAAGGACAAGTAGAGACTAAGAAAAGTCATTACATCAAACAGTCGTTCAGTTCACTGACTAACTTTGCCCCGAAAATCAAGGATATGAAAGCTGACTTAGAAGAACTTTCATTATCTTTACAGGACAAGGGTAAAGCGATCAAAGTGACGCTTTCGGCTGCTGTCTTTGGTCGAACTGAAGAAGATGCTGAAGCCGGTATCACTGGTTTACAGTCTTACATGAAGCAATCAGGGGTAACGATGGTGTCAGAGGATTCATTCTCTGTACCGTCATTCATCCAATTGATGCCGTTCGGGGCTTGTAACCATGCTGTAGCACACTCTCGTCGCTACTTCACGATGGCTTCTAACCATGCACTACCGATACTTCCTCTCTTTGCTGAGTGGAAAGGTACTGGAACCCCAATGTTACAGTTTGTGAGTCGAACAGGGCAGTTGATGAATATTGACCTCTATGATTCAAAAACCAACTTTAACTGTGTGATTTTTGCAGAGTCGGGAGCTGGTAAGTCATTTCTAACTAACGAAATTATTCGCTCCTACCTCAATACAGGTAATAAGGTTTGGACGATTGATGCAGGTGAATCCTACAAGAAACTTTCAAGTAGCCTTGGAGGGAGTTTTACTGCATTTGACTCTGGCTCAGACCTAAGCCTTAACCCTTTCACAATGATCGATGACTCCGATCCTGAAGCATTTCTCGATTCTTTGGAAATGCTGTCTGGTTGTTTGATTGCTATGGCATTCACGAAAGAGTCTCCGACCGATCTACAGTCTTCCGAAATGGAGCGAATCTTAACTCAGGTTTGGAATGAGAAACGTCAGTCAGCCAAGATTGACGATATTCGCGCTAAATGCTTAGAAGACGAGGATATTCGTGTTCGTGACATGGGCAAACAGCTAAGTGCGTTTTGTTCTGATGGGCAGTTTGGTAAGTATTTCGATAAACCACACAACGTAGAGTTCAATGGGAACTTCAACGTGCTCGAATTGGATGGTTTGAGTGAGCGTCCTCGCCTTCAAGCGGTAGTTCTTTTCCTATTGATGGTTCAAATCTCGCACTCGATGTACCACGAGTTCAAAGAAAACCGTGACGTAAAACGTTTGGTTATCATTGACGAAGCTTGGGACTTGCTTGGTAACTCGAAAGCTGTTGAAGCATTCGTTGAAAAAGGTTTTCGACGCTTCCGTAAGTATGGTGGGTGCGGCATTGTCGTTACACAGTCAATTATGGACTTGCAAAAATCATCATCAGGTAAAGCGATTGCCGAGAACGCTGCAAACACCTTTATCCTGAAGCAAAAAGATTCAACCATTGCTAATGCTAAAAAAGACGATTTGATGGCATTGCCACCGGCTGGTTATCAGTTGTTGAAGAAGGTAACTACTGAAATTGGGCATTACTCAGAAATTTTCTTCAATACCAATGCTGGCATGGGTATCGGAAGGCTTATTGTAGATCCGGTTCGTATCATGATGTACTCAACACGAGCGCAAGATAACCAAGCGATTGAATCGTACACCAAAAATAACGTTCCACTATCACAAGCCATGAAGCAGGTCGCACAGGATAGGCAGATGATCCGCTTTCCTGTAGAACGCCCTGAATTTCTAGATGAGCCTGTGACTCAAACTATTTCCATGATGGATGCACAAGTCCTTGAGATGCCGAGTAAGAGTAAACCAACGCTTCACTTGGTAGAAGATGATGGGGTGGTCAATGAGTAGTGAGGGTGTGATGACAGGAACAGAGACTAAACGTGCTCATCCATTGAATTTCCCGATAAAAATGGTTTGGGTTGCAATTGCTATGATTTTTACGTTCCACCTAGCAGTTACAACACTAACTAAGCACTATTTGTTGGTGGTTGATGGCAAGGACGCTAGTGAGAGATGTATCCCTGAGTTTTCCGTGTATTTACTAAAGAGAAACTACGGTCAAATTGAGCATGGAAAAATCTATACGTTTAAAGCAAAGGGTATGACACCGTTCTATCAGGACAACATGCTTATAACGAAATATGCAGTAGGGTTGCCAGGTGATGAGGTCATTCAGAATGCGAAAGGAGTTTTCATTAATAATGAGCGCATTACTGATGACTACCCATTGATAGATAAGCTTGGCGTGGATCAGGAAGCTCTATATAAGAGCTACCACCTTAAAGATAACGAAGTGTTTTTCACTGCACCGGCTGAGCGTAGTTTTGACTCCCGCTATTGGGGAACGGCAGATATCAATGAAATCGTTGGTGAGGCGATTCCGTTATGGTAGTTGCTAAGCAAACACTCTTGAGCCTTATTTTGTTTTCCGGCACCGCATTCGCTGATAGCAGTGCCGAATATTCGAGCATGCCTGATAGCATTGTTCAGTCCAAACAAACTGCATTAACCCAAGGACAGAACGCTTTGGGTGATGAGTACATGAACAAATTGCTGCGCAAAAATGAAGCAATACACTCGGCAACCTTTTCAACTAAAGTGGCAACCGAACATCAAGATGGTGTTGAGCCTCAAACCGATATCCACTATGTGATTTTAGTTAGTGATGCTATGGGCAAACGTGAGCTTAAACACTTATTCAAATCGTTGTCTCACCGCAACGATGTGTCTTTTGTTGTAAGAGGTATCTTGCCAACAGAAAAGACAATTACCGATGTTGGTAAGCGAATTATTGGGCTTATTAAAGACCTCCCTGAAGTTCCTAACGTGAATCTAGATCCGCGACCATTCCAAAATATTAACGCTGAATATGCACCTCAAATCCTTATGTACAAAGGGGACTCGGTTGTTCTCTCTGCTGCTGGGTTGGTTAACCCTAACTACCTAAAAACTGAGTTTGAAAAGGGAAAACGAGGTGATTTAGGAAATTTTGGGAGCATGGTTAAGATATCTGAAAGAGATCTAACTGAGGTTCTAAAAGAACGTGCAGCGTTGCTCGATAAGGAAGCGTTGATTGCTGATGCAAAGGATAGGTTTTGGGATAACGTAGCGTTTACTGCATTACCGAACGCTACTGAAACACTAGTACGCAGCTTTGTGCCGGAAGTAGTTGTCCGTGAAGATATTGTCACTCCGAACGGTGATGTTATTGCGTTCGCAGGAGAGAGAATTAATCGCCTGAATACCCTCCCATTTACTCAACGACTAGTCGTGTTCGATCCAACTGACCGTAAGCAAATGGAATTTGTTCAGTCATTACCGGAATCACCGCTACGAACCAAATTTATCGCAACACGTTTTGATAGAAGCCTTAAATGGGATGCTGTTAAGTCGGTAGAAAGACAACTCAATGCATCTGTGTATCAGCTAAAACCAGAGCTAGTCACAGCGTTTGATTTGCAAGTCGTACCAAGCATCGTAACTGCTGATCATCAAAGAAAAGTCTTTGTTATCAGTGAAACCAAAATGGAAGACTGAGACTTTTTACATGCTCAAGAAAGTAGCGTTAGCTGTTGCTCTAGGAGCAATCACGTTTAGTGAAATGACACTAGCAGACGATGTAGCACAACTCGGTGAATGTCGTGATGGTGGGGTATTAGATGGGTCTATGTTTACTGACGTTCCGTGGAATGCCATGTATCCAATCCGATTAGCAGGAGTCAACCTTAGCCCAAGTGGAAATGGTGCGCCTAGTGACGCTACAAAAAAAGCATTCTGTGCATGTGAAGATGACTTGGGGATAGCAGTACCAGGATTTACACAATCAATGTATGAACCGGCTAGGCTCATTGAGCTGGTACGTGAACCCGACTGCATGATGTCATTAGGTGGTGCTGAAATGGGTATGACTAATGGACGCATGAGGGGATCTACTGGACAAAATGAGCAAGAGGGTGGTCAAGGCGCTCAGAACGCTTTTTGGCACTATCACTACTTTGCTTACCCCTTGCTATTAATGCTTGAAATGGTTGTCGCTAACCGTTGTGGTGATGGGTTCATGTCTATGGATTTACTTTATGTTAGCGAACTCGATCCAACATGGAATGATGCTGAATTGGCGGCATTTTCTAATCCTGAAGCTGCGCTGTTTGGTAATCCTATCGCGTTAGCGTCATGTCTTGCTGATGGGGCTGCTGCTGCTGTTGGTAAGTCAATGGATGAGCTGTTTTGGTGCGCAGGGGCATGGGGTGGTATCTATCCGCTTTCTGGCTTTGTATCGACTAAAAGTTCTATTGCCACAAAAACAAGCTTGTTAGCAACGCGCTCAGTTGCAGCTCTACACCGAAGACTACTAGCGAGAAAAACCACTGGTGATGATGCCCTGTGTGATGCTCCCCTTTTTCCAACTATTCCAAAATCACAATACAAAATGAACATGATGTATCCCGTAGCCGAAAGGAACGAGGCGCACGAGATAGGCGAACCATCATTGCTGTGGGGAGAATGGCGAAACATACCATCCCAAGAAGATGCGATTTACATGCTGTGGCGATACAACGATTGCTGCACCACCTACTACTAATGTGAGGTGCGAACAATGTTACTTAGAAGTGCTTTGGTTGCTTGTTGCACGATTTCTTTTTCAGCGTGGTCTTTCTGCTTTGATGAAGCGGGTAGGCGCTTTGATGTAAGCGTTCCTTTGCTAAAAGCGGTTTGCTTTACAGAATCGAGCATGAGAGCCAATGCCATCAATGGAAAAAACTCTAACGGGACTGTCGATTACGGTCTATGTCAAATCAATTCGTGGTGGTTTCCCAAACTAAAAAAATACGGGATCACGAGAGAAAGCTTGCTGAATGATCCATGCGAAAACACGCTGGTTTCGGCGTGGATATTAGCCGGAAACTTTGAAATTACATCGGATGGATGGAAAGCGGTGGGAGCTTACAACGCAGGTTGGGAGAACACACCTGAGAAGGAAGCAGCAAGGCAAGAGTACATTGCCCTGGTTAAACAGAACTTGGAGAAAATGACACATGAGTAAAGTGTGGCTTTTAAACGCGATGATATTGGTCAGCTTGGTTGGGTGCACCTCAACAATTAAGTGTGGTCAGCCATTCACGATCATTGACGGAATGAAGCAGCTCCAAATAGAAAATAATTCAAGTCAATCAACGGAGAAATAGATATGGCTACTAACGAAAAACGCGCGTATTCACGCCCTGCAATAAAGAAGATGCTAAGTGTGAAATCAGAATCAGCTATCAATGCTGTTGAAACGTACATGAATAAAACGCTGAGTGCTATCTATGCACTTGATGTGATCCTGTTTTACATCAGCGATGAAGCGACTAGCGAAGCTGCTAACCAAAAAGTAGCTGATTTGTTCGATGAAAAAATGAAGTTC
This sequence comes from Vibrio sp. 1727, assembly GCF_033344415.1. Classification (NCBI taxonomy): domain Bacteria; kingdom Pseudomonadati; phylum Pseudomonadota; class Gammaproteobacteria; order Vibrionales; family Vibrionaceae; genus Vibrio; species Vibrio sp. 1727. The sequence goes on from NZ_JAWPOT010000041.1 coordinate 13,321, forward strand.
TTCAACAAGAAGATTAACCACTACAACAACATTGTTGAAGACAGTGGGATGGTCGATATCGTTTGGACACAAGAGTTTTCTGAAGAATACCTAATCTTCTCGCCACTGTGCGGTCAGTACATTCAGCTCATCAAAAAGTTCGACATTTTAACTAGCTTGATTGAACAGGCATGGTTAAACGGACACATTCCTTCAAGTGAACGTAAAGACCGACAAAAGGCACTTCAGAGTCATATGCGTAACGTTTCTCGCTATGTGATCAATGCATCTCAAACCGCGATGCGTTTAGCCAAATCTGCGGGTAAAGAAAAAGAGGTCATTGAATCTGTTGAGAAGATTGGCGTTACCCATGAGATCGCAAAAGAAGTCTTGGATACCACAAAAGCTGTGCAATCAGCGGAGATGGAAAAGACTGAAGACGGTGAAGATGAGCCTGTTGCTCATACCGCCTAAGCAACATAAATAGACGAAAGAATAGGGTTTGCTTGATGTTAAGAGATAGGTTTGATGGGTTTGTAGGGCAACTAATTAGCTATGTGGTGATGATTACAACCACTCTATTGCCGCTACGCATGGCATATGCTCAGCAGGAGTTTGATCAGGCGGTAGTTAATGCGAACTCATTTGCTCAATCTATGCTCAATCAACGAGCAAACCCTACCTATGATGCTGAAGGGAATCTTCTGGTCGATGGGCAAGTGTACATGAGCCAGAAGCAAATAACGGGGCAACGTGATAACGACTACCTACCAGCAGGGGTAGATGTGTATGGGTCTGATGCTCAGACCATCATGCAGGGACAAGCAGCACAAAAAAAGTATGAGGAAAAAACTCTAGCCACGGCTGAAACATCTGGCGAACGCGCTTACCACATTCTAAAGAAATCAATCTCAAACCAAAAACCAGACTTAGCTAATGATCCTATTTGGGCAGCTACAGACGATGTGTTCAATAACTTAGAAGAAATTGCTCAAGACTTTGCTAATTGCACTATTGATAAAGAATTGGTGTATAGCGGTGATTCTTACCACGTTCCTGTGTACAAAACCTGTGAAAAGCTTCCAGCTATCGAAGAGAGCTATAGCGTTTTTCATGAGTACAAAGTCGGTGTTATCAAGCACAGTTCAGGAGCAACCAATATAAGTTCCTGTGGTGATGGCTGCACTACTCTATGGTTAGGAACAATTGGGAACAACTACTGGAAGGGGAGTTGTAAGATTTTTGAAGAAAGTATGGCTGTTGAAGTTATTCAACCGTCAGCTATTCAATCGGCAATTATCGACTACGCGAAATTCGATGACTGGTTCCAAATCTATTTAAATAGCAGCAAAGTCTACAATGCACCATATCCTGACCAATTCCCGCCTGAAACGGCCGGAAGTTGTGAGCTTAGCACGAGTTGGGTTAAAAATCCGAATATCAATGTGGTCAATTCTTTTCGTAACGTTCCTGAAAATACCATTGTTGAATTCAAAAATCGCACTTCAGTGAGTGGTAGTGGGGAGGGCTATGCCAAGATAACCATTAATTATGATGTCGAAGACTTGGTGTATGAAGAAACTTGGTCAGACCAAGATTTGATAGATAAAGCCTACCAAATAAAGCAGCAAGCCGATGATAGGTTTTGTGAGGCTTCCTTTACGTGTGCCAATATGCCAACCACTGTCGATGAAAATGGTTGTGGTGTGATCAATGGCGTCAAAGTGTGTGAAGAGAACTTTGGAGATAACCCACTGGCGGGATTAGGTATTAGTCCATTTTGTCAGCGTGTTGATATTCAGAGTAACTGTGCTTTCAACGAAGGGGAAATATGTACAACAAACACTGAAGGTGTAAAAACGTGCTTCGACAATGATACTGTCGATAACAACCAGTGCGCTAAATACGAGAATGACGAAACATGTAGCTACATAAAGACAGAGTGCGTGGAAGGAGCTGAAGGTGCTAGCGGTGAGTGCTATGTACAGTTAGATACCTATGACTGTGGTTTTGATGCCTCTACGGGAACCGCTCACGAAGAAGAAGTCTTACGCTGTGATGGACAAATACAATGTATCGGAGAGTCCTGTTATAACCCTGAAAGAGATTTAGCCAATAATGATTTTGGCGAAGTTAACGCCTACCTTGAGATGCTTAGGTATGCCCAAGCGGATATGACTTGCGAGGGTATACCGGAGCGACCATTCGATCCAACAAATCCACCGGATAGGTATGAACCAGTTCCAACTTGTCCTACCGGAGCCGTGTACGATAAGACTACAAACAAATGTCTGAAGCAAACAGCTTGTGAGTATTCCGACAACGATTTTTATGCGGTAAGTCGTCGTGACGGTATTCAAGTGCTTATGAATAACACTGTTGTTGCAAACGAACCTAGCGTTCTGACTTGTACAACTCTCATAAAAAACGGCACTGCCTACACTTGTGGCGAAGCTCGTAAGAATGTGGGTACTGATACGTTCTATGAGGTGTGTACTAATACCGTTAGTGAACCTACGCCAAATACTTGTCCGTCAGATGAGCATGAGTTGAATGAGAATACGGGGTATTGTGAAGTACCTCCTATCGTGACCTGCCCTGATGGATTTGTGCTAGTTCAGGGTTCGGATATGTGGAGTTCCGAAGACGATGTTTGCCGCCTTGAGACTCCGGTAACGTATAACTGCGACAAGTCTCATGAATACTACAATCCCGAAACCGGTGTTTGTGACGGTTTGTTGTATGACGTTGCTACCTGTGACGATCCGATGAACTTGGAAAATGATATTTGTACGGCAACATTAACTGATGATGTTCAATGCCCTTCTGGTCAGTCATTTATCTCAAGTCAAGAAGTGTGCAGCCAAACATTAGTGAACAACGCAACGTGTCCTAGCGGCTCATCTTTAGAAAATGATCGATGTAATGGGTTGCTTGTTGAGCAAGCTGAGTGTCCATCGGGACAGGCGCTTAAAAATGGTGTGTGTACCGTGACTTTATCTCAGCCAGCAGGGTGTCCATCGGGTTACACGCTAGAAGATGATATCTGTTCTATTACTTTAACAACTGATCCAAGTTGCAAAACAGGGCAAAGCTTTGATTCAAAAGCCGGAATGTGTAGCCAAACTTTAACTAGCAATGCAACGTGTCCTAGCGGTTCATCTTTAGAAAATGATCGTTGTAATGGATTGCTTGTTGAGCAAGCTGAGTGTCCATCAGGTCAAACACTTGAAAATGGTGTGTGTAGTGTAACTTTAGCAAGCAACGCTACATGCCCATCTGGTTCCACATTAGTTAATGATCAATGTAAAGGCACAGCAACATCAGCTCCTAACTGCCCAAGCGGATATGCTTTGAATAATGGGCAATGTGAGAGAGTGTTAACTACATCGCCTGAGTATTCATGTGCTAACGGTGGCGTTTTTGGATCAACAAACGTATGTATAGATGAATACACAGAATGTAGGTATGACGATAACAACTTTGTTCATATCGCCTTGCACCCTACGTTTGGTATTCCTGTTGCTATGCATGGGTATTGGGATGGAAGTTTAGTCAACTCTGAATCTGCTGATTTAACTGGTGATGGCATTATCGGAGATGATGGGACGGAATACAGTCTAGGTGAGCAAAAAGCAGGAGGTTCAGGTCATTCGAATATACGTTATGAGATCTGCTCACTACAATCCAAAGAAACGGAGGCTATCGCTACCTGTCCAGATGGTTACAGTTTGCAGGGGGATGTTTGTGAGTTTTATAGTGCACAGCCCGTTAGTTGTTCAAGCGGATATAGCTATAACTCCACATCAGGAATGTGTGAAAAAACCACTGTATCAAGTCCATTGTGTCAAAGTGGGTACGGATATAACACTCAAACTAATCAGTGTGAAAAGACAGTAAACAGTAGCCCTACCTGTGACACTGGATATGGCTTTAACCTGTCAACGAATCAGTGTGAAAAAGAGATCGATATGGCTCCTATTTGCTCAAGTGGGTACAGCTATGATCCAGTGTCGAATAAGTGTAAGAAGACCGTTGAATCAACACCGTTCTGTCAATCAGGATATCAATACAACGACGATTTACAGCTTTGTACAAAACACCAAACATCTTCACCGCTATGTCAAAGCGGCTATGGATATAACACTCAAACTAATCAGTGTGAAAAAACAGTAAACAGTAACCCAATTTGTGAGACAGGGTATAGCTTCAACTTATCTACTAATAAGTGTGAAAAAGAGATCGATACGGCTCCTATTTGTACAAGTGGATACAGTTATGATCCAGTGTCGAATAAGTGTAAGAAAATTGTTGAAAGTGAGCCTCAGTGCCAAACTGGGTACGAATATTATGATGGGCTTTGCTACAAAGAGATTTCATCTGCCCCTAATTGTCCTGATGGATATGCATATAGCACAATTACAGGTCAGTGTGAGTTGAAAACAAGCTCTCAACCGCGATTAAGTTGTGACACCGAAGGGACTAGTTACTATGCGCCAACAAATACATGTCGCTTAGATATTGAGGCAGAGCAATCATGTCCAAGTAGTTTTCCTGTATGGAGTGACGACGAAAACCGTTGTATGTCGGGTTCTCTTAGCCCGTTAGCAAAAGTTCGAACCAAGTTGGAGTTGAACGCCGACATTGACGCCAACAATCCTAATGAGGCTCAGGCTTTAATAGCGTATGCCGTGGCTCCTTTCTCTCATCTTGCTTCGGCACTTATGCCGACAGCTTATGCAGAAGAAGTTGCAGAGCCGGAAGATAGTGTCACTCAAGATACTATGAATGCATACATTGGTGAGAAGTTCGAATATGCAGCTCAAACATTTGACTACCAAAAGGCGATGTTTGCTCAAGGTCAAAGCCAGCTATTAGGGATGATGTCTAGTAGCGCACCGTCTGATGGTCAAGGCACAACGAATGTTCAATGTGAACTGTTTAAAGGTGAGGCAATGGAATGCAAGCAAGCGGTTGGTGGCATGCAGGACTGTTGTGAATCGCCAGTCACCGTTTCGCTTGGTGATTACATCACTTTGACAAGACACATGATGAGTATGGACTCCCTCACAGGGCAGGTGTTTGGCTTAGACGGCTATACGGGAGTTTGGGATATCGCTTCAAATTGGACTAGCGAAGCCGCTAGTACAGCTTTTGATGCAGTACAGAGCACATTTACGTCTGGTGCTGATGTGGTTGCTCAACAAGGTACAGAAGCTGTTGGTGAAGGTGCAGTGAATGCAATGGCTCAATCTATGATGACCTATACGAACGCATTCTTGACCGAAGCATTTGGTCCTGAAGTCGCGGGGATGTTCTTTCAACAGGCAGGGACCGATGCTGCCGGTAATGCAGTACTTGGAGCATCACCACAAATGGCTGCTGCGGGACAGGCTCTTATGTATTGCTATTACGCTTATTTAGCATATGTAGTCTTCAATTTGCTCGTAAACATCGTTTTCGCCTGTGAAGAAGAAGAACTCGATTTGGCTATGAAAGTGGAGCTACTTTCAGCCCATTATCTTGGTTCGTACTGTAAGACCGAAGTTTTAGGAGCGTGTATTGAAAAGAGAAAATCATACTGTGCCTATGACTCCCCGCTTTCCCGTATTTTGATGGAGCAAATATATCAGCAACCTCAAATGGGTTTGTCCTGGGGCAGTGCAAAGAATCCAAACTGTTCGGGATTAAGCATAGAAGACATTGGCAACGTAGATTGGGATCAAGTGAATCTAGATGAATGGGTAGGAATACTCATTGAAACGGATAACTTTATCCAAAACGATGTTATTGATATTGAGCGTTTAACCGGTAGTGGTTCGCTACTTAACTATGGTGACACCACTGAGACAGAGCGCCAGAATGTATTAGAGAAAAACACGGATAGATTTGACGACATTGATGTGGATGAAGTTCGCAGAGATGCTTATGAAGATGCATGGAACGAGCAACAGAATTGATAGGTGAGTAATGAGTAATAACAGTGTCGCGTTCGCAAGTTGTGCAGGAACCCTAGAAGACTACTTTAAGTCTGATATCTGTGCGAACAGAACAATATATTGTCAGTTTAGGCTAGAGAGTTTAGGGGTTTTGGGCGAACACTTGGTGCAAGAGGCAGTAAATAGAAACAAAATAAAGTATGTCATTTTCTGTGATGGGAAAGTGATTAAAAGGAGTTAGGAAAGCAAGCTTAGATAGTAGAATAAGAGTAATTAAATTATTAGTGGTGCAGGGAATTATGTCTTTAAAAACGTTAGCAATATTGGTCAGTGCAGTTTCTCTTACAGCGTGTGTGAGTGCACCTAAGCAGGACTATACACATTTGCCATATGACAACGCTCAGAGCGAAGCGTACAACATAGCTAAACAGACAAGTCTTTTAAAGGACTACTGGCATGGCTCGACTATAGCGAGTCCATTGAAGGACTTTTCAACATCAGAAATAGATGCAACAGAAACCAGTTTGCTGTCGGTGGACAACAAAGTTTGAAACTCGAACAATAAAGATTAGAACTATGACAATAAAGTACGAAACTTTTCGGTGCCATTTGTCGTAGTTTGCCTTCTTCTCTGAGACGATTTTGCCCCAAAGCTAGCTAGATGCTATTGCATGTCTTATTAGTATATCTAACTTGAAATGTCATAATTACTATTTGAGCCACTTGTAGCACCATCCATCACTCATGAGCAATTTCCTGATTTTTGCTCTGTCATTAGCTTTAGCTCGCATATATATAGAGCGTATTTCTTGCTCATAAGAATCAGATTCAAAACCACGGTTAATCGCTTTTTGATACCACTCATGACCTTGGGAGATATCTCCACTCAACATTTTGCACGCACCAATCAAAGTGCATGGGCGGTAGTCCTGTAGAGTCAATTCATGAGCCTGTATGCCAAATTCGATAGCTTGTTCTAGCATATTTAAATCACGTTTAACACCGCCAGCCGTAGTAAGCAAAGCAGATTTTAACTTCTTATTTCCATTCGCAAATTTGAATGGAAAGTGCTTATTCACCAAGGTTAGGGCTGTTTTTGCCTTATCTGCTTTACGATAATCAGCAAGAGCATTAACCAAGTTCCACGGCTTATTGGTCGTATTCCATATTCGCTTGGAGTTCTCTGCGCGACGAAGGTAATACATGCTATTCACCTGATCATTCTCAAAGCCCTTCTGCTTAAGCCACAAGTAGTCGGCATCAGTGATCATACCTTTGTTGAGAGTCGTGAGAATATAAGCTGCTTTAGAGTGCCTACGAATCGAACTAATATTGAGTGAGGGGAAGTCGATGAATTGCTTATCATACTTAGCTCTAAGATCTGCAAACATCTTGTCAGACGCTATTTGCCGCTGTTTTAGCTTTTGTTCCTGTGCTTTTTGTTGCTCGATTCTTTGCTCTTGAGGAGTTTTTGTCGTGTTATATTTAGCGAGTTTTGACTCGATAAACTCTATATTCGTTGAAAACTCAGCACCTTCAACTGACTTACGTTTTTTCACACAAACCTTCAGGCTCAAGAACTCACTAAACACATCAGGGTGATCTTCAAGCAATGAATTCAAGATCGCTACATACTCTAAACCCATTGCACTTGTTATACAGTTGGCTTCATCGAGTAATGGTTTATCGAGCACGCTGCCATCTATAGCTTCAGATAAAAGCTTCAACCAAGCATGGTGAAGTGGGAATTGAACTCGATCAAACAGCCTAATTACTTTAGTGACCAACATAACGATTTAATCTCCATCCTCGTTTAAAGCACTGTCCATCATAAAGGGGCCATGCTAAACCGCACCACCAATTATAGCGGCTGAGTTTTTCGAATTTTCTATACTTGAAGTTATCCATACTCTACTAATTTAGTAAAGTCACTGAAACGAAATTGTCCAAAAGCGAGTTTCAAACTTTGTTGTCACACTTTCGTTGGATAGCCACATTGATTGAGTCTAAGTGTCGATCTTTATTGTCAGTATTGGGTTCTTTTAGCCACGATAGTAACGCACTTCGGAAATAGAAAAGTTTCAAACTTTAATGTCCTCCGACAATTGAGAAATCTATAGCCCCTCATCGTAGGGGCTTTTTTACGGAGGAACAATGGAAAACTTACTGAATAATTCCAATGCTTGGTTAGCAATTGCTCTATTCATTGTGCTAAGCGTATTGATTGGCTCAAAGGGAGGAAAGAAGCGGGGTGGATATAAACCGATTAAGAATTTAAACACAAAGTGTGAACAGAACTTCTTCAAGCAGCTATTACGTCGATTGCCAAATGGGGTTTATGTTGCGTGTAAAGTTCGTTTAGCAGATATTTGCTTACCAACGAATAACAAGGACATTGGTGGGTTCAATGCCATTGCGAAAAAGCATGTTGATTTCGTACTTCTCGATCAACAAACAAGTGAGATTTTATGCGTCATTGAACTAGATGACAGGAGTCATAATTCAGCAGCAGCGAAGAAAAGAGATAGGGTTAAGGACTCGGTTTTTAAAAGTGCTCAGATTAAATTGATTCGCGTTAAAGCATCGAGATCATATAAAAAAGATATAGATGGAATATTGGAAAGTGTTGCTAAGTATGAGAACGAAACTACCTCACAAAATAATAGTGGCAAGTGTCCCCAATGCTCATCTGAGAAGTATCAACAGATCGATTTAAAGGGATTGCAAAAAGGGAAGCACTATTATCTGTGTGAGGTTTGTAATTATAGCACCGAGCCTATTAAAACTGTTTAAAGAACAATTGCAGAAAGTGGCGTTTAGAGCCAATTTGGTTTTCTACTCGCTTGATGACTTGTGAGATAGCTGACTTACTTTTGTTGCTTTCAATTGCAATGCTGGTCAGAGGCTCATGCTTAGCTAGTTCTTCCAAGATCGATTGGGCATTACCATCAATTTTCAGGAACGCTTCAGCTTTGGCTAGCTCCGTTTTGTTCGCGTGAAACTGTTGAGGTTCTTCATGCAAAACAATATGGGAAATGTCACTGATGAAACGCTTATCAAACAGGTGATTAGCCTTGATAAGTGCTAGGAACGCTTCCAGATTAGGGATGTCTGTTGATTGGGTAAAAACAGAAATGGAGACGTTTGGGTGTAGTGTTCGTAGCTTATAAAGCTCATGCATTGTTTCGTGAATGGACGTACCTAAATACAGATCACTGATGATGAATTGACAGCCATTAAAATCAAACTGCTTTAGTTCTTCCAGGGTAGTTAACGTTGTAATGGTAAGAGTACCGTTAGACGTTTTTTGAAAGTCTCGGCAAATCGCTTCTGCTATGATAGGCTGATCTTCAATGATGACAATATCCATGCGTATACTCAATGTTATTTAAACGGCTAATGCTACTTCAGAGTTATAAACTACCGTGATAGAAAAGAAAGAGAACAATTTAAGCAATAAAATTGCTGGCATCGTTCATGATTATTGGGTCGAGCATGATAGCACTATCGAGAACACAAATAAAATATTCAGGAAATCATTTCTCTGTATTATCTTTACAAGCATCTTAGGCATAGGATCGGTGTTCTATCTTGATGCAATAAACATGTTTGAGAAAAAGGTGGTAATTGGTAATGTAAACGAGGTAGGAGTTAACAGGGAATTGCTTATTTCATATTTTAATGGAACATATAAGAGCGTTTCCAAATATATAAATAGAGATGATTACTTTGAGGTGGTAGAAAAGATTGGTTTGAAAGGAGTTAAATATAAAGCCAGCCAAATATTATCAGGAGATATTGTATATCAAAACCTACAATTGATAGATAAAAACTCAACGTTGAATGTTAAATTCGTTATTTCAAATGGTAGGCTTAGAACCTATCCCAAAAGGAATTGTCAGATAATACATAATGATAATTTATGAGGGCAACGTATGGCAGGTAATAAGTGGCAAATCAGTGATGAACTCTGGGAGAAAATGGCTCCTCTCATCCCGGAACATAGAACTCAACACCCGCTGGGTACGCACCGCAAGCGGGTTGATAATCGCGCTGCAATGAACGCCATTTTCTTCGTACTCAGGACGGGTTGCCAGTGGAATGCGCTAAATGCCACCGGTATATGCTCGTCAAGCTCTGCTCATCGCCGATTTCAGGAGTGGCGGGATGCTGGCGTATTTGAACG
>NZ_JAWPOT010000419.1:0-612 GCF_033344415.1 Vibrio sp. 1727
CCGTCCATTGAACCGTGGAAGTCGGCTTCGTTCGCAACTTCTTTACGGCGCAGACGAGCGGTTTCTTGATCGATCAAACCGGCGTTTAAGTCCGCATCGATTGCCATTTGTTTACCCGGCAGGGCATCCAATGTAAAACGCGCGGAGACTTCTGAAATACGTTCACCACCTTTGGTGATAACCACAAAGTTAATGATCATTAAGATGATGAAGACCACCATACCGACAACGTAGTTGCCGCCGATCACCACTTCACCGAAAGCTTGAATGACTTTACCAGCGGCATCGCCACCGTTATGGCCTTCTAGCAATACGATTCGGGTTGAGGCGACGTTCAGCGTTAGGCGAAGTAAGGTTGCCACCAACAAAATGGTTGGAAAAACAGAAAAGTCGAGTGGTCGCTTTGCTGTGGTACTGACCAGCAATACCAAGATCGCCAATACGATGTTAAAAGTAAACAGCGCATCCAATAGCAATGGTGGTAATGGCAAAATAACCATCGCCAGAATCATCAGCAAAACAATGGGGATGCCAATGTAGCCTTTGGTTGAGGTTTGAAGTTGTTTTAACCGAGTAAGCATACTTTCGTGTCCTTGGATAAACGCGGGTTAA
>NZ_JAWPOT010000420.1:0-611 GCF_033344415.1 Vibrio sp. 1727
CAGGGCATGATAAGCGCACATGAAAATGATAATGATGTCCCCACCAAGGACGAACTTTACGTAGCCAAGAACGATCTTTTCCCCCTTCCTGAGCACACAGTTGCTCCTTGATAACAGGGTGAACAAAGATACGAGCCACCTCATCGCTCTTAGCAGCATAACGGATGAGTTCAAAATGCCTCTTATCCCATCGATGATTTAATATCGAGTAGTCTTGCAGATCAACCACACTCATCGGTTTCGGCAATTGAAGTTCGTTATAGGAGAGAGGAGAGTCAGCTAAACGCAACCAGATATCAATATCCAGCCCCGTTTGATGGCTTGAATGACCAGATGAAAAACGGCCGCCACGAGGTAAAGAAAGGTCGCCAATTAGTAAAGTAGTTTTTAACTTTTGATTCGCCTTTAAAGCTAGGCTTTCAACAAAATCTATAGTGTTAGGGTGCCCATAGTAGCGATTCGTTCGACTACGTAACACTTGATAACCTGTACCTTCTAAAGGCAGGGGGGAGGCCCCATCTAAGCAGCCGTTCGCGTAACTACCAATAGAAGAGGACATATTATGAGTGGGAGCACTAACTTGCTCCCATGGCGTAGCATAAAGAGGAGCT
>NZ_JAWPOT010000421.1:0-611 GCF_033344415.1 Vibrio sp. 1727
AGGTAAAACGGGCGACGGTGCGGTTCAGTTAGTAAATGGCGATGCTGCGGTCATTATCTCTGCTGTTTCACTGCTAACGACAATTGCACTTAGCGTGTTCGCAAAAGGGTTCCTAAAACTGGTTCCTATCGTGGGTGGTATTTTGGCGGGCTATTCAGTATCCCTATTCTACGGTGTGGTTGACTTTACACCTGTGGCTCAAGCAGCTTGGCTTGCAATGCCCAACTTCACCATGCCTGAGTTCAACATCAACGCGATTCTATTCATGATCCCAGTTGCAATCGCTCCTGCGGTGGAGCACGTGGGTGACATGTTGGCTATCTCAAATGTAACGGGTAAAAACTACCTGAAGAAACCAGGCCTACACCGCACTATCGCGGGTGACGGAATCGCGACAATTGCAGCATCAATGGTTGGTGCGCCGCCAAACACTACTTACAGTGAAGTAACAGGCGCGGTAATGCTGACCAAAGCTTTCAACCCTGTAATCATGACTTGGGCTGCCATTACCGCTATTGTTCTTGCGCTGGTAGGTAAGCTAGGTGCGATTCTGCAAACCATTCCTGTGCCAGTAATGGGCGGCATCATGATTCTTCTGTTCGGTTCTATCG
>NZ_JAWPOT010000422.1:0-608 GCF_033344415.1 Vibrio sp. 1727
CTATACATTGCTTAACCCAGTTCGCACGCCAGCTAAAGAGATCATGTCAGAAGCACAAAAAGCAATCGGTAAAGATGGTGAGTTAGGACTGACGCTATTTAAAGAGCAATTTTTGCTGTTTTCACCTGTGTCGGTAACACATTTTAGCTATTTATCAGATCACAAAGAGCAAGAGCGCAATGCTTGGTTGTGGCTACAAGAAAAGCCGAATCGGTATATCTTGACCCAAGGTGGGAATGAGATGGAATGTTTCGATGCCAACAAAGCGAAAAAACTAGGGGAAGCCCATCGCCGGGATTGGATTTTATTTGATGCCGAGAGTGCGTTTGAATCCTGTCAGCCGCCAAGAAGCATCAAACGATATGAGCTACATATCGACAAGCCATATTCTTAATCTCTTGAGCCGCTAAACATACATAAACAAGAAAGGGGAGCGTGATGCTCCCCTCCCTGATCTGATGACTTTCGTCTCTGGTGTCTATTTACTATAGCTGCGCAGCCATATCGTCGGTTAGTTGGTTCAAACCTGCCGACAGTGCATCAACCAGAGCGTCGTAGCCTTCATCTTGCAATGGCATCAATATTTTTATTTGCGAGCTGCGAACGAC
>NZ_JAWPOT010000423.1:0-608 GCF_033344415.1 Vibrio sp. 1727
CGATCTTGAAGAGTTACAGAAAACCCCTCTACTGGGTGATGTGCCTATCTTGGGAGCGGCATTTCGGAAAGCATCCACAGACCGACGCCATACAGAGTTGATCATTGTTGCCACAGTCAATCTTGTTAAGCCAATAAAGAATAAAGAGATTCAACTTCCATACATCAGAAAAACCTCAACTCTGCACCGTTGGTTTAACGTGGATACTAATGACGTTGGCAATAAAGGCAATGACCCCACCATCAAATTGCTTTCTCAGGGAGGATTCATCCAATGAGACGAACATTAATGACATTGTTAGGTATCATTCTACTCACTGGCTGTGCAGAGCGTTACTTTTCGGGCTCTGGCGTAGAGGCCCTAATTTACCCAGAAACGCATGTGTATCAATTAACGATAAAATCGGTATCGGAATCTGCAGAGCAGCTCGGAGACATCATCGACAAAGTCAGTGAGATCGATTCCGGAGGCCATTATTTATTGGAATATCGCAACAGCAAAGGGAAAAAAGTGGTACAGCATACCCTGAAAACGAGAGCTACATTACCTTTGCGTGCGGACTCGTTCGAACTAAAGCCTAATAGCACTATAGATAGCGATCTGCTACT
>NZ_JAWPOT010000424.1:0-607 GCF_033344415.1 Vibrio sp. 1727
CCAAGTTTGTCAGTGACGGCCTTGACGCTTGTGGTTACAAATATTGTACCGGTGACATCATGGCCACGAACCCGATGTGGCGAATGACTCGCTCCGAATGGGAAGAATGTTTCGCCGACTGGATTGACGATCCCAACCCGAAAGCGTTACTAAATGCATCAATATTTTTCGATTTAGATGGCGTGTATGGCCGCTTAAAATGGGCAGAACAGCTCACCAGCTTCATTGTGCGTCGAGCGCGTAAAAATAATCGCTTCTTAGCATGTTTGGCTCGAAATGCGCTAAACCGCACACCGCCATTAGGCTTCTTCAAAGATTTTGTGATGGAAAAAGACGGCCAGCACAAAAACTCGATCAACCTAAAACGTCGTGGCACCGCGCCGCTGGTTGATCTGATTCGTGTGCATGCCTTGGCGGTTGGCTCTCGTGCACAAAACTCGTGTGAACGTCTCGACGACATTATTGACGCAGGCATCTTGCCAAAAGGTCGAGCTCAGGACTTAAAAGACGCGTTAGAATTCATCTCTATGGTACGAATTCGCCATCAAGCGACTGATGTTGAACTCGGAATTGAGCCAGATAACAACATCGAGCCAGAATACCTCTC
>NZ_JAWPOT010000425.1:0-607 GCF_033344415.1 Vibrio sp. 1727
AATCAACAATTTAGGTTTGGTTGCGATGGCCATGGCGATCATGACTTTTTGACATTCACCATCTGTTAGCTCGTACGGGTAGCTGCCCATCAAGCGTTTGTGATCTTTGATACCAACTTTGTGCAGTAGCGCAATGGCCTGTTTTTTACGCCATTTGAATCGCTCCCACCACTTGCCTTCAAAGGCGCGAGAGGGGATAGACTCAATTAACTGACGTCCTACTTCTTCGGAAGGGTCCAAACAGGTTGAGGGTTCTTGGAAGATCATCGCGATATCGCGGGCAATGACGCGGCGACGCTCTTTCGGCGTAAGCTGTAAAAGGTCGATGTTACCCAAGCGCATTCGGTCCGCGGTGATTCGCCAGTTGTCCTTACAAACCCCCACGATCGCTTTCGCAACTAAGCTTTTACCTGAGCCAGACTCGCCCACTAAGCCTCGGATTTCACCTTCGTTGAGCGTTAGGCTCATTCGGTCGACGGCTTTCACCATCCCTTGTGGTGTTTCGATCTCGATAGTCAGATGTCGAATATCTAATAACGGCATTATTCGATCCCCGCATTCAGCGCTTGGCGTACACCTTCACCTACTAAGTTTAAGATAATTACGG
>NZ_JAWPOT010000426.1:0-606 GCF_033344415.1 Vibrio sp. 1727
TCTCTGCTGTCTCGAAGCTTGAGAGGCGAGAATCGCATGTGCTTGCTCTTCGCTTACGTTGTCGCGTTTAACGGTGCGAAAAATTTGAGTTTCAGGTTCTACATCTACAACGAGGACACGATCGCACAAACTATCGAGGTTGTTTTCAACGAGCAATGGCACGACCAATAACGCATAATCCGACGTGACCTGTTGAAGGTCTTCTATCATTTTTTCTCGAATGATCGGATGTAACAATGCATTGAGCCAAGCTTTTTCTTCTGGATTAGAAAAGATTTTTTCGCGTAACTTGGCACGATCTAAGGTGTTGTCGTCATGCGTAATGTCTTGACCAAAATGTTGAATGATTGCATTTAACCCGGGAGTTCCAGGTTCGACGACTTCTCGTGCGACAATATCTGCATCGACAATATCAATTTTAAACTGCTGCTTGAACAGATTCGCTACGGTAGTTTTACCGCTGGCGATACCACCCGTTAAACCTATTACCAAAGCCATTTACACCCCTAAAATTGACGTGAAGTACCAACTTAGAATTTGGTCGCCCCAGATTAAGCTTACCCATCCTGCAATCGCTAAATATGGGCCGAAAGGGAAAGCTTTCTC
>NZ_JAWPOT010000427.1:0-606 GCF_033344415.1 Vibrio sp. 1727
ACTTTGGCTTACGGACAGCCAGCATGAAGTTGAGGCAGAGGCCGAACTGAAGCAATTTTTGGCGAATCCATCCGCTAGCAAATACAGCGCCGCTTCCTGGGACGTTGCCGATACTCGTAAGAGCCAATTTCATTACGCTAGCCCAAGCATCATGGGAATGATCAAAGCCAAAGCCGGTCCAGTGACCTTATTGATCATGACCGTATGCGCCGTGATTTATGGTTTGCAGATGTTAGGCTTTGGAAATGGGGTATTTGCTCTGTTGCACTTTCCCGCGTTTGAAGGCCAGCAATGGCAGTTGTGGCGTTGGGTGAGTCATGCATTGCTGCATTTCTCGGTAACACACATCATCTTTAACTTGTTGTGGTGGTGGCAACTTGGTGGCGATATTGAACGTCGCCTTGGTTCTGGTAAGTTACTGCAAATCTTTGTGGTGTCTGCGGCACTCTCTGGTGCTGGCCAGTTCTATGTTGAAGGTGCAAACTTCGGTGGGTTATCTGGTGTTGTGTACGCGCTACTCGGTTATTTGTGGGTTTTGGGTTACCGCTTACCTCATTTAGGTTTAACGCTGCCGAAATCCATCATCGGTTTTATGTTGGTGTGGCT
>NZ_JAWPOT010000428.1:0-606 GCF_033344415.1 Vibrio sp. 1727
TTACGAGTTGTTAATCGCGACCGTGGTTAAGAACGTTGTGATGATCGTGGTAATGTTGGGTGTCATGTTCTTCATGAGTTGGAAGTTGACGCTGGTTGTTCTCGTCCTGTTACCGATCGTAATTGGCTTTATGTATCTGTTTAAACAACTCAGTACCGATAGTTATCGCAGAATGCGTGACTTGCTCACGGACATTAACGCCAACTTAAGCGAATCAATCCAAGGGATGAGCGTGATTCAGCTGATGCAACAAGAAGAGCGCTTTAACAAACAATTTAACGAACTCACTGCTGAGCATTTGGTCGCGTCCAAAAAAGTGATTCGCTTAAACGGGTATCTGCTGCGGCCTCTCATGGATCTGTTGGCTGGCCTTGCCCTACTCTGCTTAGTTGCCATCTTTGGCTTTAATGGTGTCGAGTTGATTGGTGTCGGTGTACTTTATGCGTTCATCAGTTATTTGGCGCGTGTGACCGAACCTCTGATTGAAATGACCCAACAACTTGCACTTTTACAACAAGCGTTGGTGTCGAGTGAACGTGTTTTTGAGTTGATTGATGCGAGGCCACAAACTTACGGTGACGATCATAAACCGCTTAAAACGGGCTC
>NZ_JAWPOT010000042.1:0-16942 GCF_033344415.1 Vibrio sp. 1727
GAAACGACGGCAATGACCAAATCACAAATTCTATCGCAAGCGTCAAGCTCAATCCTTGCGCAAGCGAAACAAGCGCCTAACTCAGCGCTAAGTCTGCTAGGTTAATCAATTTAACAAAGCAAGAAACCAAAGCCAGGCTCATCCCTGGCTTTTTGCTTATTGGCTATAACGATTCAGATGTGTCCTGACAGTATGTTCGATAAAGCATTCATATCGATTAGATGATCTCTTTAAATTCCAATGTTTCTGCGATGGTGGCGCAGAGACACCTGAGTCAAGCAGCTGCGCAAAATGTTGAGTCACAACGCAACCTAACTTCGGGGTTTCGAATCAACTCGGCGAGCGATGATGCGGCAGGTTTACAGATATCGAATACTCTCCATGTACAAACGAGAGGGCTTGATGTCGCCTTAAGAAATGCGCACGACGCTTTTTCTGTTGCTCAAACAGCGGAGGGAGCATTGCACGAAAGCAGTGACATATTGCAACGCTTACGCTCTCTGGGGCTTCAAGCAGCAAACGGCAGTTATGACTCAAGTGATCGGCAAAGTATTCAATATGAGGTCGTAGCGCTGCAAGATGAGCTTGATCGTGTCGCGATCACGACAACATTTGCGGATAAAAACCTGTTTGATGGATCTTACGGTTCACAAAGTTTCCATATTGGCGCGAACGCTAATTCAATCTCTTTGACGTTACGTAACATGCGTAGCCATATCCCAGAGATGGGAGGGCTGCATTATGTTGGTGATGCGGTCGATAAAGATTGGCGAGTCACTGGAGATAACCAAACTCTCAAAGTCGAATACCAAGACAGTAAAGGGCAAACCCAAACGGAATCCATTGGACTCAAATTGGGTGACCGTATAGAACAGGTCGCCACTTACATCAATGCTCAACAATCGATAGTGAATGCTTCAGTAACGGAAAACAACGAACTGCAATTCTTCTCTTCTACGATGGAGGCGCCAGAGGGTGTGGTTCTCGAAGGGAGTTTAGCGGATGAGCTTGATGTGAGCGCTGGTCAATTAGTCACAATGGATGACATTGATATGTCGACGGCAGGTAAGGCTCAGCTTTCAATTGGGGTGATTGATACAGCAATTAAGTACGTTGATTCGCACCGAAGTGAAATTGGCAGCTTTCAGAACCGTGTAAACGGCTCGATGGATAACTTAAATACTGTGAATCGGAGTGTTACAGAGTCCAAGAGTCGAATAAGAGATACAGACTTCGCAAGAGAATCTACGGAAATGGTGCGTTCTCAAGTGCTCCAAGATGCGACAACAGCATTATTGGCTCAGGCAAAGCAAAGGTCGAGTTCGGCACTTGGATTACTTAGCTGAGCGGATTTCATTGATGTAAGTCGATCAGAAATAAAATTTCAGGTAATAAAAAACGCTGCCAATGGCAGCGTTTTTTCGTGCTCGATTAAGTAAAAATTACTTAGTTACACGTAAAACTGGAGTTTCACCAACAGTTACAGAACCAGAAAGCTTGTTTAGCTCTTTGATTTCGTCCATGTTAGAGATAACAACTGGAGTTAGCGTTGACTTCGCTTTCTCTTCTAGAAGAGCTAGATCGAATTCAATTACAGTGTCGCCAGCTTTGACAGTTTGACCTTCTTCAGCGATACGTGTGAAGCCTTCGCCTTTTAGTTCAACTGTGTCGATACCGAAGTGAACGAAAAGCTCAACACCGTCGTCAGACTCGATAGAGAACGCGTGGTTAGTTTCGAAGATCTTACCGATAGTACCGTTTACAGGAGCTACCATTTTGTTGCCTGCTGGCTTGATAGCAATACCGTCACCAACGATTTTCTCAGCGAAAACAACATCTGGCACGTCTTCGATGTTTACAATCTCACCAGAAAGTGGCGCGATGATTTCGATAGCACCAGCGTCAGCGCTGTCATCAGATACAAGCTTCTTAAGTTTGTCAAACAGACCCATTGTGTCATGCTCCTAAGGTTTGGTTTTATTCTGTCGAATTATAGTATACCAATATAGCTCATTAGACGACTTTTTTCGCCGTCTAATGGCCATTAAGTATTGAATTACTTGGTACTACCAATTACTGAGCTTTCTCAGCAATAAACTTTTCTACCACGGCTTCGATTTCTTCTGCTGTCGGTAGAGAAAGGGCTTCTTCAGCCATTGCTTTCACTTCTGCGAAGTTAGAGTTACGAACTACTTTCTTCACTTTAGGGATAGAGATACCGCTCATTGAGAACTCGTCCAGACCCATACCTAGAAGTAGAAGTGTTGCACGCTCGTCACCTGCAAGTTCACCACACATACCAGTCCATTTACCTTCTGCGTGAGAAGCGTCGATAACTTGCTTGATCACAGTAAGTACAGCAGGTGATAGTGGGTTGTATAGGTGAGAAATCATCTCGTTACCACGGTCAACCGCTAGTGTGTACTGAGTTAGGTCGTTTGTACCGATAGAGAAGAAAGACACTTCCTTCGCTAAGTGGTGTGCGATCGCAGCAGCAGCAGGAGTTTCAACCATAACACCGATTTCGATGTTTTCGTCGAACGCGTGGCCTTCAGCGCGTAGCTCTTCTTTGTACTCTTCGATCGCTTTCTTAAGCTCACGGATTTCTTCGACAGAGATGATCATTGGGAACATGATACGCAGTTTGCCGTGTGCAGAAGCACGTAGAATGCCACGTAGCTGATCACGAAGGATTTCACGACGATCCAGACTGATACGTACAGCGCGCCAACCTAGGAATGGGTTCATCTCTTTTGGAAGATCCATGTATGGGAGATCTTTATCGCCGCCGATATCCATAGTACGGATGATCACAGCTTGACCGTTCATTGCTTCCGCAACTTCTTTGTACGCTTGGTACTGTTCTTCTTCAGTTGGTAGCGCAGTACGGTCCATAAATAGGAATTCAGTACGGTACAGACCAACACCTTCACCGCCGTTACGAAGGATACCGTCACAGTCTTTCACTGTACCGATGTTACCGCAAACTTCTACACGGTGACCGTCAGTCGTTTCTGCGTGTAGGTCTTTCAGTTTCGCTAGCTCTTCTTTTTCAGCTAGGAATGCTGCTTTAACCGCTTTCGCTTCTTCTAGCTCAGCTTCTGATGGGTTAACAACAATCTTGTTGTTCATTGCGTCAAGAATCAGCATGTCGCCATTCTTAACTTTCTTCGTGATGTCGTTAGTACCAACGATAGCTGGAAGCTCAAGTGAGCGAGCCATGATTGAAGTGTGAGAAGTACGACCGCCGATATCACAAGCAAAACCAAGCACGTAGTCTAGGTTGATTTGTGCAGTTTCAGATGGCGTTAGGTCGTAAGCAACAAGAATTACTTCTTCGTTGATATCGCTAAGCGAAACAATGTTGATGCCTAGTGCGTTCTTAACAAAACGAGAACCGATATCGCGGATGTCAGTTGCACGCTCTTTTAAGTATTCGTCGTCTAGAGACTCAAGAGCACATGCTTGCTCTTCGATCACTGAGTGGATAGCGTGATCAGCAGTCATCTTGTCGTTTTTGATAAGTGCTAGGATTTCCTCTTCTAGCTCTTCGTCTTCAAGAAGCATGATGTGACCTTCAAAGATCGCTTCTTTTTCTTCGCCAAACGTTTCAAGCGCTTTTTGCTTGATAGTTTCTAGCTGAGCTGCAGATTTGTTACGAGCGTCAAAGAAACGCTGAACTTCAGCTTCTACTTGATCGTCAGAAATAGTGTTTGTGTTTAGGACAATTTCATCTTCTTGAAGTAGTAGTGCTTTACCGATTGCAATACCAGGAGATGCTAGGATGCCTGAAATCATAGCCTTACCTTAAGTTTGGTCAACTTTATAAAACGGGAGAATAATGGGTGCGCTAACGAATAGTTTTAGCTTAGTTTTGAGCCTATTTCCAACGAAGCCATTTTGCTTTCACAAAATGGCTTCTGGAGTAGGAGACCGGATTAGTGTAGTTGGTCCATTAGAGCAACTAGGTGGTCAACTGCTTGCTGAGCTTGTGGGCCTTCAGCAGAAATAGTAACTTGAGTACCTTTTACTAGGCCTAGTGTTTGTAGTTTGAACAGGCTCTTAGCGCTAGCGCTTTTACCGTTAGAAGTCACAGTGATGTCTGCGTCGAATGCTTTTGCTTCTTTAACAAACTGTGCAGCTGGACGAGTGTGAAGGCCGTTTTCTGCTGTGATTTCTACTTGCTTCTCGTACATGTGATATACCCCAATAAATGTATTTTTTTGTTAGTTTGTGACCAGATTTTAGCTTAACTGCTTTACATCTTGTGCGCTAGCACGGGAAGAGTTCAAAGCGCGTCAGTTCTGATACTAGTCAAAAGTTTGGTAACTACGCAACTGTTTGCGTGCGTAATCACTTTGAAACCTTTTTGTGTTCTGCTTCTTTATTTTGAAGCTAGAAATAAAACACCCTGATATTACCAAAGGTAGGGCAGGGATCAACAAAAAAGCCCCTAAACGGGGCTTTTTTAAACTAAAAATTGATTTGAACACATATTATTGTTGGTTCTCTTTTTCGGTAAAGATACCTGCAAAGAGTGCTGTACTTAGGTAACGCTCACCGGAACTTGGCAAGACAGTTACAATTGTTTTTCCTTCAAATTCAGGTAGTTCCGCAAGTCGGTTCGCTGCAACAACCGCTGCGCCAGATGAGATACCAGCTAGGATACCTTCCTCTTCCATTAGGCGACGAGCCATCTCAATCGCTTCTTCTGAGGTAACTTGCTCAACACGGTCAATAATGTCTAAATCGAGGTTACCAGGGATGAAACCAGCACCGATACCTTGAATTTTGTGTGGGGCAGGTTGGATTTCTTCGCCAGCAAGTGCTTGTGCAATAACCGGAGACTCTGCTGGCTCAACTGCAACAGAAGTGATGGCTTTGCCTTTTTCACCTTTGATGTAACGGCTAGTACCTGTAATAGTACCGCCCGTACCAACACCAGCAACGAATACGTCGATTTCACCGTCTGTCGCTTCCCAAATCTCAGGGCCCGTAGTCTTTTCGTGGATTTCTGGGTTCGCTGGGTTGTCAAATTGTTGAAGAAGTAGGTACTTCTCAGGGTTGCTTGCTACGATTTCTTCTGCTTTAGCAATCGCCCCTTTCATGCCTTTCGCCGCTTCAGTCAGCTCAAGGTTCGCGCCTAGTGCTTTTAGTAGCTTACGGCGTTCTAGGCTCATTGATTCAGGCATGGTCAATGTTAGCTTGTAACCGCGAGCAGCCGCTACGAATGCTAGAGCAACACCTGTGTTACCACTGGTAGGTTCTACAAGCTCTACACCTGGCTTAAGAAGCCCCGCTTTCTCTGCTTCCCAAATCATGTTTGCACCGATACGGCACTTAACACTGAAGCTAGGGTTACGCGCTTCAATTTTCGCGAGAACTTTGCCTTTACTTACTTTGTTTAGACGAACGAGAGGTGTATTACCAATAGTAAGAGAGTTATCTTCGTAGATTTTGCTCATAGTGATGTTCCTTCATTACACGTTGTGTGAATATGGATAGAAGAATATGCGGTATGAAAAAAAGGGAAAAGGATTAAAAAGTTATATCTTATTAGGTTGGCCCAGAACTTGATAAAAGAAAAGGGAAAAGCTGGCGCTGATCCCTTTCCTTAATCTCTAATCGACTATCGTTGGTGCTTAAACTCCGCGACCCACATAGCGGTTGCACCACATATTGCTACAGGCATGACAATGAGGTTCAAAATTGGGATCGTCGTAAATACAGACACCAATACCCCAAAGCCATAGGCCTTACCTTGCTTTTGTTTCAATTTGTAACGCATGTCGTTAAATGGGATTTTGTGATTATCAAACGGGTAGTCACAATATTGAATCGCGAGCATCCAGGCGGTAAAGATAAACCATAAAAATGGTCCTACTGTTTGTCCAAGGGCAGGGATGAGCAATAACAGGAATAGGCCTATTGCTTTAGGTAAAATGTAAAGGAGCTTTCTCCACTCACGAGCTAAAACGCGAGGAACATCTTTCAGGACGGCAGTGAAACCATCATCATTTACTTTTTGTCCCGTTAAGTACTCTTCCACTTTTTCAGCCAAGAGGCCATTGAATGGCGCGGCGATAAAGTTCGCGAGCGTGCTGAAAAAATAGGAGAAGGTAGCGAGTATCGTCAGAGCGAGTAAAGGCCAAAGAATGTAAGTTAACCAGGATAAAAACTCAGGCAGCTGCCCAATCCAGCCTTCTATCCATATATTAAGGTTTGAAAATAGATAGAAGATGGCACCACCTACAAGCAAGATATTTGCAAGTAGAGGTAAGATGACAAAGCGCCTGATTTTAGGGGCAAGTGCCAATTGTATCCCGTATAGAAAATAACCGAACCCGGTTCTCTGCTGATTGTTTTGCTTCATGTCTATTTTGGCTTCGTGTAAATGAAAACTCATTGTACCTGTGAGGACTTTTCTTTCAATGCCCTGACAAATGACGTCTTGTTAAGTGGAATCGTGGCAAGAATCACAACAAAAAACGGAACTTCTTGCATTAAGTTGTTCTAAATCTACATATAGTTTTGGTAAAGTAAACGTATCATTCAGATTTATTGCACTTGGGTTGCTGCTCAAGGAACTGCGAGTAGTAAAAACAAGTATATTGAGAGTAAATAATGCAGGAATTGCGATTCGTACTCATTGTTGTTGGCGCATTAGCCATCGCGGCATTACTGTTTCATGGTTTATGGAGCAGTAAAAAAGAAGGCAAAGCAAAGTTTGGTAACAAGCCACTTGGTAAGCTGGATGTTGACCAAGAAGACAAAAATGATCTTGTTGAAAAAGAACGAGACTTCGCTCCCGCTCCTGAAGATGACTTTGAGATCATTCGCAAAGATCGCAAAGAACCAGATTTTGGGATGGCGAGCTCTTTCGACAACAAGTTTGAATCTGACCCGTTATTCGGTGGTCCATCTGAAGTCAAACAGACGCAGCAGGAGCCGGATGACATCCCTTCATTTGTTGCAGAAAAAGATAAAGAAGAGGACGTTGAGCCTGTTGTTCAAGCAACAGTAGCTGAAGAGCCATTCCAGCCTGCTGTGGAAGAAGACGTTATTCCCGCCGCGTTTGATATTACGGAGAAAGAACAGCAAGTCGAAACGGTTAGTGAGCCTGTCGTTGCAGAGCCTAAGGAAGAGCCAAAGCCAGAACCTGAAATGCAAGTGATTGTATTGAATGTGCACTGTGCTGGTGAAGAGCCATTTGTTGGTACTGCTTTATTTGAAAGTATGCAACAAAACGGTCTAATTTATGGCGAGATGGATATTTTCCATCGTCATGTTGACTTGTCCGGTAACGGCAAAGTGCTGTTTAGCGTCGCTAATATGATGCACCCTGGTACGTTTGAGCATGCTGATCCTGCTGAGTTTACAACGAAGGGTATTTCATTCTTCATGACATTGCCTTGTTATGGCGAGGCTGAACAGAACTTCAACTTAATGCTTCGAACTGCGCAGCAAATTGCTGATGACTTAGGTGGTAACGTACTTGATGACCAGCGCAACTTAATGACGCCAGATCGTTTAGCATCTTATCGACGTCAAATAGTTGAGTTTAATGCCGCTAACGCATAATCTTAACAGTAAATAATAATAGGGCTCCGGATGGAGCCCTTTTTCTTGGATTTCCCAACCTCACCGATTGAAAATACACGGGGCTTTACTATGTCTGAATCAGTACTTCAGCGACTAGAAGAACTAAAAGAGTCGTTGCATTACCACGCTGTGCGTTACTACGTGGAAGATAACCCAGAGATCCCTGATGCCGAGTACGACCGTTTAATGCGAGAGTTACTGGATATTGAAGCTGAGAACCCTGACTTAATAACCGTAGACTCGCCAAGCCAACGTGTCGGTGGGCAACCTCTCTCTGCGTTTAGCCAAGTGACACATGAAGTACCGATGCTTTCGCTTGATAACGCGTTTGATGATAGTGAACTCGATAGTTTCCACAAGCGCGCACAAGAGCGCGTGGGCAGCCAGAGTGTGAAAGAATACTGTTGTGAGCCTAAATTGGATGGACTCGCCGTAAGTTTGTTATATGAGAATGGCGTGTTAGTTCAGGCGGCCACTCGAGGCGATGGTACTACGGGTGAAAACATCACAGAGAATGTGCGTACGATTAAAGCCATTCCTTTAAAACTCAGAGGTAATGACTGGCCAAATCGTCTTGAAGTTCGTGGTGAAGTCTTTATGCCGAAAGCTGGGTTTGAAAAGCTCAATGAATTAGCAAGGAAGAAAGGCGAGAAAATCTTTGTTAATCCACGTAACGCTGCGGCAGGTAGCTTACGACAATTGGATTCACGTATTACGGCTTCTCGTCCGCTTAGCTTCTATGCATACAGTGTAGGCGTGGTGCAAGGCGCAGAATTGGCAGCAAGTCATTACGAACGCTTTTTGCAAATCAAATCTTGGGGACTGCCAATGTGTCCGGAAACTAAGCGAGTTGAAAGCTTGGCGGATGTAAAAGCTTACTACCAAGATATATTGCAGCGTCGTGATGCCCTCCCTTATGAGATCGATGGTGTCGTTATTAAAATTGACGATATTGCCGTGCAAGAGCGTCTGGGGTTTGTTGCTCGCGCTCCACGTTGGGCGATTGCCTACAAGTTCCCAGCACAGGAAGAAATGACGACACTGAATGAAGTGGAGTTCCAAGTCGGTCGCACTGGTGCGATTACACCTGTTGCTAAACTAGAGCCTGTATTTGTTGGCGGGGTAACGGTAAGTAATGCGACGCTTCATAACGCAGATGAGATAGAACGTCTGCAAGTCAAGATTGGTGATCATGTTGTGATCCGCCGTGCTGGCGATGTTATTCCCCAAGTCGTTTCTGTCATCAAAGAGCGTCGACCAGAAACAGCTCGAGATATTGTTTTCCCAACTCAGTGTCCTGTTTGTGGTTCGCATGTTGAGCGGATCGAAGGAGAAGCGGTAACACGTTGTATGGGGGGCTTAGTTTGCCAAGCCCAACGCAAACAAGCGCTAAAACACTTTGTTTCTCGTAAAGCGTTAGACGTTGACGGTTTAGGCGATAAAGTGATCGAGCAGCTTGTTGACCGTGAGATGGTGAAAACTCCTGCTGACTTATTTAAGTTATCTGCGGGGGTTTTAACCGTACTAGATCGCATGGGGCCAAAGTCTGCGCAGAATATTGTGAATGCGTTAGAAAAATCCAAAGAAACAACTTTACCTCGGTTTTTGTATTCACTGGGGATCCGTGAAGTTGGCGAGGCAACCGCAGCAAACTTAGCAATGCACTTTAAAACGTTGGGAGCGATCCAAAATGCTACCGAAGAGCAGTTGATTGAAGTGCAAGACATCGGTGCTGTGGTTGCTCAACATATTACGACTTTCTTTAGTGAAGAACAGAACCAAGCGGTGGTTAAAGATTTGTTTGAACAAGGAATTCATTGGCCAGAGATTAATACTACTGAGCAGGTGGGGGAATTACCATTAGAAGGTAAAACAGTAGTATTAACGGGAACACTTTCTCAACTGGGGCGTACAGAAGCCAAAGAAGCCCTCCAAGCACTGGGGGCTAAAGTGACGGGTAGTGTTTCTAAGAAAACCGATATTTTGTTTGCTGGTGAAAATGCAGGTTCGAAGCTCGCAAAGGCACAAGAACTGGGTATCGAAATTAAAACAGAACAAGACTTACTCGAATTGATGAATTAAGTCTTCTCAAAAAAGCTAAAAAATAACTAAAAGCCCCGTATGGTAAGCATGCGGGGCTTTTTCTTGTTCATAATTAAGTGTTTTTTTATTGAGCAATTGATGCCTTTGTTCTTTTCAGTGATCAAGATCGAACCTTGGGTTATTGGTTTTTTTGGCTTTTTTAGTCTGCGAGTGACTTCAAGTTGATACTTTCAAGCTAAATTTAAATATTTGATTTTAAATGATATTTTATTGCATTGTGTTGGTGTTGTTAAAAAATAAGATCTGGATCAATAAGTTATATGGAACTTTGGAGTGGCTCATATTTTTTTAGAAAAAAAATAAGTTCCATTTGGATGTTTTTAGCTGCGAAGTTAGTCTTAATCACGTGGATACACGGTGTGTATGCAGGAACTAAAAAAAGCCAAATTAGAAATAATGAGGTTTGATCAGGAATTTACTTCTCTCCTTCGGCGGCCAACTAAAGGTGAGATAGAAAAATACAGCTATATCCATTTTTAGGAGTTTTTCCATGGACAAATTTTTTAAGGTTTCAGCGTTAACCGCAGCAATGTTTGGTGTTGTTGCTGTCGCTCCAGCTACAGCGTCTACTGAAAGTGCAGCAGGTGGCGAGTACGTAGAGAAAGTGAACGAATTTATGCAAGACTCAAGTCTGAATGCATTATTCATAGTTGATACTCGTTCACGAACTCGTACAACAGGTAAGCCCGGCGGTGAAAATGGTGACCGTTGGAGTCGTCTAAACTACTCTTCTTACAACGCAATTTTAGACTTCACTTCTGGCTACCACGATGGTTGGGTGGGCGCAGATGTTGCGGCTTACTACTCTGGCGATCTTTACAACGATAGTCTTTACAATTCAAACGAAGGCTACTTATGTAACGAAATCTCAACTTGTAACAACCTAGACTGGGGTGCAGGTGATGGTCAGCAGCTTAAAGTTTACAAAGCAGCGCTGAAATTCAAAGCAAACGAAAACTTTAATGCTCGTTTCGGTATGTTACAGGCTGGTGGTAACGGTACAATCGGTAACGTTTGGAGCTTTGTACCTGGTACTTACCGTGGTTTCGAACTAAACGCTAAACTTGGTGATTTCAACCTAAGCTACTTTGGCGCAGACCAATTTACAGCACCTTGGCTGCTTCACGAAGATGATTACGCACCAGCGCTTTGGTCTGACACTTCATGGAGCTACCTACACTCTCTAGGCCTAAACGGTAACCTAACTGACAGCTTGTTTATGCAACTTGGTTTGGGTCAAGCTACTGGCGTTCAATATGCAAATGGTGTTGACTGGGGTGCAGGTCAAGTAACTAGCTACCACAACGAAACTGACAACACTTCTTACAAGGCTTACTTGAAGTACACTGTTAGTGACCGTACAACTCTAGCATTTGATTTCTACGGTGTTGACGATGATGTGAAATACGATGGTCTAGGTTTCCACACTGGTCTATCTTTGAATCAATCTTTCGGCAAGCTAGCTTGGATGTCTGAGTTGCGCTACACAGACACAGATAACCGTGCGGACTTCGTTCCTCGTACTATTCATACATATGGTATGAACAATGGTACTTGGTCTCAGTGGTGGGACGCGCTGTCTGACTGGAACAAAGCGGGTGAGCTAGCATGGTACAACCGTCTATCTTACAACCAAGGTAACGGCTGGAACTACTACCTAGGCTTTGGTTACGGTACTGGCGCAGACTCTGCAGCAAGCGGAGCATCAGGTGACTGGGATTACGAAAGCGAATACGCAGTTAACGCAACAGTATCTTACTCACTACAAAGTGGCGCGCTTAAAGGTTCTACCATTCGTTTACACGGTACAATCCTAGAACGTGATGAGTACGCAGGTGCTGGCGATGCGGATGAAACAGACTTACGTCTACAAGTTCTTATCCCTTACAGCTTCCACTAATACTTAATTAGATAATAAAAGGAGCCGCTAGGCTCCTTTTCTATTTCACTTCTCGGCCGTCGTATATTTTGCAATATAACGGTGGCAACATATGTACATTACCGTTTGGCAACTCACACTTTATCTCTGGGCCTAACGTACGACCACCGGATGCACCATTAGCATGAGTGGTTAACGGAATTATGGCAAAAGATATTACTAATAGACCAGATAAAAATCTCATAATAATCACCTTAATATAAACTTTAAATATCTACGTGCTTGTATAAACCGTGACTACGCAGAAAGGCAAGGTTGAATAGGGCTCTTATATCAAACTAAGCTCTTACTTCTTTACTATTCCCATTCCCCACCTCTAAATCGACACATTTCACTTGGAATATTCGTAACGTCGCCACTTGGCATCTTACATTCGACTATAGGTCCCAAATTAGTTGTACCGCCGTTTCCGTTGTTGTAGGCAAAGGAAGAAAAAGAAAAAATACCGCACAACATTAAAAAGAGAAGCTTATTCATAGTACATCCTCTTACTTACCAAATAAAAAGCACTCAACTTAAATGCTTATGCGTTAAGTATGTATCCGAGGATAAAAAGATCAAAAAATAATTCAATAAAGTTTTATTTTTTAAAATAAATTTAGATCGATAATTTACCTAGATATATTTCTATCTTATTGATTGTCGTGTGTTGAATAATTAAATAATAGGAAATGGTAGGTAGGGTATTAATAATATTACTAATACTTATTTTTTTCTCGATTTTAATTAAGGTAATGAAATGAAAGCAGTTGTTTAGATTAAAGTAATGGAGCATGATTTGCCCCATTACTTTGGCATAAATTAATTAGAATCAGGCTCAATGATTAAAATAATACCTTCAACATCGGTGATTCTTACGCGGGTACCGGCTGGAAGTGCTTGATCCGATTGTGCGGACCATGTGGTATCGGCTACCTTGATGCGATTGAGCCCGACGGAAAAGTCTTCTTCAAGGATAAGAGTACGCCCAATTAACTGCTTGTACTTTTGGTTCAGATCTCTTTCTTGGTCTTCTTGCTTGTCTTTAGACCATTGTCGTCGCCACCAAAGCCAGGTGGTGATTAAGCTGAAGCTTGCAAAGCAAAGCCATTGCAATTGCCAGCTCATTGGCAAAACGGTCATGATGGCTCCAACGATAAGTGCAGACATCCCGAGCCAGAGAAAATACCCTGCGGTACCAAGTAGCTCAACTGCTAAAAGAGCAAAGCCAAACGCTAGCCAATGCCAGAAAGAGATACCTTCCAACAAACTAAAAAAGTCCATAAATTATTCTTTATCTTGCTGTTTAAACATTTCTGCTATCCCTGCAACCGAGCCCATTAGTCCGGTTGCTTCTAATGGAAGCATAATGATTTTACCATTTTCGGCTTGACCAATGCTCTTGATCGCTTCGGTATAACCCTGTGCAATGAAGTAATTGACGGCTTGCATGTCACCTTTTGCAATGGCTTCGGAAACCATGTAAGTCGCTTTTGCTTCTGCTTGCGCGGCACGCTCACGTGCTTCTGCATGGAGAATAGCAGACTGCTTTTCGCCTTCAGCTTTTAATATCTCTGATTGTTTATGACCTTCGGCCTTTAATATCTCAGCTTGGCGAACCCCTTCTGCTTCAAGAATTTCCGCACGCTTATTACGCTCGGCTTTCATTTGCGCATTCATTGCAGCGGTCAGATCGGCTGGTGGCTGGACATCTTTAATCTCAATTCGTGTGACTTTTACGCCCCAAGGGTTTGTTGCTTGGTCAACAATTGCCAGCAGCTTGGAGTTGATCATGTCACGCTGACTCAGCATTTCGTCCAACTCCATTGAGCCTAAAACGGTACGGATATTGGTGAGAGTTAAATTTCTGATGGCATGTTCCAAATCGTTGACTTCATAAGCCGCTTTGGCAGCATCGATGACTTGAACAAATCCGACGGCATCAATAACCACGTTAGCGTTGTCTTTTGAAATAACTTCTTGCGCTGGAATATCAAGAACGCGCTCCATCATGTTGACTTTTTGCCCTATCTTATCAACAAATGGAATGATCAAGTTTAAGCCGGGTTTTAGCGTATGGGTGTAGCGTCCGAAGCGTTCGACTGTCCAGTTATTTCCTTGTGGCACCGTCTTAATGGCTGAAGATAAGATAACTACAGCAAGAACGACGAAAATACCGATGGTAATCAGTGAATCAATTGGCATGAGTTATTCCCTTAAGTGCATAATGTTCGATCCATTTTTACCTATTTATAGACAATAGACAATTGAAGTTCTGAGACCTTTGAGAGGTTATTGGTTTTTTATATGACAAAGGCCGGAAACACCGGCCTTCGTCATGGCATGGTTTTACTCTCGCTATTTTGCGGGGTATTCAATCCAACTTGAACCATCAAGAGAAACATAATACTTCCCTTGTACTTCAATCACAGTAGAGCCTGAGTTCTGCGCGACAACTCGTGTTTCTGGTAGGTTCTCTGTCAATATTGAAGGGCTAAACGTCTTACTTTGATAAATGTTTTTATCCAGGATATTCGAAACGAGCTGCGACAATGCCAGATAGCTAGATGGCTCGCTTACGTGTTCGGTGTCGCCCTGACGCTGAATTCCTTCTCCGAAGATTTTAATTCCTACCGGTGTATGAATGATTGTCGGTGCAGGAATTTCTCGCATACCTGAAATTTGCATGCGGTCTCCTCGCATACCACCACCATGTTCTGGTACCAAAGCGACAACGATGTTGCGTTTTGAGGACTCTAAGGTTTTAAAGAACGCGTGGAGGTCATCAAGCAAATTCTTAAGGTGCATTTTGTAGCTAGCAATAGATGTGCTTGAGTTCGCATTGATGATCCTGTTGCCATCATGTAGTGAAATTGAGTTGTAGAGTGCCACGACTTTGTCGTCACTACTGTTAAGTCTTTGCTGCCACCAGTTATCCAATACTTGCTTATCGCGGAAGATCGAAGAGCCATCAAAAGATTTTTGGTAAGGAGTTAAGCCTTCTTGAGACATAAGAGCCGCTTGTAAGTCGCCGTCTTTTTTGATCAATTCAAGGAAGCTATCAAAGACACCATTGTGGTTCATCAGTAAATTTTCTGTGAAGCCTAGTTCTTTCAAACTTTCGAACAAGTAGCACTGCTTTGATGGTGCTGGCTGGAACAGTTGGCTGTGTTCTTGTTGACCACAATTGGCTCGTAGCAGACGAATGACAGCAGGCCCACTGTATGACGTAGCGGAGCTAAAATTGTCGAACATGATGTCAAACTCTTTGAACAGAGGATGATCAGCCAGTCCTGCAATTTCGATGTCATCCCACGCGACCGAACAAATACTCAAGAACAGCAAATCAAAAGGAGCATCCATTGCGCTGTTGGTATCGAATGTTACATGTCGGGAAGCTTCTTTAGAAAAGAAATCTGCAGTTAACGTGTTGAGACTGGCATCATTAATTTCCGTTATTTGAGGTTGTTTGCTAGCAGTAACCTTGGTTGTTGGCTGTTGTTGGGCTACTTCTGCAGCCACTGTTGTCTGAGGTTCAGTCGTCATAGGAATACTTATATAGATCATCGCAATAACCACAAAGACTGAAACCCTAACAAACTTGCTCAAAATAAAGTACGCACCACACAAAGCGAGCAATCCGAGTATTGCTTGGAATGATAAAAATCGTCCCAAAAGCTCGACCAGATAACTCAATTCAAACTGCATTAACTGTCCCGCTTGAGCCCAAAGACGGTCTAGAGGAGGGAAATAAGAATCGTAATGCAAGAGCCACGCTGCGGCGACAAATGAAACGATATGGCGCACCGCATTTAGGCTTTTCATCGAGATAGGAAGCAAGATGAAGATCAACAGCGCAAAGTTTTCCATTGGATGGAAATCGATGATTCCTTGAAAATAGAGCGCTGTTTTTGCGATAAAGTAAATGTTCCACCAGCCCAATCCTATAGTGAGGGGGGTAGAGTCATGAGAATGCGATGTCATTACTTAAGCTTCTTGGTGTTAGTGGCTGATGTATCTAGCTCAAAATAGCGCGAGCGTTTTAAGTGTTTGTGGTAAAAGCGTCGGGTAGCGTTTACTAGGTCACGTAGAAAGTATCCTAGGAGTAGGCCAATACCTGAACTGATACACACGGTCAGTAAAAAATCGTTAATATTCATGAACGTTCCTTGAGCTCAATGGTTTTTTTCACAGCAAACAAAGGAGGAACATCAACCATAGAATTAATGGCGTTATGGAATATTTTCCTCTCTGTCGCCAGAGCTGAAACGTCGTCGGATATGACGGCTTCATCTTGAACGATGAATTTTAACTCTGTTTCGATATCTAATTGAGTATCAAACGTGTGAGTTGAGTGAAATAAGTCTCTCACTGGGAACTCAAATATATTGTTGAGTGCAATGTCAATATCGCTATGTCGAATAGCACTGAACAAGACATATAGAGCTTTGTTGCAGGCTGTCACAACGTCGCCATCTCTTCGAATATGGCAAAGACGTAAACATTCCTCTGCCGTCATACCTGGTAATAAGTTCAGCTTGATAAGCGCAAAGTTCACATTTGAGTGTGTTGAGTGGGAAATGACGTCAATACAGTATTGGCTAAAGTCCTGGTTTTGTAAGTAGCCTTTGCTACCAAACTTAAGGTCATACTTTAAGAGCGCCTCTAAACTGTCAGGAATTGGGCGTGTAAGCATCTGGCCTTGAATTGCTTCAACCTGAGTCATAAAGCGCATTGGGGGGATTTGCGCGTGAGAAATGAAGTTTGCCCCCGAGCGAAGTAAGAACTTTTCATCTGCATATCTCAGACATTGTTGGGTCTCCCTGACAATAATCTTTAGCTGACGGCCATACGCGGACCTTAAACGGTAGCAGTCTAACGCGATCTGTTGAACTTCGCTTTGGTTATCACAGCTGAAAACAATAGTTGAAGAGCGAGGGTTGTTTAACATCGCTATGAGCTCTTGATTACTCTCAGCCATACTCATCCCTTTTGGTGCTTTCTCGCTTTCTCTGAAGGCTCCTCTGCTGATATATATTCTATCACTATCCGACTTGTCTTCCTGTATGGCACGAGGCTGATGGGTTTCGTAAGACGTTGCTTTTAGCTTCTTATCTTTAGTGTTAGAGAGAAGGTATTCGTCTTGGGAAATTACACCGTGTTTATTGGACCAAAAATCCACAAGATAGCAGTAGCGAGCATCATCAAATGATGTCATGGTCGCCAAACCGGCGATGTATCTAGGCTTTGTTGCTTAAATCGATGGAACTAAATCAAAAAGATACGATCTGATCGGCTACACCCATCAAGCATCGTAGC
>NZ_JAWPOT010000429.1:0-605 GCF_033344415.1 Vibrio sp. 1727
CTAAATACTGGTAATCCAAACCAAAGGATATGAATGACATGGAGTCACTGGAAAACATCTATCGCATCAACAAAGAGCGATTGCATTCGCTCTCGACTCCATTTCGAGAATGGCAACACGAAGCCATTCTCGACTTCGACACCGACCTTAAAGTCGCGAAAGAACTCGGCTGGCAAGGCACACATAGCAAAAGCTTGTTTTTAACACTCAAAGGTGGCGGGTATGGTGTTCATTACCGATAAAGACTCTCGCCTTGATGCCAAAACGATTAACTCAATATTTGGCAAGCGACCTTCTATTGGCAGTGATGAACTCATGCAGGAATTACTTGGCTGCCTACCCGGTGCTGTTTGCCCGATAGGTTTACCACCAGAGGTTGCGATCGTGGTGGATACCAAGCTCTATCATCACGAAGAGTTGCTTTATACACCAGGGCTACCAGAGCGCACCTTCGGTATTGCAGGCATTCATTTAATACCACTCTTACAGATAGGTAATAACCCTCTGTTTGAAATATAAAAAAAGCGAGGCTAGTGCCTCGCTTTTTAGATTATCTATCGTTCGAATTAAGATTCGACACGGTTCAAATGAACATCCATTTGTGG
>NZ_JAWPOT010000430.1:0-605 GCF_033344415.1 Vibrio sp. 1727
CAGTTTGGTGATGTCGTTTGCCATCGCTTTACGCAGTTTAACTAAGCTTGGGTCGTTTAGCGCGGCAATACGTTGGTCTGCGCTTTCCATTAGTTGAGTTGCGCTTTCTACGTCATGCTCTAAGAACAGTTTACGACCAGCCAACTTCACAAGGTAATCGGCCTCTGCCAATAGCCAGTCGTTTGGACGTCGGCCTTTCACATCTGCGACGGCGAGTTGTAAACTTTCAATGCTCTTTTGTTGTTGACCAAGCACCACTTCTGCTTTGTGCGTTACTGTGGTCGCTTTCTCGATGGTTTCTTCTTTAACTTGGTTTAGCTCTTGCTTCATCGAAGCTTGCGCTTTTTCTAGTTGGTTTTGTAGCTGAGCGATTTGAGTTTGGTAATCGGCTTGTTGCTCATGAAGTTTATAAGCGAGACCGCCACCGAAGATGATTGAAAGAATGATCGCTACGGTGCCGAGCTTGACGCCACGTTTGCCTTGCTTCTCTTCAAATTCAACCTTTGTTGGTTCTGCTGGTTTTGCTGGCTCAACCGGTTTAGAGGCTTCCTTTTTAGATTCAGCATCCTTTTTCGGTGCGTCTTTTTCTGCTAGCGGTGCCGATG
>NZ_JAWPOT010000431.1:0-603 GCF_033344415.1 Vibrio sp. 1727
GCTGTTGATGCGTTTCTAAATAATCGCCTTGGTTTTACAGACATAGCTCGCATCAATGAATTGGTTTTGCATAAAATCACCGCAAGCTGCAAACCTGAGAATGCGAATAGCTTGGAAAGCTTGCTAGAGCTAGATAGAATGTCTCGAACTATCGCCCTAGAAATTATACGCGAGCGTAGCTAATGACTGGTATTTTGTGGAATCTTGTTTCTTTTATCGTTGCACTGGGCATTCTCGTTGCCGTGCACGAGTTTGGGCACTTTTGGGTTGCTCGTCGTTGTGGCGTGAAGGTTGAAAGATTTTCCATCGGTTTTGGTAAGTCTATTTGGCGAAAAGTTGGTCAAGACGGAACCGAATACACTATCTCAATGATTCCTCTTGGTGGATACGTCAAAATGGTAGATAGCCGTGTTGACGATGTGCCAGAAAGTGAAAAACATTTAGCCTTTGATCAAAAGCCGCTTTGGAAACGAACGTCTATTGTTGCAGCTGGCCCTATCTTTAATTTCTTATTTGCTATTTTTGCTTATTGGTTGGTTTTCCTGATTGGTGTACCAGCGGTAAAACCCGTAATTGGTGAAGTTACGCCCAATTCGATTGTTG
>NZ_JAWPOT010000432.1:0-603 GCF_033344415.1 Vibrio sp. 1727
ACCGATGACCTAGAGAAAGAGGTCGACAATTTTGATGTTGTTATCGACTTTACCGCTCCAGTAAGTACGTTAGCGAACTTAGAGTTATGTAAACAGCATGGGAAGTCTATCGTAATTGGTACCACTGGCTTTAGTGAAGAAGAGCGAGCACTGATTGATGCAGTTGCGAAGCACGTACCTGTTGTGATGGCTCCTAACTACTCTGTTGGTGTGAACCTAGTATTTAAGTTGCTTGAGAAAGCTGCAAAAGTAATGGGTGATTACTGCGATGTCGAGATTGTCGAAGCTCATCACCGCCATAAAGTTGATGCTCCGTCAGGTACTGCGATTGGTATGGGAGAGGCGATTGCTGGCGCTATGGGCAACAAGTTAAGTGATGTTGCGGTGTATGCGCGTGAAGGCATTACTGGTGAGCGTACTAAAGATGAAATCGGTTTTGCAACCATTCGTGCAGGTGACATTGTCGGCGAGCACACAGCAATGTTTGCTGATATTGGTGAGCGAGTCGAAATAACGCACAAAGCGACGGACCGCATGACTTTTGCTAATGGTGCCGTGAAGGCTGCTGTGTGGCTACATTCCAAGCCGGCGGGCTTTTATACC
>NZ_JAWPOT010000433.1:0-603 GCF_033344415.1 Vibrio sp. 1727
CGATGGAACAGTTGAATGTGCCTCGAAAAACGCTGTATGACAAAATGCAACGCTATCAGATAGATAAAGAGCTCTATAAATAAAACAGGTTCGCGCGATTGGTATTATATCCAACTTGAATCATAATTTTGCTAAGGCAATTATTGGGCTCATATGGATATGAATGAAAAAGTGAGGATACCGATCATTACCGATACAGTGATGGTAGACGGCCAGTATCAAGAAGAAAGGCGCTCCGGTGAAGACCGACGTAAAAACAAAAAGAAGTGGCACGGCTATGAGCGCAGAGTCCATCCCGATCCGAGAAAACAAGATTTTAAATCCATAGACGAAGAGGTGTGATGGCTCACACCTCTTTTTGGTTGCGTGAATGTAATTCGGAAAATGTGTTATTTAGTGATTATTTCTGGCCCCATCAAGGTCGTAGGTAACCAAGTTGATACCCAAGGTACATAAGTCACAATTATCAAGAACAAGAACATGACGCCCACCCATGGCAATGCCGCTTTTACAACATTCATCATCGACATTCTTGCCACCCCAGCCGTTACAAACAGATTCAACCCAACTGGTGGCGTTATCATGCCGATTTCCATGTTCACC
>NZ_JAWPOT010000434.1:0-603 GCF_033344415.1 Vibrio sp. 1727
CATGTTGGTGCTAATATACCTTTAGAAAAGTTGTCTTCAGGCGAGAAGAACCAAGTATCTATTTTCTTTGATCTAATTTTCAAAGCAGAAAATGGTGCAATCATTTTGATAGACGAACCTGAGGTATCTCTACACATTTCATGGCAGAAAGACCTCCTTAATGAGTTCTCTCAAATATCAAAGTTTAATCACTACTCACAGCTTATAGTAACAACGCATTCACCGGATGTGATTGGTGATGAATGGGAAAGTTCAATTGACCTCTTTGACAAGCATGTGATTGCAAAGAGTAACTAGTTATGTCGAGTTTAAGAGATGCTACCAGAGAACGTAGCGATGAAACTAAATTTAGCGCTCTGCTTTTACAGGTCCAAACTGACCACGTAGGCAATAGGATTATATTTGTTGTTGAAGGCGACTCCGATATTACTCTGTTTAACATGGTGTTGAGAAATACAGAGTTCTTTTACTGCACTCCAGCAAGTGGAAAGGCGGATGTCATAGAAGCTGTTGATAGGCTGAGGACTCGTATTTCTAATCAAGTTTACGGTATAGTCGATGCAGACTTCGACCACGTACTAGAAAAGACTTACAACGATACAT
>NZ_JAWPOT010000435.1:0-602 GCF_033344415.1 Vibrio sp. 1727
CGTTTGCTTACGCTCATGGCTAATCGTGGTGTCTAGCTCGAAGTTGCGGGTCGATTCTTTACGTACAGAGCCTTGCCCCATTACCGAGCCGTCTTTCATTTGCGCGACGTCTTGCGGAATAGAAGCATCCGCCGGAGGCTGATTACTAAGCGCACCCGGAATGCCTGCTACCATGTTGCCGTTGTTGTAATCTTCTAGCGCGTACTCGCTGCGGGTCGATGGCGTATTTGGGTCGAAACGTTTACGAGTTTGCTCAACCGCACTGAAATCCATTTGGATATCCACTTGCGCGGTGTAGTTACCAAAACCAAGAATAGGCAGTAGAACAGAGTCGATTTTTTCACGCAATGCTTGTTCTTGGCTGCGTTCTAACTCTTGCTCTTTACGACGCGCGGCAGACGCCGGATCTTGCGAACCAGAGCTCAACAAACGGCCATGCTGATCCGTGACGGTAATGCGCGATGTCTTCATGCCTGGAACGGCACTCGCGACCATATCGACAATCGAGTCCACTTCTTGCTGCTTGAGGTTGGCGCCTGTCGATAGCGTCAAAAATACTGAGGCGGAAGCTTCTTGATTATGACGCACAAAGACACTGTGTT
>NZ_JAWPOT010000436.1:0-602 GCF_033344415.1 Vibrio sp. 1727
AAGAATACTTCGGCATTGAGCTTGATGCGCAGTACGGCGATCTTCGTCCGTTGCCTGACGCGTAAAATTCTCACGTTTTCAAAGCGTAGCGCGACGAGAACATTTTCATCACTATTTGTCTAAAAGAGGTCGACAGGAATACAGCATGGCGAATTGGGAAGGGGTAAGCGAATTTGTTGCTGTGGCGGAAACCAACAGTTTTACCGGAGCAGCAGCTAAGCTGAAAACATCGGTGGCACAAATCAGTCGTCGGGTATCGGCACTTGAAGAACGACTTGCGGTGAAATTGCTGCATCGCACGACGCGAAAAGTCTCCCTGTCTGAAGCCGGACAACTCTATTACCAGCAGTGTAAACATTTGGTGGAAGGGTTAGAACTGGCCGAGCTTGCCGTAACGCAAATGCAAACCGAACCGCGCGGTTTGCTGCGCGTGACGGCTCCTGTGACGTATGGGGAAATGAACCTCGCGCCGCTTTTGCATCAGTTATTGGAAAAGTACCCGCGTGTGGATCTTGATTTAGTGCTGACCAACCAAAAGCTGGATTTGATTGAGCAAGGTGTGGACGTAGCGATTCGTCTTGGCCGCTTGCAAGATTCCAGCA
>NZ_JAWPOT010000437.1:0-602 GCF_033344415.1 Vibrio sp. 1727
TTGCATGATCACTGGCACGTTGCACAAACCGACCGCTTTTACTTTGGTGTGCTTGAGCATCGCTTCGGTCACCATGCCCGATGGATTAGTGAAGTTCAGCAGCCAAGCGTCTGGACACAATTCTTCCATCTCTTTACAGATTTCTAGCGCGATAGGAATGGTGCGACAGGCATTAGCAAAACCGCCTAAACCATTGGTCTCCTGACCGATCATGCCGTATTTAAGCGAGATGCGTTCATCGCGGATGCGACCTTCCAAACAACCTGCACGAAATTGAGAACAGACAAAATCGGCGTCTTTTAATGCGGGTTTGCGATCCAGCGTGACGTGAACATCAATATGAGACAGGTTGTTTTTCGCCAACATACGGCGTGTTAAGTCGCCAATGATGCTGACTTTCTCTTTGCCATCTTCAATATCGACCAACCACAACTCGCCGATAGGCAGTTCATGATTGCGCTTGATGAGACCTTCGATAAGCTCTGGCGTGTAACTGGAGCCTGCACCAATAATGGTAATTTTTAGATTCTTTTTCATCGTGCTGTTTCTCGTTATGGATAAGACAGTTTGATTTAAAAGCATCGTGATTCGCTATACAAACC
>NZ_JAWPOT010000438.1:0-602 GCF_033344415.1 Vibrio sp. 1727
AGGAATGAGTGGGCTGTACTTTGTCGAGTGCATGGATTGTAAGCATACCATGTACTCGTCTGGTATCGCGGTAAAACGCTATCAACAGTGGTCCAACAATGGCGTAAAGCTAGATAGTCATTTATTTAATTGAATTGTGTTTCCTTTGCACCTAAAGTAAAAAGCCATCAATACATGTGTTGATGGCTTTTTTATTATGTGTTTAAATTTAGTTAAAATTAAAATATTTATTATCCCTAATAATATAGTCCTACTAATTATATAGTGATAGAAATCTCAAAAATTTATTTTCTTGATATTTTATTTCTAACAACAATGGCTTTGGTCACACAATTTTTAATTATTTTTCCTTTTAAGCCTGGTTTCAATATCATTGGGCTATCAATTGGAAAGTGATGAAGATCGCGAAATTTTAATTCGAGAAAATAAGACTTTTAAATATGAACATTTAATCACGAAATTTGTTTTTTGAATTTTAAATATCGTTTTCGTTTGTAATATCTGTACCTGTCAATTTTAAAGAACAAAAAAGGGATATTCCAAATGAAACGTTTAATTATAGGTGTTAGTAATTCCATGGCGGAAGCCTTCAGTTTATTGGC
>NZ_JAWPOT010000043.1:0-15871 GCF_033344415.1 Vibrio sp. 1727
TTTGATACCGAGGTATCGAATTGGATTATCATCAACGAGTGCCCACACAGATTGATAGGTCTATATTGTTAAAGAGCTTGCTTTGCGAGAAGCTTTTCTCTCAAAGCGGAGGTGCATTCTAGCGATTTAGTTGTTAGTGTCAAACACTTTTTTAAACTAATTTTTTGTAGAAGCTTTTTACCTCTTCGACCCTGCTGAAGCCTTGTGACGTCTGCTGTGTCGATGGATGCGCATTATAGGGAGAAGATTTTCTTTGGCAATACTAAAAATGCATTTTTTCTAAAAAAACATGCCAAATGGATGCTTTCCATCCAACCCTAAAATTACCCAGAAATAACACTCAGGATTTATACAATTTACCCACAAAAAGCTGTGGATAACTACTCATCACTATCAAAGAAATAAGAAATACGCGAACGCGGATTTAGATACTCTTTTACTTTATCCGGTAATTTTGACGGATGAATCGCGTTAACTATCTTTATATCTTTTGAGGCAAGATCAATGATTGGCGCTTGCGTCCTTGGTACTGATGGATCGTAAACCAAGACATTCGGGAATAATAAATGCGATGCATTCACTGAGATAACCAGGCCGACCATATTATTAGAAAGCTGAACTACGGTACCCGGAGGAAACACGCCCATAAACTTAATTAGGATGTTCAGGTTCTCTTCTTTATATAGGTGTTTACAGTTCTTATATAAATGAGAGAGTGCGGTATAAGGAATCTTTTGATCTGAGACTATCGGTGTATGACACAAGTTATCAAACGCATTGGCTACAGCAATAATTTGAGCAAACTCGTTGATCTCATCTCCTTTCAGGCCTTTAGGATAACCAGACCCATCTCTTAGCTCATGGTGCTGCGCGATCACAATTCTCGCGACTTCGGGAAAAGCCTCGATTTGACTCGCAAGATCGACGCCATATTTAGTGTGCAACTTTAAGTAGTTGGTTTCTGGCTCTGTTAGAGGTAGTTGCTTTCTTAATATTGCAGTCGGGATTTTTATTTTCCCGATATCATGGAATAGTGCGGAAAAGGAAAGCTCTTTCAACTGTGCTTCTGAGTACCCTTTAGCACGGCCAATCATCATAGAGATAACAGCCACGTTCAATGAGTGGAAATAAATATCTTCAAACTCATTTTTTCCGTTCATCAGATGTAACGTAACATTATCATCGCACATTAACTTCTCGACGATATCTTCAATAAGAAGCTTTGCTTCATCAACTGCTGCTGTCGGACGGTTACGGATTTTAGTCATGACTGAACGCATACGTGCCAGAGAGCGCTCAAACTCTTTTTCACACTGAATCACGCGTCGACGGTATGCACTTAACTTTTCTATGCGGTTCTGTTTTTCTTGCCACATTTTTTGAGTTTCATGATCTAACGACGCTTCATTTGTTACTCTGTCAGCTTGTCTTTGATCAACAGGGAGTGGAACGGCATCGCTTTGCTCTGGATTAAAGTAAACGAACTTTACGCCGAGGTGGCGGATCATCTCGACCTGCTCTTGGTCTTTAATCTTAAAGCTATTGAGTAGAAAGGGGTGATCGTTCCACTTTAGCGGAAGACGGATATGTAATCCGGGTTGAATACGATCGACCGTTAGTTTAATGGCTGCCACTTATTCACTACTGATTTATATTTCTTAAGAGAGTTAGAATACTAGTAAATTTTGTGAATAAATTCATCAGTAACTAGCAAAACATCAAACCGTTATTTCTAAGCGACTCACTTAATTAGATAGAAGTAAGCTACTTTAAGGAGCGATCTGCTTTGCGTATTTTAAGCTTGGCCTCGAATACTGGCTTGTCTATTACTTCTTGATCTTTGACTAGCCCCATTAAGGTTTGTACCGCTACACGGGCCATGTCACTGATAGGAAAGTGCACTGCTGATACTGTAGGGTAAAGACTTTCACAAAGATCAACACTGTCAAAGCTAGTTAATGAGATTTGCTCTGGTACAGAAATACTATGCTCGTGTAAGTACTGCATTGCGCCAACCGTCATTTCTTCACTGCACGAAAAGACAGCCGTCACATCAGGGTGTCGTTGTAAAATTGCAGCCATTGCATCATAACCACTTTGCCGACCATAATTCCCTTCTTCACACCAGCTTTCATCAATATCTATACCAGCATCCTTCATTGCATCAATATACCCAAGCTTTCTCAATACACTGTTATGACGTTGGGATGGACCGGCAATACAAGCAATCTTTCGATGGCCACCAGCTAAAAGGTGCTCAACGGCAATACGGCTTGCATGATGATGGTTAAAGGTAACACAACGCTCTTCTATTCCTTCCACGTAGCGATCCAGGAGAACGAAAGGTGTTGGCTGTTTAGCTAATTCACGTAAGTCATCATCTGACAAATAACGACTATGAAGTACATAGCCGTCACAACGTAAATCATTAAAACGCTGAATTGCCTCTTTTTCACCTTGTGCAGAATGATGGCCTTGAGCTGTAATCAAAAACTTCTTATGAATATCCAGCTCGGTCTGAACCTGCTCCATCATCTCACCAAAGAAGCCCCCCGTATAGTAAGTCACCAATAACCCAACCATATTACTGGATGAGGTTGCGAGTGAACGAGCAATTGCACTGGGACGATAATTCAATTGCGCCATAGCTTGCTCTACTTTTTTTCGAGTTTCCTCGCGAAATTTCCCCTCTCCATTAATAATTCGAGAAACGGTAGAGCGATTTACACCGGCGAGTTCGGCTACATCTTTAATCCTTGCCATAATGCTATTGGGTCCAACTGCAATTGTTATTAAATATTCGTTTGTGTAGAACGGCTGCCAGCAATTCGTAAGGTGCTATAGGGGGCGAAGCTGGCAGCCTTTAATCATACACCGACCATTTGATTGGTAGAAACAAGCTCAGAGTAATCCGTGACAGTTATACCATGCTGAGCTAACTGTTCTTTTAAAATGGGAGAGGTAAGAACTTGTAACTCTAGCTCTCGCTGAAGCGCATAGACACTCTTTAAGATAAGCGCCTGATCGGCCTCTGCCGGGTGGCACATCACCTCAACCAAGTCATAGTCATCTTTTAAGCTCAATAGATGTGCCATTAAGCCATCCAAGCTCACTTTTTGATCATAAAACTCATCAGTAAAGATATACCTGATTGTCATCGATTCTTGACACAAGCCAGTGCCCCGCAGTGGCACTCGGTATTCATTCGCTACTTCTTTAATAACGGGCAAAATTTGAGGGTGAGTATGCGCGTGATGATGGCTATCTAAGTGGCTTAGCTCTAACCCAAGCGATAAAAAATGTTCCACCTGAGCTTTTGCTTCATCATAAACGACCTGAGTTTCGAAGTCCTGCTTACTCCAAAGTTCGTCATAGTTGATAAAGTGCGCTCGGCCGTTGGTCAAGTTAGGATGCTTCGTTATAGGCACACCTGCTGTAAACCTAAGATGAACGCCAACTTTCAAGTCTGGATTATGGCGAGCTAGTTCTAAGGCATGTTGCTCAGCATCCATACCCACCATCATGGTGGTTGAATGAACCACACCTTGCTGGTGAGCTTTAACGATGCCGCTATTTACACCTCTCGTTAAACCAAAATCATCAGCATTAAAAATGACTTTCATTGGCGTCCTTCCTTAGTACTACAACGTCGTTAGTTTAAATTGAGGTAAATACGGAGCGTTTACCGCCAGAATATCATCCAGGATTGACTTGGCGCGGCCAATGTCAGGCACCAATGGGTTATTGGTTAATGCCATAAGCGCCTTGTCATAATTACCTTCGACAGCAGCTTCTATTGTTAGCTGCTCATACGCTTTAACTTGATAGAGTAATCCTTTGATATTGTTTGACAACTCGCCAACCGCAAGAGGTTTCGCCCCCCAGCTACCAATCACCGCACTACATTCAATCACAGCATCGTCAGGTAGGCCGTTGATCGCTCCATTATTTAAAACGTTAACAACATGAATACTATTACGATTGTTATAAATTGAATCAACTAGGTTCAGTGATGCATCAGAATAATAAGCACCACCCCGCTCCTCTAACTCTTTCGGCTTATGATCGAGGGTAGGATCTTGATAGAGCTTAAATAGCGCATTTT
This sequence comes from Vibrio sp. 1727, assembly GCF_033344415.1. Taxonomy (NCBI): domain Bacteria; kingdom Pseudomonadati; phylum Pseudomonadota; class Gammaproteobacteria; order Vibrionales; family Vibrionaceae; genus Vibrio; species Vibrio sp. 1727. The sequence continues at coordinate 4,106 of NZ_JAWPOT010000043.1, forward strand.
CTGTTTCCATTACCTGCTCAGCACGAGTGCCTTTTTCATCGGCACTTTGTTTCTCTTCAGCAAGCATGGCATCAGTTTGGTAGAAGTAGCGATGATAAGGACATGGTATCGCCCCCAGTGCTTTTAGAAATGCCGGATCCCACGGCTCTTCCCAGATATTCTTCATACTGAAGTTGGCACCATCACCGACTTTCTCTAATACCGTTTGAGTAATATCTTCCCCATTGAGCCATGCTTTGTGTACCCACACGAGATGGTTTAACCCAGCAAACTCAAGTTGTAGCTCTTTTGGCTCGCACTCCATCATTTCTGCAATCATCATTTCCATTGAAACGGGCACATTGCATAAACCAATACTCTTTACTTTGGTGTACTTACTGACCGCTTCGGAAACTAAACCCGCTGGGTTGGTGAAATTGAGCATCCATGCGTTTGGAGCCAACTCTTCAATGTCTTTACAGATATCAAGAATGACCGGAATGGTTCGCAGTGCTTTAGCAAAACCACCAGGGCCCGTTGTTTCTTGGCCGATGACGTCGTACTTGATTGGGATTCGCTCATCGTTAGCGCGTGCAGCAAGGCCACCAACACGAAACTGCGTCATCACAAAATCCGCATCTTTTATCGCAGCACGGCGATCGAAACCGGCTTTTATCTCAATTTTTGCTCCGGCTTTATCGACCATTCGCTGAGCCAATCCTTTGATGATCTCAAGCTTCTCAGCTCCTGACTCAATGTCCACAAAATGGATTTTCTTAACGGGTAAATATTCTAAGCGCTTAATAACCCCTTCAACCAATTCCGGGGTATAGCTACTACCACCGCCAATAATGGCAAGTTTGATCGCCTCTCTAGACATTTTCATCCCCCTTTACTTGTTCGAGATTTTTTTGTTCAGTGCGACGATTTCTACAGCCATCTCTTGAGCCAAAATCGTAGTCATCAGGTGATCTTGAGCATGCACCATCACTAACGTCATCGGGACTTTCCCTTCTCCCTGATCTTCTTCAATAAGCTGAGTCTGTATTAAGTGGGCTTTATTAATGCACTCTCTTGCTTGAGAAAGCTTCTCGTCAGCCGCTTCAAAATCTTGTTCTCGAGATAAGCGCAATGCCTCGTAGCTTAAACTTCTGGCTTCACCAGCATTGCAAATGATCTCCATCACAACCAATTCTTGTTCCATCATTTTCTCTCCGAAAATCGGGCCGCGGTAATTGCGGCCCATTAAGCACAGTTAAGCTGTAACGCCTTCGCCTGACGGCTGCGTGTCACCTTTAGTTTCCTTCGTCGTTGGTAGTTCTTGCTCCAACATTTGCTTCTCAAACATTTTGAAGAATGGGAAGTAGATGATTAGATCAAGAATCAATAAACCAATGACGAGCAATACTGGCGCAAAGGTCCAACCGCTACCCCACGAAGCACCTATCAGTGCCGGTGTTGTCCAAGGTGTTGTAGCGACACCCATACCCACAAAGCCGACATGCACAGCAAAATACGCAATCGTAGCGTTGATGACTGGAGCGAAGACGAACGGGATAAACAAGGTCGGGTTCATCACAACTGGGCTACCGAAGATCACTGGTTCGTTGATTTGGAAAAAGCCAGGCACCGCACTCATTCGACCAATGCTCTTAAGGTGAACAGAACGGCTAAACGACATCAGCATAACAAGAGCAAGTGTTGCACCAGAGCCGCCAATAAAGATGTAAAAATCCCAGAACGGTTGAGTAAATACGTTTGGAATCGGTTCACCTGCAACAAAGGCTTCAATGTTGGCACCAATGTTGGTCAAAAAGATTGGAGAAAGCAGTCCAACAACAATTGCAGCACCATGAATACCCGCAAACCAAAGCAGCTGGCAAAGCAATAAAGCGCCAATAATGGCAGGCAATGAGTTAGACGCACTAATTAGCGGTTTAAAGATAGCCATAACAGCGTCTGGAATCAGCATGTCGTACTGGGTTTGTACGAAAAGGCTAAGTGGATATAAGGTAATGAATATCGCTAAGACTGGTAGCAATACTTCAAATGATCGCGCAATCGCCGGTGGCACCTGCTCTGGCATGCGAATCGTAATATTGTGCTTTTTCATAAAACGGTAGAGCTCCACCGAGAAAAATGCACACATCACTGCGGTGAAGATCCCGGTTCCGCCCATGTGAGACATAGACAACGCGCCATCTTTAGCTGGGGCCGCAATGAGTAAAAAAGACATTAGTGACAATACAGCACTCGTGATCCCATCCATCTTGTAAGCCTTCGCTAAACTATAAGCAACGCCCAGCGAAACAAAAATAGTCATGATCCCCATCGACATGTTGTAGGGCATCATTATGGTATCAAAATGTGTAGTGGCGAAATCGAGCCAAATTCGACCAAAAGTAAAGGTTGTATCTTCGGCAAATGGGGGGAATGCAAAAATCAAAATGAAACTGCCGACAATAATAAACGGCATTGCGACAATAAAACCGTCTCTCATTGCGCGAACATGGGGCTGATTCCCCACTTTAGCTGCTATAGGGGCTATATGCTTTTCGACTGCGCCTATAATTGCGTCATAAAGCTTCATAGAATCCATCCTTATTTTAGGCAAAAGAATCCCGCATCAAATATTTATATTTGATGTACAGTTATCTTTTTAATTTAAAACTATAGTTTAGTTAATTAATTCTAATGCTTGCTCTAGTACTTCTTCTCCCTTCATCATTCCATAATGCTGAGGAGAAATAGCATCAATGTTTTTACCATGCTCTTGCGCCGTTTTTCTTAGCTCTTCTAGCTGAAAACGTACTTGAGGCCCGAGAAGACAAACATCGTACTCTTTAATTACATCTTCAAACGCATTCACTGACATTGCATCAATTTTGCACTCAATTCCTTTATTTTCAGCAGCTTGCTCCATTTTCTTAACAAGCATACTGGTTGACATCCCTGCGCTACAGCATAAAAGGATCTTTTTCATAGCCTTACTCCCGTTGTGTAAATTTCAACCTGTAAAAACTGTAGCAAAAATAACCAAGACAAAAAAGCGCAACCGGTTGCATTATTCGTGAACACAATCCCAATTTAGAAAATACTACCTATTTTTTTGTAATTATTTAGGTCTAGGATAAAAGTCATAAAATAATTTAATACATCACATTAAGTTTCAAATTATCAATATTTTACTACTGACAACGTCGTTATTAATTTCTTAAAAGGAATAGAGAATGAAATTTAATAAATTGGCTATTGCAGCGCTTGTAAGTGCCGCACTATCACAACACTCATTTGCTCAAACCGACTCTAAAGGCACCATTTATCTAACGTTTGATGATGGACCAATCAATGCATCTATTGACGTTATTCAAGTACTTAACCAGGAAGATATCAAAGCGACGTTTTACTTTAATGCTTGGCATTTAGATGGAATTGGTGATGAGAATGAAGACCGTTCCCTAGAAGCCTTAAAGCTCGCATTAGACACTGGTCATATTGTTGCGAACCACAGTTACGATCACATGGTGCACAACTGCGTGGATGAGTTTGGACCGAACAGTGCTGCGGAGTGTAATGCGACCGGGGACCACCAGCTTAACTCGTATCAAGACCCTGTTTACGATGCCTCAATGTTTACGGAAAACTTATCTGTGTTAGCAAAGTATTTGCCGAACATTACAAGCTACCCGAACTACAAGGCAACAGAGTTTGCTAGACTGCCCTACACCAACGGTTGGCGCGTGACGAAAGACTTCAAAGCAGATGGGTTATGTGCCACGTCTGATAACCTGAAACCTTGGGAACCAGGATATGTATGCGATACATCCAACCCATCCAACAGTGTAAAAGCAGCTATCGAGGTTCAAAATATCCTAGCGAATAACGGCTATCAAACTCACGGTTGGGATGTGGACTGGGCACCCGAAAATTGGGGCATTGAAATGCCAGCAAACAGCCTTACAGAAGCAGAAGCATTTCTTGGATATGTGGATTCCGCGTTAAACACTTGTGCACCAACAACGATTAACCCGATCAACTCCAAAGCTCAAGAGTTCCCATGTGGTACACCTTTACACGCCGATAAAGTTATCGTATTAACTCACGAGTTCCTATTTGAAGATGGTAAGCGTGGCATGGGGGCAACGCAAAACCTGCCTAAGCTCGCTAAGTTTATACAGTTAGCAAAACAAGCGGGTTATGACTTCGACACAATGGATAACTACACGCCGAACTGGCAAGTTGGTCATAACTACGACGCTGGCGATTACGTCTTACACCTAGGTACTGTATACCAGGCTGTAACAAACCATACTGCACAACAAGATTGGGCACCGTCTCCAACCTCTAGCCTCTGGACAAATGCAGACCCAGCCACTAACTGGACTCAGAATGTTTCCTATAAACAAGGCGATGTGGTGACTTATCAAGGTTTGCGTTATCTAGTTGATGTACCGCACGTGTCCCAAGCAGACTGGACTCCGAACACTCAGAATACCTTGTTCACAACTCTATAGGCTGTTCCTACTATCACCATGTAGTAGTTTGCGCGAGGCATACCCCTCGCGCTTTTTTGTTTTGAAGATCCAGATACAACAAAGCCCCGACTTTCATCGAGGCTCTGTCTTAAAATATGGTACCGGTGGACGGAGTTGATTGGACTGGCATTCCTGCCGCCACCGCGAAGGCAACGCTAACTTTCTTTTGATATTTACGAACACCTAAAACGACGAAAGGCCGCTATAAAAGCGACCTTTCTAATATGGTACCGGTGGGCGGACTTGAACCGCCACGCCCGAAGGCAACGGATTTTGAATCACAATATTACGGCTTTCAATGGGATATTAGGACAACTAACGCTTTGTTGCAATTGGTTTTGACTCTTTCTGGTTCTGGTCGGTTTTGGTCGGTTTTCGCCAAATTTACGCCACGTTTTTAAGACCTTGTTCGCCTTCAACACTCTTTTTTATAGTGTCGAGAAACTATCTAGCCAGCGAGCAAAGTTGTAGTTAAACGGCAAGCGCTTTGCTCCCTAAATGCTTCAAAGTTCCGACACTTACCGCCAGCTTGAGCCGTCGCACTTTATGACACCATCAAAACCCAAAAGTGGGGAGCGCCCTTTTTATAGCGTTTCAAAACTCTGGTAAATCACCGTTACTTTTCCGTTATTTACGGCTTCAAACCGTATAACGATATTTTCGGCATGGGCCAATTGTCGGCTCCTCAGATTGAGTAACCGCTTGAGAGAAAGTTTTTGCCATCGATGGGCAAAAGTAATACCTCTATTTGAGAAAAGAGCTTTCAACGCTTTCACACGCTGTGAAACCGATAAGATTTTTTCGGGGTCATAGGGAATAAAACAGGTATGTCCAACTTTAGGCACTCTTGCCCAGTGTTATTGCTGAAATCCCAGCTTTTAGATTTAGGCGTGGGAAGAGTCTGATACTCACAACTGAATGATGGGCGAAACCATAACAAAACATAACATTGCGCCCCTAAAACAGCTTGAAGGATTGATAATCCGTTGTGAATCTATGTATGGCGGGGCTTGAGGGATATAAGGCGTAATTTATGGAGGAAAGGGCAGTAAAATCACCTTATTTTGCTATGACCATAGTCTTTTGTTTGTGTAGCTCTGTAACCCTTGCCACGCGGTTTTGCTAGATAACTAATATGATAAGTTGCGTCTTGTAATGCCAGCGAGTCTCCGCGCTCTACGTTGTGATAACCTGCCCAACTACAGCGCCCAAATTGCTCCCAAATTAAGATCAGCCACTCTTGAAGCATATGGGGGTGATTTACTTTACTGCCATCAATTACGACACAAAAATGATAATGCTGCTTTTTAGCCCTTTCTAGCTCTCTCACCCAGCAATAACTCAAATCTGCTTTATAATGCGCTTTAACCCTACGTGAGAGGCGTCTAACAAGCTTGGCTATCAGCTCATTGTTTCTTGTGTATTCATTGACCGATAAATCAAACCGGAAAATAAACACCTTCCTATGCTTAGCCAAAGCTGAATCAAGCATTCCTAAGAGACACCTTAATATATCCGTCCTCAATCCGCTTTTACTTGGATTGACTCGCCATAACTTATCATTGAAGTAATAAAGCTCTGTTGTGATTATCTTGCTCATACACCCTAAGAGAACATAGAAAATGTTAAGTATTCCTAAGTAAAAGAGTGCTAGATATTATTAATTACCTAGCGCGTTGTTAGTGCCTACTACTCCTGTAGTAAACAAGCTATATAGGCATCTTTCTGATTTTCGCCCCCAAATCAGGGGTAAAAAACCTCATCCCATAGTGCTATCTGGTTTACTCCGGCAAAACCCTTGCCACATATATAATAGGGGGTTAGTAATCACTAACACCCCTAGCATTTTAAAATGAATAAATGTTTAGGTACTTATTTGAAATAACTACCCAAATCAGGTGAGCCGCTTTGCTTATCGGCATGATTAACGAATGGTGTATCAAAGTAGTCACTCGGATCAGGCGAACCGCTTTGAACGTTGGAATGGTTAACTCCTGGCTTCTTATCCTGCTCTGAACGTTCAACATACTTGTCTAATAGTTTGTCTAGCTCATCTAGCATTTTAGTAGTCACATCGTTAGTAATTTTATTAGCATCAACTTTCATTTTATTTTCCTTTAGTCTAAATCTTCAATGAATCGGCCGTTAGTAACAAATGTCGTTCCGCTTTCCGGCTCACGTCCTGCGTGGATGTATTCTTGAATAGCCTTTAATCTGCGACTATCTAACACACCAAAGTAACTAACTATGCTGCTCTGAACCCCGCACTGTTTGGTGAGCGTATTAGCTCGGCTTAACGCGCTGTAGCGCTTGGCCTCAATCTGGCATAACCTCTCAAGCGCTGGTTTAATATCCTTATCAAATGCTTTGTTGATAATATCGACCTGCTCTGCAATTAACGAAGCATCGCCCTCACAATCGCGCTTTAAGACCTCCAACTCTGCTAAGCCTTCACGCTGTTTAGCGACTGGCAATTCAAGCTCTAAGGCTTGCTTCTCAACTCGCAATCGTCGCGCCTGTCGCTCGTCTTCAAGTTGCTTTTGTTCCAACTGATCAACATCACCGCCCGAACTCATGACTTCTAAAAGCTCGGCGTCAAAGTCTCTCTGTTCGAATTGGCTTTGCTCTTGTGCGATTTCAGATAACCGCGCTTGTATTTGATTTACTGTTTTCTGTTTCATTTTTCTATATCCTGTGTTTGCTGGTGGCGTCTTAGTCGGCAAACTGATCACCACCAGCGATTCTAAAATCAAGCGCTCGGCTTCATCTGAGCGCTTTCTTTTCTAGCAATGGCGAGTTTGTCTTTTGCCAAAGGTAGGCGTTCAGTTTCGTTTCTCGCTTGCTTATAGCTCTCTCCTCTTAGCTTTAACTTTCTTTCACAACGGGCTATCGCATCTAACTCCCACACCCCAGATAAGTGTCTCTCGTCTAGCTGTAAACAAGGCTCTCCTTGAATATCCACGCGCTGAATACACCAGAACTGATACCTGTCATTTTCAAGCATCTGCAAAGGCGATCTCATAGCTTCACCAAACTTTAATAACAAATCTCTCTTTGCAATTGGCTCACCGCTAGACAGCTCGACTAGGAAGTCATAAGCCTTAGTCCCTATGTTTGGAATCGCCGTATCTGGCGCAGTAAATAACAAATCAGGATTCATTTTTGTCTCCAAATTTATGTTTACGCCACGAACCGCCATAAAATGCGCAGAATCGTTTTGTAAACGGTCTACACATCGGTTTAACTATCAGTCGTGTTAGCTTCTTGCTGTTCGGGTAAGAGGCCGGACATCCACATACTGAACAAAGGCACGTTGACGAAACCGCGTTTTCCAATCTGGCGATAACATCGAGAAAGGCCTGCCTTTTGCTCTCTTAACCAAAAGAGCCTTTTAATCTGTGAATGAGTAAATTGCGGGTAGCGCTTTGAAATATCATTCATTGCTACCCAGTTAGATAGGTCGTTGTGGATTGATTGAAGTTGAGTTTGGTCAATAGTCACTTTGGTTGTCCTCCGTTTTTTCCGGTCGGCACTAACTTTAAAGGTGAACTATTGGTATTTAATACGGGGGGCTTTTTACCAATTTGATATTTTCTTTAATTTACTGCTTTAAATAGCAACTTTAGAATCACTTTTCCATATCCTGAAAGTAGTCCTCTATGTCTGGGATATCTATTTCAACAGATTGATTTATATTACTTTTCCAATATTCGACCGGATCCCTATGGATTACTCGATTCACAGCTTCACCGTGATTAATCGACTCCAAGTGATCATAATAATTAGCCCATGACTCTTCCCAGTACCTCTCAATAATGCCGGTTACACTTCTCGTACTGTTCTTTGAATAGCCATACTCCTTGGCTATTTTTTCATATGCTTCCATTTTGCCTTGCCCCTCATCAATCGTGTATTTATAGAGCAAGTCTAACGCTGCTTGTCCTGTAAGTTTTGGCCTTTTATTGGCTGAGGTTATCCCCAAAGAATCAGTTAGTTTTTTTGCAATGGACTTCCTATCTTTAGCATCACTAACTCTATCAAGCTCCTCAAGCGACATAGCAGCATCTAAGAATATGTTTTTCAGCTCCTCGATCTCGTCCCCGCCCTCAACAACTCCCCATTTGGAGGCACCAATAACATCAGCAACCCACCTTAGAGCTAGAGCTGTTCGATCTTCTACGTTTCTGTTATGCCAACGTAGGTTTTTATCATAAAAATCAAGCATCTCACCCTTGCTATTCCCCACAAACACTTGATTTTCTGGAGTGCCCTTTCCTCTCATTTCGTGCAAAGTTCCTTTATTTCTACGCTTAACCATTTGCAATACCTCCAAATACGCGATCAGTTAAGCTCGCCTTGTGCTCTATGCAAAGGTGGCTATAACGCTGCGTCATAGTTATTGATTTGTGTCCTAATACTTGAGCTATTTCCAGTAAACTAGCGCCATTCATTGCCAGTAGTGACGCGCACGTATGGCGTAGGTCATGAAAACGAAAATCTTTGATACCCGCGCTTTGCAAAGCCTCTCGCCAGTGGCAATCAAAGTTTCGAAAATACGCCCCTTGATGGCGGTTGTGTGGGAATACATACCCGCCAATCTGTCTAAACCTCATCAGCTCCGCTATTGCATCGGCCGTTAGTGTGAGTATTCGCTGTTCGCCGTTTTTTGTTTCGGGTAGGTGGGCGGTTTTGGTTTGAAAGTTTATAGCGTCCCAAGTAAGCGTTAAAAGCTCTGTACGCCTTGCGCCCGTTGTAATAGCTAACAACACCAGTAAATATAATCGCTCCCATTCTGAGCGCTTACAGGCATCTAAAAGGCGGGGTAATTCTTTATTACTTAAAAAACGGGTTCTAGCGTTATTCTCTGCGGACTGCTTGATCCCTTTTGTGGGATTGTGCTCAATATCATATTCCTCTGATAGAAAACGATAGAAAGAGCTAAGCGCTGCTTTATAGCGGTTTAGTGTTGCTGGTGCTTTGCTTTCGGATAGTGTTTTCAGTTCGGCTTTAACCTGCTGGCGCGTAACCTTGCCCACTGGTTTATCTTTGAATACTGAGAGCCAATACTTTAAACGCTGGTGCTTGGATTGATCTCTACCATTATCTTGCTCTAAGTACTGAGCCAAAGCATCTGAAAACTTAAGGGAATTGAGAGTGTGATTTGTAAGCGAATACGCGAAATCGTCGTTAGCTAATACATTAGCAACGAACAATTGAGCATCTTTTTTTAATTTGAAAGATTTTGAAAAGCGTGAGCCACCCCGCATAAATTCAACTCTATACGTAGTGCCTTTTTTGCCCTTTCGAGCCTGAATTGTAGCCATGAAAAACCCCTTTACGCTAAATTACGCTAAAAACGTAACCGTAAAATCGGGTTCACAAACCAAATTGACTTTTTTAACCTTCCTAAACCCTTGACCAAAAAGGAAAAAGAAGGTGGTACCGGTGGGCGGACTTGAACCGCCACGCCCGAAGGCAACGGATTTTGAATTGGTTGCATATTCGTTTTTAATTTACAATATCATAAACTTAGACTAAGCTAATCTCAATGTTATACAACTTTTTATACAACTTTGAGGTTTTGGAATGTATGAGAATCTAACTAAAGGCTTGGCAATTTACCGCCAAAACCACACAAAAAGTATCTATGTTAGGCTCAGAGTTGATGGTAAAGAGATCAAGCGTTCTCTCAAAACATCGGATATTGACGAAGCTAAAAGTCGAGCTTGGAGATTAAAGTTTGAGTATGAAAGCAAGCTAACAGCAGGCTTACCCATTTTTGAAAGTAAAGAGCCTATGATCAACACTGCTATAAAGCAGATTTTGAAAAATATGGAACTAAAAAAAATCAAAAAAACAACTTACGCTGATTATAAATATGTTTTTGAAAATGTGATGATCCCTTTCTTCAACAGAAAATCAGTGTCTTTTCTTACGACTAAAAATGTTCGTCTTTATTTTGAAACTCTCGAATTATCAAAAAGCCGTATAACTATACATAAATCTTGCTTCAAAAAACTTTTTGAACATCTTGAAGAAGAGGAGCTTCTTAAAAAGTCTGACTTTCCTATTATCCCAAAAGTCGAAACAACAGAACAAGAAATCAGGCATTCATTTTTATTGCCACACCTCACAGTCATAGAAGCAGGATTTGATCATTACATAAACCAGACAGTAGGAAAACAAGCCAAAACAAAAGAATATAGAAGAACATTAAAATATTACTTTAAGTTCTTGATTGAAACTGGGATCAGACCAGGCGAAGAAGTTAAACACTTGAAGTTTAGTGATTTTAAACGATCTACAAATGACTATGGTGAAACAGAATATTCGGTATTGATCACCAAAGGGAAAACAGCAAGGCACATTAAGCAAGGAAGAAAAATCACATTAAAAGAATGGACAATAGAACAATCTATCCTTGAAATGGCAAAACTCCAAAATCCAGATAAAAAAGTCACATTAAAAAACTTTAATACTATTCAAAGATCTATATTAGAAAGTTCAGAAGGCAAGTTCACTTGTTATTCAAAGCAGTTCGGTAATTACTTGAAATGGTTAGATAAAGGTGATTACCTGAGGACAGATAGGACTTATACGCTATATTCATGCCGCCATACTTATATAACTGAAAGATTAAAACAAGGTGTAGATATATATCTAATCGCAAAGTTTGTAGGTAATAAAGTCGAAATGATACAAAACCATTATGATGATTATAAACTTGACATGCAGGAACATATTGACCAATTAACAGGAACACATCGAGAAGAAGATCAAAAGAAAAAATCATTCGGAAAAACAATACAGATCGGATATGGTAATAATATTACAAGCGAACATATAAAGTATGTCGCTGATCCTTTAAAAACCCTTGAGATTAACAATCGAGACAAGTAAATAATTCATCAAACCAAAATAGGTTTATCTCTTAAACCTATTTTTTCTTTTCTTTTTTTCTTGTTCATTATGTTCAGTAATGTCAGGAAAGTTATTTGGATTCAATTCTGGAAAAAGGTGTTGATATTCATATTCCTGTTCAGGTTCTTTTTCTGGCTTACTTGGATTAGAAAGGTTTTTTATTTTATCTTTCAACTGTTCAATAAATTGATTCAGCTTAGATATATCATTATTTTGTTCTTTTATTGATTTTTCAAGCTTCTTTACTTTATTATCCGGCTTTGTTGCTTAATTCGGTGAGAAGACATGGTAGCCCCATGTTGATCAGTTCTTAAACAACATACCGAGTTTC
>NZ_JAWPOT010000439.1:0-601 GCF_033344415.1 Vibrio sp. 1727
TTTTTCGATCCAACCATTTTGAATACAAACTCGATAAGCTTCAGAAGCAGCATTCAAAACTGTGCTGGAGTCTTTACCCATACTGCAAGGAACAAACACTAGCGAATCACTAGATCGCAAAATCGTTATAAACTCTTCTACAACCGCATTGAACTTGAAGCTAACACTCTCGTGCAAAGCCACCAATTCGTTTTCTATTAGGTTTGTTGTTTCAAAAATATTAACCATTGGCTGAACCATTACTAAAGACCGACAACTATATAATACCATATTTAAACACACTTTATAGACTTAAATATACTTAGTGCACTTTTTTGTGCACATATATTGAAGGAGGTGTATTTATATGGTATTTTACTTCTATTCTTTTAGTCATCGGGTCAAGACATGTACACACCAATTTATTCTGAACAAGACCTTCAATTAGTACTCTTCAGAGCTAACGAGGGTATTTGCACGAATGGCATTTCTGTATTTGAGGGGGTAATAACAGGCAAAGAATTTGCTGAGAACTTCACTGAAGAAGAGAGCTCAGATAGTTTAAATGAGTATCAAAAAAGACAGAGAGACCTTGAGAAAGGTCGTGCACAAGGTTTGATTA
>NZ_JAWPOT010000440.1:0-601 GCF_033344415.1 Vibrio sp. 1727
CAAAAAAAGCCTATTAATTTAATTAGACGCGAACTGTCCCAAAACATTCTTTTCGTTCCCTCGAACTGTTTTAGATAGCGGATAAACCCAAATGACTTCAACTTGCTTTTTATAGCCGATTGAAGTCATTTGGTATAGTAACATGCTTGGGCAATAAAAACGCCCGGCAATCCTTTTGATTGCCGAACTTATTTCTGCCTATCACGCTATTATTGACGAGCCATGCGATGATTATGAGCTGGCTTATCTTGTTCTGTCGAACGGTAAGGGTTGATATCCAAGCCGCCACGACGAGTGTAACGCGCAAACACAGTCAATTTGTTTGGTTGGCAGTATTTCATCAGGTCAGTGAAAATACGTTCTACACATTGCTCATGGAACTCGTTGTGTTCACGGAAAGACACCAAATAGCGCAGCAACTTCTCACGATCGATCTTGGCACCTTGGTAGCGAATTTCAACGCTCCCCCAGTCTGGCTGGTTGGTGATCAAACAGTTCGATTTCAATAGGTGGCTATGCAGCACTTCTTCTACTTGCTCTTCGCCAGCAGCACCTGCTAGCAAATCAGCATCAAAATCGTAGCTGTTGATTTCAATGTCTT
>NZ_JAWPOT010000441.1:0-601 GCF_033344415.1 Vibrio sp. 1727
TAGCCGTACTTATCCAAGCCTGTACAATAGAAGTGAACTCATCGCTGCTCATTCCTGAATGCGTTTTTTGCACCATGGTTAGAACATCTTCTAAGCTCAGCTTATCTATCTGCCCGCTTAACACCAGTGAGTATGGTTTAGTCGTCTTCCAATCAGGGTGGCTAGCCGCTTGCTCTTTAATTTGGTCGAGCACAAACAAGATTTGGAAGTACATCGGCTTTTCTGACCATAACGTTCCGTCGTTATCAAAAGTGGCAATACGATCTTGAGGAGCAACAAAATTGGGAGAGTTAGCGTCAGTAACATCACTGACAAATTGGATAATTGCTTGTTTGGTTTGACCGTCGTTCCACGAAGGCAATGGGTCACTATTTTGCGCCAAAAGCGGAAATGAAATCACCGCGACAGCGAGCGTAAAAACATTCAAGAGGTAATTTTTCATCAGTTGTAAACTCTTTATATAGGGGAGTTTAATAATGGAGCATTCTCGAAGAAAAAATTCGCCCTTGGTCACAACAATGTCTTATTCGGAATATTCCTACTTGAAAGCCCAAAAGATTCATAAAATTCAATGAAATAAAAAAGCGGACCTATTGGCCCG
>NZ_JAWPOT010000442.1:0-601 GCF_033344415.1 Vibrio sp. 1727
TTTAGATCTCGTCAAAGCACTACTGGATGAACTTAAAGGTTTAGGACCGCTTCAAGCGTTGGTTGATAACGATGATATCTCGGACATTATGATCAATGGTCCGTCAGATATTTTCATCGAAATCAACGGCAAGGTAGAGAAGTCGCCAATCCAGTTCGTCAATGAAAAGCAGCTCAATACTATCGCCAAACGCATTGCATCCAATGTAGGGCGTCGAATTGATGAATCGAAACCGCTCTGTGATGCGCGTTTAGAAGATGGTAGTCGTGTAAACATCGTAATACCACCTCTTGCGATTGATGGTACTTCAATCTCAATTCGTAAGTTTAAAGAGCAAAAAATCAAGTTGGAAAACTTGGTTCAGTTTGGCGCGCTGTCCGTTGAAATGGCGAAGCTACTTTCCATTGCGAGCCACTGCAAGTGCAACATTCTTATTTCAGGTGGTACTGGTTCTGGTAAGACAACACTACTGAACGCTTTGTCAGGCTTTATCGGCAGTGGTGAACGTATTGTCACCATTGAAGATGCTGCCGAACTTCAGTTGCAGCAGCCGCACATTGTGCGTTTGGAAACGCGCCAAGCAAGCGTCGAAGGTACTGGT
>NZ_JAWPOT010000443.1:0-601 GCF_033344415.1 Vibrio sp. 1727
CTATTTCTTTGTAGTCACGGTCGCTTTGAGCTGTTGAATAACTTCCTCAGGAGCATGTGCACCAAGCTGCTTGGTGCACTGTTCAAAGGCAAATGCAACGCCGCCTTGTCGATAGTTTCTCGCCAACACTTCGCACTGGGCATAAAGATGCCGTGGGTCGCCACCAACTTCAAACGCCTTGTTTAACGCCTTACTCGCTTCTAATACGTCGGATTTCTCCAACGCTAAACCGTACACATCCCAATACTGAGCGTTATCTTTCGCGCTTTCTGCTGCCTGTTTTAAATACTGATTAGCTTGTTTGCTGTTGCCTTGTCTTAACAGCGCAAGCCCTGCACTGTAAGGCAGCGAACTTGATTTCGGCTGCGCTTTCATTCCCGCACGCAGAATTTGTACCGCTTTGGCTTCATCACCTTGTCGGCGATACATGTCCGCTAAATTGACGTAGCTATTTTCGAAATAAGGTTCGATGTCAATAGCTTGTTGATACAGTTCTATCGCTTTATTAGCCTCTCCCAAACTACGATATACATTGGCTAAGTTAGTTCGCCCAAATCCGCGATCGGCATTAAAGCGTTGAATGTCCATGTATTCATCTAAC
>NZ_JAWPOT010000444.1:0-600 GCF_033344415.1 Vibrio sp. 1727
GCTTGCTCATTCTCCAACAACGTAACGTGTTCTTGTTGGTCAGTGTTATCAACATGGACGCTGTATCCTAATCGCTGCAACTCCGTTGAGCTGAACTCACAAAGCGTTGATTTAGAAACACCGCCTTTAGTGTTAAAAAAGATAATGTGCATTAGTTCACCATTAGTACATACAATTTGTATTTACTAATTGTATGTATCTAATCCAATGCACGTCAATTACATCTTTGTTAAACATACTCTTAGCGTGACATTGAGCGCTTTTATTCACTCAGGCCTAAATTCTGCCTTCATGCCACTGCTAAGCCGTCGCGAAGCGACAAGCCCCGCAGGGTTACGGTCTTATAGAGTGCGTTGAGGGTTCCTGTCGTATGACAAAAGAAAGAATCAGCGAGTGCCAATGCTGGCCCCTAGCTTTAGCTAGGAAATGGCCAGGCATTTTATCCCCAGCTTGCTGGGACGTAATAAGAGATCTTTGTATGTATTAATAAGAAGAATAATTTTGCACTTTAAATTGACCCTCTAGCAGATTAGTTTGATTTAGCCTTGCACCTTTTTGTGGATAACAACAAAAGGTGTGAACCAGAATGAAGAAAAGCAG
>NZ_JAWPOT010000445.1:0-600 GCF_033344415.1 Vibrio sp. 1727
GAACTTAATCACACTTTTCGGTAGCATTCGCCAACTCAAGTTTTCGACACCATTCTACTGCTGCTCTTTTATTACTACGGTTTACACTAAGTACCTTGAATGTATTTTCATCACTTAGTGGTTAATGCAAATACGAATATGTGTCGGGATAAACTCATCTCAACGAGAACTTAAAGACAAACATGTTCGAATTCCCGCAATTTTCTAAGCACTCTATTAAAAATGACGTGCTATCAGGTTTGACGGTTGCCCTAGCACTTGTCCCTGAAGCCGTAGCATTTGCATTCGTTGCTGGTGTAGACCCAATGGTTGGTCTGTACGCAGCATTCATCGTTGGCCTTATCACCTCAATCTTTGGTGGTCGCCCAGGCATGATCTCTGGTGCTACAGGCGCAATGGCTGTAGTAATGGTCTCTCTTGTTGCAAGCCACGGTGTTCAGTACTTATTTGCTGCCATTATGTTGGCCGGTATTCTGCAAATTGCTGCCGGTTTATTTAAATTGGGCAAATTCATTCGAATCGTTCCACACCCTGTAATGATTGGTTTTGTTAATGGCCTAGCGATTGTTATCTTCCTCGCGCAATTGGGACAATTCAAGG
>NZ_JAWPOT010000446.1:0-598 GCF_033344415.1 Vibrio sp. 1727
TTGACCCGGATAACAGACGTTGTTTCCCTTGGCATTTAGTTCAGGGTTCTCCTTGGCTCCAACTGTACCAACAGTGGATTGAAATTCGCAAACAGTTCAAAGCCTTACAATCTGGTAGCATGCAATGGCTGTATTGTGACGAAAGGGCATTTGCTTATGCAAGACAGCTTGGTGAAGAGACGATCATTGTTGCAGTCAATATTGGTCTACAAGAAAGCACGATTGACCTACCATTGTGGCAGTTAGGCTTGAATGCGAAACACTTGCATCAATTATTAGATAAATGTGAAATAATTGATTATGAAGGTCATGTTTCTGTCAATATGGCAGCATTAAGTATCAATTTGTGGCAAGTGAAGTGACACCGCATTCTATATTTATTAAAATTTGTGAATATGTTCATTAATAACTATAAACAGCCTCTTTAAGCCGATGCATATGAGAGGCGAACACTTAAACAATGGTACTCAATGGTTAACCAAAGGCGATTTAGCCTCTCATTTGTTGTTTTCTTTCCTTTAGTTCTATTCATTGTGGTAATGCTCGTTACTACAAAAAACTACTACGATGCAGTCAATCGCTATATTGATACTGAATA
>NZ_JAWPOT010000447.1:0-598 GCF_033344415.1 Vibrio sp. 1727
GAGCCTGTCGAGCAAATACCCCACCGACACCACACCAATGATGTTACCTTGTGCGTCGAATATCGCCGCTTTACCGCGGACGGAATAACCCAAAGAACCGCGAGCTGTAGACACATAGGATTGACCTTCGACCAGAGCTCGTTGGTTGTCTCCCCCTTTCATAGGCTTACCAATTCGCTCATCTACCGGATGAATTAAGCGCACGCCTTGGTTATCCCCAATCACAATAAAGGCCGCACCAATCGCTTTAGTAAGTGCGCGAAAGGACTCTTGATAAGGTTCTGGCTGCTGAGCTTCCACCATCTCAATGACGATTTCAGACTCTGCGAGGAAACGGGCAACACCGAGTGCCTTTTCACCCATTTCGTGTTCTTGATTGACTTTGAGGTAGGTAAAACCTGCGGCGACGAGCAGAAGTAACTCGATCAAGCCCGAGAGCGTCATAATGACCAGCATGCGCTTTCTAAAGCTGATGGTTCTCCAACTCATGGTACATCCTTACCGTTAACCCACTTCCACGTCACTGTGGTGTTGTTCTAAGTTAACATCGAGTTAACAGCAAGGCTTAGATCAGATGATAAATCTGTGAACACGGCAA
>NZ_JAWPOT010000448.1:0-598 GCF_033344415.1 Vibrio sp. 1727
TACTCTGTTTGGCATGTTATTTATCGCGGGCGCGAAGCTTACCCAGTTTCTGGCCCTGATGATTGCTGGCATTGGCGCTGTCGTCGGTTTGATCTTGGTAGAACCGTACCGTATGCGCCGTGTTACTTCGTTTCTTGACCCATGGGAAGATCCGTTCGGTAGCGGCTATCAGTTGACTCAATCTTTGATGGCGTTTGGTCGCGGAGAATGGTTTGGTCAAGGGTTAGGGAACTCAATTCAAAAACTGGAATACCTACCAGAAGCGCACACCGACTTTGTATTTGCGGTATTGGCTGAAGAGCTTGGTTTCGTCGGTGTTGTTTTAGTACTGATGTTGATTTTTAGCTTGGTACTTAAAGCTGTGTATATCGGCAAACGTGCTTTTGAAGAAGGCGAGATGTTTGGTGGTTACTTAGCGTTTGGTATTGGTATTTGGTTTGCGTTTCAAACCATGGTCAATGTGGGCGCAGCCGCTGGTATTGTTCCAACCAAAGGTTTGACGCTTCCACTAATCAGTTATGGTGGTTCCAGTCTGATTATTATGTCCGTCGCAGTGTCCATATTGCTGCGTATCGATTACGAATGCCGCTTGAAACGC
>NZ_JAWPOT010000044.1:0-12956 GCF_033344415.1 Vibrio sp. 1727
GCGGTAAACGAGTGAGGGAATTTCAGGTAAGATACTTCGGATGAGGAGCAAAAAGGTGGTTTATACTTCCTATACCCTGAGCCAGATGAAGAACAAGACGTAGACGACCCTATTTTGTTCGCTCATGAGCATTCAGACTCAATCACACTCACCAAAGTCGAAAAGCCAGTAGCAGAAAGTGTATATGTCGCTACGCGTAACTCTTACAGCAACAACTTTGATTTAGTTCTTGAATGTATCTTGAATCCTGAAAAATATTACAGCCTATATCAAGGCTCATATGATGGCACTCATGTTCAAGTGATCCTGAATGACTTGGCACTACTACCATCATGTAAGACACATAAATCAGAAATTGGCGA
Source organism: Vibrio sp. 1727 (assembly GCF_033344415.1). Classification (NCBI taxonomy): domain Bacteria; kingdom Pseudomonadati; phylum Pseudomonadota; class Gammaproteobacteria; order Vibrionales; family Vibrionaceae; genus Vibrio; species Vibrio sp. 1727. Next base: position 363 of record NZ_JAWPOT010000044.1, read on the forward strand.
CTATGTAACATGCAATGTACTGGAGCTGTTCAAAGGCTCAATAGATGCGTATGGCGCAGAAAGTGAATTTATTGATTCATTCGTGCAACTCGACATTACACCGTACTTAGATAGCACACTGAAAATGGACTACACCGAATTGCAGTTTAGCTACCAGAGCAACGATCTCATTGCATTTTTTGGGAATGATCCATGTTCTTAACATGGATCTCTATAGAATAGGAGAAAATACAATGTCTGATCATATCTATAATTACATCATCGGCAGAATCGACAAAAGCCGTAAAATTATGGTTCTGGTGAACTACGAATCAAGATCCAATCTGGTGACTCAAGCACAGTTAATGAAAGTCCAATTCCCGAACCTCAATACCTTGAGAATGTTCCTGAATGACTTTGAGCCAACGGAAAAACATGTTATCCATTACTCGAAATACAGTAAAGAAATGCCATCAGGTGCAGATGGATATTTCCTATTTTCAGAACATGACCAACAATGGAATATTTTTGATCCAAAAGTTATAAATCGGTTTGTTCACATACACCAAGAAGCACCAGAGTTCGATAACTACCAAGATTATATCTGTTCTTGTGAAGTCAAAAACTCACCTACACTTAAAGCAAAACATAAAAAACAAGCATTTGTGCAGAAGATGATCTTCACTTCATTGGGTTTTGAGCGTTATTGCCATCATTGCAATGGCTATGAACCACTGGATCGCTTTTATTATCATTCTGATACCAAAACCTATGAAGCAGTTTGCAAGCCTTGTTATGTTCCTCATTACAAGCCTTACAAAATGAAAAAACGTATGACCAGTACGGTTGAAGAATATATTTAATCATTAACTAGAACTCAAAAAGATGGGCGAATTCAAACATGAGGTGCGACAGTTTCAAAAGCCATATGATAATCAACAAGCTGAGCAAATTTCTCTAATGGTGTAAGCCAATCTAACGCTTTTCTAGGACGAGTATTCAGTGACATGGCAACTTGATTTAAATAATGCTGATCTGCCTGATTTAAATCAATCCCTTTAGGTAAATATTGCCTAATTAAACCATTCATATTTTCGCATGTGCCTTTTTGCCAGGGTGAATGTGGGTCACAGAAATATACATCTATGCCTAAATCTTCTTCGAGTATTTTATGTTCTGACATCTCACGTCCACGGTCATAGGTCAACGTTTTACGCAGTTCTGCAGGTAAATATTTCAGAGCTTCAGTTAAAGCCTTGCGCACTGATTCTGCCTTTGCATCAGGTAATGTTGCCAAGATACAGAGCCGTGTATTTCGTTCAATAAGTGTTGCTATCGAACTTTTATTGTCTTTACCGTAAGCGTAACGCCAACCACACATTCCAATCCTAACTGATCAACTTTACCCTGTCTGCCATTATCAACTGCCAGGGTAATCATCATGCACCGCACCAAAGAACAATGGTTCGCTTTATTCGCCGAGCAAGCCCAAAGTGGCCTCACCCAAACTGAATTTGCAAAACGTCAGGGCATCATTCCTACATATTTTAGTTATCGCAAGAGACAATTGTTGGCGTTTCAGGATGATGACGGTGGCTTTATTGAGCTGACGCCACAGGGCTTGCAGCTGAATAAATCCATTTTACTACGTAAGCGTGATGTGGAATTGCAGTTTCCAGCCGGCACTGATGTGCTGTGGTTAGCGGCCTTGCTCAGAGCGCTCTGACCATGAAAATGTTTCTTGATGTGCCCCAGGTCTATTTGCATAAACAGCCGGTCGACTTTCGTAAATCTATTAATGGTTTATCGTTGCTAGTTGAGCAAGAGATGCAGCTCTCGCCTTTTAGTGGCGCACTGTTTGTATTTTGCAATCAGCAGCGTACCCGGTTAAAAGTACTGTACTGGGATAGCACCGGGTTTTGCCTATGGTACAAACGGCTTGAAAAAGACAAGTTCCGCTGGCCAAGGCAGATGCCTGGCAAAATCCTGTCTATTAGCGAACAACAGTGGCATTGGCTGTTGCAAGGTGTCGATATTCAAAAAATCACCGCCCATCAGCCACTGCATTACCAGAGTGTGGGCTGATATGACGATCGGCTATAAATCCTTGTGATCGCATCCAAAACAATCTAAATCTTACCAAGCACTTAGCCCAATTGGCCGTTACAATAGCGGCCATGAAAAAGACACCTCAATCCTTACCTGATGATGTTGAACTGCTCAAGAAAATGCTGCTTGAGCAGACGCAAAAGCTTGAGCGGAAACTGGCACAAAAAGATAAACGCATCGCCAAATTAGAGCGGGTTAACCAGCAACTGTCGGACAAGCTGCAGCAATTGCTGGAGCGTTACAACCTGAAGAAGTACCAGAAATTTAGCCCCAGCAGCGAGACCTACGAAGGTGATGGCGAAGTCTTAAATGAGGCCGAACAGCTGATTGAAGACGAGTCAGTAGCGACAGAGCCAGATAATCAGACGACCGAGAGCGCTGAGAAACCCGCCGCTAAGCCACGCCGACCAAGGATTGCCCCTGAGCTGCCGCGCGTTGATGTTATCCATGACATTGACGATAAAACCTGTGCCTGCTGCGGCCATGCGCTGCATAAAATGGGTGAAGAAGTCAGTGAGCAAATTGAATTCGTGCCAGCACAAATCCGGGTGCTGAGAAACGTGCGGCTGAAATACAGCTGCCGGCAGTGTGAGACCAACGGCACCAAGGTCGAGATAAAAATTGCCGATGTGCCACCGGCGGTTATCCCGAAAAGCATGACCACACCGAGTCTACTTGCCCAAATCATCAGCAGCAAAATGCACTATGGCTTGCCGCTGTACCGTCAGGAGCAGTTGTTTAATCAGGCAGGCATTGAGCTTAGCCGTCAAACGATGAGCCGCTGGCTGATAAGCTGTGCAGAGAAACTGAAACCGTTACTGGCGTTAATGAAAGCTGAGCTTCTGAAACAGCCGGTGCTATGGGCAGATGAAACCACGGTTAATGTGCTGGATGTTGAGAAAAGCACCTGCTACATGTGGGTGTATGGCTGTGGCTTAGAGCAAAGTACTGGCCCCAAACTGGTGCTGTTTGATTATCAGGATAGTCGCAGCAGCATACATCCCACCGACTTCCTGGCGGGGTTTGCCGGCTATCTGCAGGTTGATGGTTATGCCGGATATGAGAAAACCCACGCGACCTTAGTCGGCTGCTGGGCACATGCCAGACGTAAGTTCGTTGAAGCACAAAAAGCGCAGGGTAAAGGCAAAACGGGTAAGGCGGATGTGGCCCTTAACCATATCCAGAAACTCTATGCACTGGAGAGTCAATTAAAAACCGTGCCGCCTGATAAGAAATATGACGCCAGACAAACGCTAGCCAAGCCACTGTTAGAACAATTCAAAAGCTGGCTGGATAAATCAAGCGAGAGTGTCACGAAAGAAAGTTTACTGGGAGCCGCTATTACGTATAGCCTGAACCAGTGGCCCAAGCTGATGCGCTATCTGGATGATGGCAGGTTGAATATCGACAACAATCGCGCTGAGCGCGCCATCAAACCGTTCGTGATTGGTCGCAAGGCATGGCTGTTTGCCAATACCAAGTCGGGTGCACAGGCCAGTGCCGCATTGTACAGCTTGGTCGAAACCGCCAAAATCAATGGTCTGGAACCCTATGATTACTTATGCCGGTTGCTGACAGAGTTGCCCAAAGCCAATACCCACGAGCAATTGCAACAACTACTGCCTTACTGATCAACAGCCACACCGCAAGGTGTGGTTGGTGTTACGCTTACTCTTTACCTTTAATTAAATCAGCTTCCCAATGACCCGGTATTTTTCTTTCTTGAACTTCGGCTGGGCGCTCATGAATAGTTTTAATATCCTGTAATATAGAATCTTTTTTAGGTTCACCGTTAGCTTTTCGCTTTTTATTTTCATGACGTAGACAGGATAATAAGTCTTTTTTCAACTCACCCTTTGGTAATGCTCGTATCGTTGAATAAATCGTTGTATGGCTTACATTCATTGTTTGATCCAAATCAGGAAATGTCTTTAAACGCTTTGCTATTTGCTGAGGAGACCATAAACAACGGATCGCTTCAACAATAAATTTCCAGAGGATTGAATCGATTTTGAGTTTTCTGTGACCACGTCTACGTCTAGCGAAGGTGTTATCAGAAGCATATCGAGCTTGATAAACGTCATTGATGCTATTTCTTTTAAGCTCACGATAGATCGTACTAGGATGTCTTTTAATGAGTTCAGCAAATTTTCTGGCTGAAAAGCCTTCTTTTCTTGACTCAAGCATTAATGCAGTACGATCTTCAAAGTTAAGATGATGGTATGACAATTTTATATACTCCATAAACCCTTTAAATTAATTAGGTGGTTTATGTCGCACTTCAAGTTTTACTCTGCCCTCCATTGTTTTCAATTTATCGGATTTCTAAAAACATGAGATATATGTTTCAATAAAAGTTTTTAAGAACTTTATACACCAAATACCAATGCTTCACTTATGATAAAGTGGATTAAAATTGCAGAAAATGGGTAAATCCATAAAAAATGTCAACATCTTCAAATATACAATTGTATTTCAATTTCCGTTGTTTATAGTTGGAACATTTTTTTAAATCTCTACACTCAAGGTTAGATTTATGTCTACTGCTCATAAAAAAGCATCCTTATTGCAAAAAGTCAGTAAAGGACTCACAGTTGGTTCAGTCATTACAGGAAGCACGTTTTTACATGGTCCCCCTGTTTTGGCACTCGGTTTTACCAAGCTGTTTAAAAAATCAAAAAAAGTAGACGAAACCAATATTCAATTGGCCAATAGCTGGATTGGTGTAAACAACCACCTGATTGAAAAGGTGCTGCCAAACCTAAAGTGGGATATGGGTATAGGAAGTTCAACCGCCCTTTTTGGCGAGTCTGGCGGGTAGGAAGCGGCCGCGCAAGCGCCGCTTTGGGCACAGATCGGGCACAGATCGGGGGTTCATGCGTGGGTTTTCGACATCGCGGGGCCACGCAGCGGCTCAGTGCGTAGCCATTTCTCACCGAATCCCGGCACAGGGCCGAGCGCAGCCCTGCGGGGTCGTGGCCGCATCGGATCGGACTCTGGCTTGGCTGCCGGCTGTGTGGCCGGCGCCTCATCACGCGGCGGGCGGCGGGGCGCGCGCTGCGGGCCGGTAGTGCGCTTGCTCCAGCGCGCCGTGTTTCTCGAAGTGGGCGAGGATGGCGCGAATGGCCTTGGGGTCTTCGATGCTGGCGACGATCCGCACCGCGCCGCCGCAGTGGGCGCAGGTGGTGATGTCGATGGAAAAGACCCGCTTGAGCCGTTGCGCCCAGCTCATCGCACGGCGCTTCTGCTCGGGGCTGCGCGGCTCGTCGTGGGCGCTGACGTCCACTGGCGCCGCATCGCCCGCAGGCCGCCTGCCGCGCCCCGAGGGCGTCAGCTGCGCGCGCAGGTTTGCATTCGGGGCGAATACGCCGTGGAAGCGGGTGAGATGCGCGCGTGGCGGCGGGACCAGTGCCGCCAGCTTGGCGATGAAGTCCACCGCATCCCATTCGACATGCGTGGTGCCATTGCGCCACGGCGTCTTGAGCTGGTAACGCACCCTGCCCTGTGGCGAGATCGATAGCCGCTGCTCGCTGATCGCCGGGCGCGTGATGTAGCGGCACAGCTTTTCGAGCTTGTGGCTTTCGTGTGCTTCCGCGGCCACGCCGGCATGCAGCGAGAAGCCGCCGACCTTGCCGGCGTCGCCCTCCAGCGGACCGGCGTCGCCAGGCAGCGTTTGCAGCGTGACGACCTTGCGGCCAGCGTCGCGACCGGTGGCGATGCGGTAGGTCATCGAACTCATCCGCAGCCCATCCATGCCGTCGTCGCTACCCGCGCTGTCGGACAGGAACACGGATTCGTCTTCGCCTTCGAGCCAGCCGCGGCGCGACAGGTGCCGGCACACGCGATGCGCGATGGTGTTGGCCAGTTCCGTCAGTTGCGCCGATGTGGGCGCACGGGTGCGGTGCAGGCGCGGCTTGCGCTGCGGACGCTCGGTGGTGTCCTCGTACACGCCGTCGAGCCACAGCATGTGGAAGTGGATGTTGAGATTCAGCGCGCTGCCGAAGCGCTGGATCAGGGTCACCACGCCGCATTGCGCCGTATCCCGCGGCACGCCGGCCTGATCGGCAAGCCAACCGGCGATCACACGATGCACGATGCCCAGCACCGGGCCGATCGCCTCAGGCTTGCTGGCGAACAGGAAGCGCAACGGGTACGGGAAACTCAGCACCCATTGCCGCACCGGCCGCGGGCCGAACACCTCGTCCACCAGATGCCGCGCCGACTCGGCCATGCGCCGTGCGCCGCAGCTCGGGCACAGCCCGCGCTTCTTGCAGGAATACGCCACCAGCCTCTCGGCACGACAGTGCTCGCAGACCACGCGCAGGAAGCCGTGCTCGAGCACGCCGCAGCGCAGGTAGGTCTCGAACTCCTCGCGCACATACTCGGGCAGCGGGCGGTCTTCGGCCTCAAGACGCGCGATGAAGTCCGGGTAGTGCGCCTGCACTAGCGCGTACAGCAGCGTGCGCTCGGGCAGGTGGCGCGCGTAACGCGCAGCGGCGTGGGCGGCCGGCAGTGGCGCGCACACCTCGGCCTGCCGCCGGGGTGCGGTCAGGCGCGGCACGCAGCGCTCCGTTGCAGGGACGGCTGCTCAGGGTTGCGCCCGCGAGCACGCGTTCATATCGGCGTTTTCTGATCTTCGCGTCAGACATTGCCGCGGGGCGGGTAGGAAGTCTCCCGCCTCGGACGCCAGAACGCACAAAGCCCGGCACGAGGCCGGGCTTTGTGGTCTTGCTTGATGGATCGCGGGGCTTAGAAATCCATGCCGCCCATGCCGCCCATGCCGCCGCCGGCCGGCATCGCCGGCTCGTCCTTCTTCGGGGCCTCGGCCACCATCGCTTCGGTGGTGATCATCAGGCCCGCGATCGACGCGGCGTTCTGCAGCGCGGTGCGGGTGACCTTGGTCGGGTCCAGGATGCCGAACTCGATCATGTCGCCGAACTCGCCGTTGGCGGCGTTGTAGCCGAACGCACCCGAACCTTCGACCACGCGGTTGAGGATGACCGACGGCTCATCGCCGGCATTGGTCACGATCTCGCGCAGCGGGGCTTCCATCGCGCGCAGGGCGATCTGGATGCCGTGGTTCTGGTCTTCGTTCACGCCCTTGATGCCGGCGATCGCCGCCTTGGCACGGATCAGGGCGACGCCGCCGCCCGGGACGATGCCTTCCTCGACGGCCGCACGGGTCGCGTGCAGGGCGTCTTCGACGCGCGCCTTCTTTTCCTTCATCTCGACTTCGGTGGCGGCACCGACCTTGATCACCGCAACGCCGCCGGCCAGCTTGGCCACGCGCTCCTGCAGCTTCTCGCGGTCGTAGTCGGAGGAGGTCTCCTCGATCTGCGCCTTGATCTGCTTGATGCGCGCCTCGATGCCCGCGCCTTCGCCGGCGCCATCGATGATGGTGGTGTTTTCCTTCGACACCTGGATCTTCTTGGCGCGGCCGAGGTCCTTGATGGTGGCCTTCTCCAGCGACAGGCCGACTTCCTCGGAAATCACCACGCCGCCGGTCAGGATCGCCATGTCTTCCAGCATCGCCTTGCGACGGTCGCCGAAGCCCGGGGCCTTCACCGCGCAGACCTTGACGATGCCGCGGATGGTGTTGACCACCAGGGTCGCCAGCGCTTCGCCTTCGACTTCCTCCGCCACGATCAGCAGCGGCTTGCCGGCCTTGGCCACGCCCTCGAGGACGGGCAGCAGGTCGCGCACGTTGGAGATCTTCTTGTCGTACAGCAGGATGAAGGGATCATCCAGGTCGGCCGACATCGACTGCTGGTTGTTGACGAAGTACGGGCTCAGGTAGCCGCGGTCGAACTGCATGCCCTCGACCACGTCGAGTTCGTTGTCCAGGCCGCTGCCTTCCTCGACCGTGATCACGCCTTCCTTGCCGACCTTGTCCATCGCCTGCGCGATCAGGTCGCCGATGTTGGCATCCGAGTTCGCGGAGATCGCGCCGACCTGGGCGATTTCCTTGCTGGTCGACGACGGCTTGGACAGCGACTTCAGTTCGCCGACCGCGGCCTTCACCGCCTGGTCGATGCCGCGCTTCAGGTCCATCGGGTTCATGCCGGCGGCGACCGCCTTCATGCCCTCGCGGATGAACGCCTGCGCCAGCACGGTGGCGGTGGTGGTGCCGTCGCCGGCGTTGTCGGAGGTCTTGGAAGCGACTTCCTTCACCATCTGCGCGCCCATGTTCTCGAACGCGTCAGCCAGTTCGATTTCCTTGGCGACGGAGACGCCGTCCTTGGTGATGGTCGGCGCGCCGTAGCTCTTCTGCAGCACGACGTTGCGGCCCTTCGGGCCGAGGGTCGCCTTCACGGCGTTGGCGAGCACGTTGACGCCGCGCACCATCTTGGAGCGCGCGTCTTCGCCGAAACGAATGTCCTTGGCAGCCATTGCGAATTACCTCGAAAAATTATTCGGATGAGAAATGTGTGGGAGCGACGCGCGATCAGCCGAGGATCGCGAACAGGTCGTCTTCCTTCACCACCAGCAGCTCGACGCCGTCCAGCTTCACTTCGGTGCCGCTGTACTTGCCGAACAGCACCTTGTCGCCGACCTTGACCTGCGGCGCGCGGACCTGGCCGTTGTCCAGCACCTTGCCGGTGCCGACGGCGACGACTTCGCCCTTGATCGGCTTCTCGGTGGCCGAATCCGGGATCACGATCCCGCCGGCGGACAGCTTCTCTTCTTCCATGCGCTTGATGACCACGCGGTCGTGCAGCGGCTTGATATTGGACATGGCAACCTCGGTAAATGGTTGATTGACGTGGAAAAACCCGGCGATTTTAGCAGTCGCGCGAAGCGAGTGCCAAACCGCGGACAACAGAACCGGGCGAACCCGGCATGCCACCGAGATGGGGCGGGCCCGCCGACTTTCAAGGGCCGCACGCGGATGTCCGCCAGGCCCGCCGGATCGGGGCAGCCGCTACCCTATGCCGGTGAGCGCCCTGATCTGCTTCTGCACCTGTCCCGACGCCGACAGCGCCGAGCGCATCGCCACCGCGCTGGTGGCCGAGCGCCTGGCCGCCTGCGTCAACCTCCTGCCCGGCCTGCGTTCGGTCTATCGCTGGCAACGCAAGGTCGAGGCCGCGGCCGAGGTCCTGCTGCTGGTCAAGACCAGTGCCGAGGCCTACCCCGCCCTGCAGGAACGCCTGCGCCAACTGCATCCCTACGAACTCCCGGAGCTGCTCGCGGTCGAAGCCGCGTCCGGCCTGCCCGAATACCTGCAATGGCTGGCCGCCGAGAGCCGACCGGTAAACTGAGCCAATGACCGCATCCACGATCCGCCTGCGCCGCTGGCTGGCCGGGCTCGCCCTGCTGCTTGCGCTGCCCGCGACCTCGGCCGTCGCCCAGGACTTCGAACTGCCGCCGGTCGACGAGGTCTTCGTCCTGTCCGCGCAGGCCACCGCGCCGGACCGCATCGAGGTGCGCTGGCGGATCGCCGACGGCTATTACCTGTACCGGCACCGCACCTCGGTCAAGGCCGATGCCGCCTTCACCGGCGCGACCATGGCGCTGCCGAAGGGCAAGGCCTACCGCGACGAATTCTTCGGCGACGTCGAAACCTACCGCAAGGAATTGCTCGGCACCCTCACCGGCACGCCCGCGGCCGGCGCGAGCGCGACCACCCTGACCGTGAAGTACCAGGGCTGCGCCGATGCCGGCGTGTGCTACCCGCCGCAGACCCGCACCCTGAAGGTCGCGTTGCCGGGCGAAGCGGGCGCTGGCGGCTTCGGCTGTAAGGCGCGCGGGCTGCATGATTATGTCGTCAAGAACGGCTCTGCCGATCATCCCAACGCCGAGGTGAAATTCGCACTGGGTGATGTGGTCAACACCATGATCGGCTGCACTAATGGTGAAACGATCATGCTGTGCCACGACACCTCGCTGCCGCGCCCCTATTCTCTCGGCTTTCGGGTGCAAGGCACCGAGGGGCTGTGGATGGACGTCAACAAGTCGATCTATCTGGAGGGCAAGAGCCCACAGCCGCACCGCTGGGAGCCTGCCGAGGGCTGGTTTGCGAAATACGATCACCCGCTATGGAAACGCTACGCCGATCTGGCGGCAGGGGCCGGGCATGGCGGGATGGACTGGTTCGTGATCCACGCTTTTGTCGAGGCGCTGAAGGCCAAGGCCCCGATGCCAATCGACATTTACGACGCGCTGGCCTGGAGCGCGATCACGCCTCTGTCGGAACAATCGATTGCTGAGGGCAATCGCACGTTAGATTTTCCCGACTTCACCCGAGGGCAGTGGCGCACCCGCAAGCCGATCTTTGCGCTGAACGACGCCTATTGATCGACGCGATTTAGGCCAAGCGCACCGCAAAGGCGAAATTGGTAATCTTGTCGGTATCCTTGACGCCCGGCGCGCTTTCGACGCCGCTGGAGGTATCGACCAGCGGCGCTCCGGTGCGCGCAATCGCCTCGGCAACATTCGTCGGATTTAGCCCGCCTGCCAGCCCCCACGGCAAGGCACCGCGATATCCGGCCAGCAGCGACCAGTCGAACGCCAACCCCATGCCGCCGGGCAGCGCGCCTTTGGGGGTCTTGGCGTCGAACAAGATCAAGTCCGCCGCCCCGGCATAGGCTGCGGCGCGTGCGACATCGCTGGCGCTGGCGACGGGCAGCGCCTTCCACACCGGCTTGCCAAACCGCGCGCGCAACTGGGCCACGCGTTCGGGCGATTCCGAACCGTGCAGCTGCAGCGCGTTCAGCTTGGCTGCCACCAGTGCGTCGGCGATGACAGCATCATCCGCATCGACGAACAAACCGACCATGGCGATCTGGCCAGCTGCGCGCGATGTCAAAGCGCCCGCGACATTCGACGTAACCGCACGGGGCGACGCTGGATAGAACACCAACCCGGCATAGTCCGCCCGCGCCGCGATGGTCGCATCGAGCGCCTCGGGTGTGCTGATCCCGCAAATCTTGATTTTCGCGGGCATGCGGTCAGTCGGGGTTCTGGATCAGCCGCACCAGCGTGCAGTCGGGATCGATCAGGTAGCCGATCCTCAGGCCGCTCGCCTCCAGTTGCGGAGCTTTGAAGCGCGGCCAGCCGGTGCTTTTTTCCTCGGCTCCCGCCGCGTTCACCAATGCCACCATGGCATCGAGATCATCCAACCGCAGGCAACAGCCGAACGAGCTCGTAGCTGGGTCGAGGTCAGGATAGGGGAAGAATTCGAGCTGCAAACCGCCGCGCTGCAGGATCATCCAGCCGCGATCCTTCCAACTCGTCGCAAAGCCCAGCTTCGCATAAAACGCCTCTGTCACATCGAAATCGCGCGATGGCAGATTGGGGGTGACGTGGTCAGCCATGGCTCAGCGCAGCTTGTCGGCCATGCGGGCCGTATGAGTGATTGCGGCGCGGCTATCGGGGGCGGAATGGCTCATCACGATCATGCTGGCCTTGGGGAACGCCGCACCAAACGCGCGCGCTGACGCGGCGTAGTGCTCAGTGTCGGCATCACCGAGATTGCCGAGCGACTTGGCCTTGCTGTCCTTGATCAGGCAGCCACCAAAAGCGATGTCGGTGCCGTCGATCCCAACGGTGATATTGTCACTGGTGTGGCCGGGGCCGGGGTAAAATACCTTGAGCGGGCCAAAGTTGGGCGCGGTTGCTGGTTCGACCCAGCCATTGGCGGCGAAAGTCAGGCTGTGTTGCGCCGCAACCATCCCCTCTTGCGGGGCAAGCTGGTTCGACAACGCATTGGCATAAGTCGCAATCCCCGCCGCATGCAGCGCGTCCATACCGCCCATCTTGTCCTGATGCGCGTGAGTCACCACCGCCAGCGCGACCGGCAGGTTGATCTCCTGCTTGATCCAGTTGAGGATCTGGGCGGTCTGGTCATCGGTCCAGGCGGTATCGACCACCAGCACGCGGCCGCCATCCCTGACGATCAAACCGTTGGAAGCGACTGCCCCGAAACCCGGCATGTCGAGATAGGAAGTGTGCTGCCAGACATTCGGTGCGAGCTGGCGGAAAACCAGATCGCCAAACCGTTGGTCGCCAGTTTCCATTTGCTGGCCAATCGTCGGGCGGATTTCACCGGGCATGCACCCGCTCAGCATCAATGCAGCGGCTAATGCGGTGCTCAGCTTCGCGACCGGGTGCATAATATTGGGCAATTCCATCAAGTTTTCCTTTTATTCAGCATTAAAAACCCCGCAAATGCGAGGCCTAGTAAATAGATGATCTTAATTTGGTTCACTGTAGCAAAAATATGGGGCGAATTCAAACATGAGGTGCGACAGTTTCAAAAGCCATATGATAATCAACAAGCTGAGCAAATTTCTCTAATGGTGTAAGCCAATCTAAGGAAGGTGAGAACAAGTACCCTCCACAACAAAACTGAAAATTTTAGTCGATTTAATTCAAATGCTTACAAAGGCGTATTTTTGTACTTGGTGACTTATTCGCACCTTCCCTAACGCTCTGGTTCTGAAATCCATCCCTGTCGGTGTTGCTTATGCAGTCTGGTCGGGACTCGGCGTCGTCATAATTACAGCC
>NZ_JAWPOT010000449.1:0-597 GCF_033344415.1 Vibrio sp. 1727
ATCTTATTGGTCGACGATAGCAAAACGGTATTGCTTTACATGACCTCCGCATTGCAAAAGCAAGGGTACGAAGTCATCGCTGTGGAGGACGGTGAGTCTGCACTTGAAGTCCTGACGCACCGAAAAGATATTCAGTTTGTTCTCAGTGACCTGATGATGCCTGGGCTCAGTGGTATTGATTTGTGTCGTGTACTCAAATCTGCGGCGTTTGAGCGGTATATCTTTTTTGTCCTACTTTCTTCACGCAATGATCAGGGCTCGATTGTTAAAGGCATTGACGCTGGCGCGGATGATTTCGTAGATAAAAAAACATCGGTAGAAGAGCTTCAAGCACGCATACGAGCAGGGTTTCGTACTCTCGATTTGCACAATATGTTACTCACGAGAAATCAAGAATTAGACGTTGCTTACCAAACGATTCGACAAGATCTAGAATCTGCTGGTGATCTCATGAGGCAGCTTTTACCGGTAGAGCTGCAAATCGGAGCGACAAAATTAAGTTATTCCTATCTTCCTTGTTCTCAGCTTGGTGGGGATATGCTCGGTTATGCTGCGCTTGATGAGCAGCATGTGGCGTTTTATGTATTCGATGTTTCT
>NZ_JAWPOT010000450.1:0-597 GCF_033344415.1 Vibrio sp. 1727
AGGGAACTCAACTTGGTCTCCAAACAGCCCCAACAAATCTAACAAGTCGGTGTCTGTGAAGGTGTGCAATTGGCCAAAAACATACTCTTGTGAAAGGCTTGAATCGCCAAAGATCTGATAGTTAATTACCGAACTGGCATCTCCTTGGGTGGTCATCTGCCCACCATTGAGGCTGGTAAATGTGACGGACACATAGTCGCCACTCAACAACGACACAAGTGTCGAAAAGTCACATGTTATCCCCGCATGCGGCTGGGCTGAACTTTGTTGTTGAGTGCTCGACACCGTAAATGAGGAAACGCTACCAAACTGGATTGAAGGTGTTGACGCAGTGAGCTGACAAGCTATTGTCGAACACGAGAAAAAGAGAAGTAGACTAGCCAGCCAGCGATGCAAAATCATAGTGCCGCCTCATCTTCTGTTTTGAGGCAAACCTGACTATTCAGTGTTTGTATTTTTTGACTCTCGCGCTCATACAACCCTTCAATTGAAACTTTACATGGTGACTGCCCTTGAGGATAAAACAGAATGTAACTGCCCGGATCAATGCCTTCAAAGTAGGTAAACCCATCCCACCCAATTTGACTGACTAATCCT
>NZ_JAWPOT010000451.1:0-596 GCF_033344415.1 Vibrio sp. 1727
GCCGCCCTCACAATCGCGTAGAACTTCCACTCCCACACCCAACGCAGCAGACGCGCCGAGTAAATCGCACTCACGCAAGGAATTGCGTTATTTGGGATAAACATGCCCGCCGCTTGTGACCAAAACGGGGGCGTGACGTAAGAAAGCCCAGTGGCAAGCGTATAAATGGCAAGAGTGAGCGCGAGTGTAAGCCCAATCAATAAAGTAATAATCACCAAGTTAATCGTGACGTTGCGCGCCTTGGCGATAAAGAACCAACCAAACAGAGTCGTCGCTATTTGTGCTATAAACGCGACCAAGGCAGGTAAACGCAACGCCGCACTACTGCCTGAAACAATAGGTAATAGCTGAATCATTAGTAATATCTCCCCGAACCTGGCTTGTTACTTGGTACAGGCGTGACCTCAGTCAGCAGGATTTCAACAAGCGTCTTAATCGTGTAGATGTAAATCAGAATGGAGAGGATCATTTTTAACTTATGAGAGAACTCACAAGAGATTGAAACGTTCCCACCATTGAGTGTTGGCAAAGAAAGCCGCATACATTGGCTAGGCTGTGGAAGCAAGTTAAGAAATGAATCGGAAACGGCAGTAATA
>NZ_JAWPOT010000452.1:0-595 GCF_033344415.1 Vibrio sp. 1727
ACCTCCGTTGAACAAGTTATAGCGTAAACGCAACATGGCGAGAGTTTCATCGCTTCGACCTTTTAAGCCATCCGCATCGTCTTTCCAAGTTTGAGAAGCTTCAATCGAGATCGTCGGGTAGTTAACGCCTTTCGATTGTTTGTATTGGAACTTGGCAGAGTCCACATCCGCCAATGCGATTTGAATCACTGGGTGTAATTCAAATGCCAAGCCAACCGCTTCATCGACGGTGTAGGGGATAAAGTTCTGATCAGCTCTTGGAAAAATTAACCCTTGTGGCGTTTGCCCCACCAAGCGGGTAAACATTGTGTGGGAGTCGTACAGGTTGTTTTGTGCAGCTGCCAGATTACCATGCGCTTTCGCTAAACGTGCTTCAACCTGTGTTAAGTCCGCAGTCGAGCCGATGCCGGAAGTGACGCGTTTTTTGATGTCCGTATAGATGTCTTTGTGAACGGCAAGATTGTTCTCAGACAGCTTTAAGACTTCATAAGCCTTCACCGCATCTAAATAGACTTTAGTGACTTCTAATGCTTTGTCTGAAGCATCAGCTAACAGTTGGAATCGCACCGATTCTGCATCAGCAGCGGTACGGTCA
>NZ_JAWPOT010000453.1:0-595 GCF_033344415.1 Vibrio sp. 1727
TTGCTTTGCAATGTATTACTTGAATGTCGACCAGATTGGCGCGTGGTCTGAAGGCTTTTCAATACCGCGTAATTCATAATCGATACCCGACTCAATACATTTTTGCGCGAGAGAAGGAGTCGCCAAAATCACATCAATTCGTAGGCCTCGGTTGTCATCAAAGCCGCGAGATCGGTAGTCAAACCACGAGAAGCGATCGTTCACTTCTGGGTAGAGCTTACGGAAAGTATCTTCAAAGCCCCAATCTAACAACGTTTTCAGCCATTCACGTTCTTCTGGTTGGAAAGAGCATTTACCCGTTTTCAACCAACGCTTACGGTTTGGTTCTCCGATACCTATATCTGAATCGATAGGGCTGATGTTGATATCACCCATAACAATCAACTGTTCATCGTTGTTGTGATGATCGTTTAGATACGTCATTAGATCTTTGTAGAACTGGCGCTTGTATGGGAATTTCGTTTCGTGGTTAATGTTGTCCCCTTGAGGGAAGTAGCCATTAAGCACCGTTACTTTTTCACCATTTTCGTCTTCAAACGTCGCCATGATCATGCGCTTTTGGTGTTCTTCGTTATCCGTCGGAAAACCTTTTTGT
>NZ_JAWPOT010000454.1:0-593 GCF_033344415.1 Vibrio sp. 1727
AAGTGACGTTTTGGCCGCCATCACCGTACCAGAAGACACCGCCTCACCATGTAACCAATTGCCGTAGCCTAATTCAGCTTCTATCGCATGACCGAAAGTGTGACCCAAATTGAGCAACGCTCGAATTCCAGACTCTTTTTCGTCTTGTGCAACCACTTCAGCTTTAATTTGGCAGCAACGTGCAATGGCATAGGTAAGCGCGTCTTCATCCAACGTGTATAAACGGTCTAAATTTTCTTCCAGCCAATCAAAGAATGCACCATCATAAATAATGCCGTATTTGATCACTTCAGCTATACCAGCAGCAAATTCACGCTCAGGTAGCGTCGATAAACAGTTGGTATCGATGATCACCGCTTTCGGTTGGTAAAATGCGCCAATCATGTTTTTACCTAGCGGATGATTGACTGCCGTTTTGCCGCCAACGGAAGAATCCACTTGGGACAACAACGTCGTTGGAATTTGGATAAAGTCCACACCTCGCTGATAACAGGCTGAAGCAAACCCGACGAGATCTACGATTACACCACCACCGAGGGCAATAATGACCACATCACGAGCATAACTTCCCTCTAGAAGGAAATTCATGACTT
>NZ_JAWPOT010000455.1:0-593 GCF_033344415.1 Vibrio sp. 1727
CTGTGGCTAACTATCTCAGCTTTTCTAAAGCCGCCGATGACCTGTGCGTAACACAAGGAGCGGTCAGTAAACAGATGGCATCTTTAGAGCAACTCGTTGGGCTTCCTCTCATTCATCGAGGGTTAAACGGCGTGGAGCTAACAGAGGAAGGAAAGCGCTATTTGCCCCAAATAACAGAAGCTCTGGAGCTCATTCAGCACGCAACCGCCAGCCTAATTCAGACCAATACTGATCAAGAGCTGTTGGTTGTCGATGTCACACCCTCATTTGCCAGTCTTTGGTTGGTGCCAAATATCGATGATTTCCACCAGCGCCATCCAAATATTCGCGTGAAAATTCTTACCGGAGATGGCGCAGTTAAAAACATTCATGGCGAAAGTGATCTGCATGTGCGGTGTTTGCCTCTTTCTACTCATTATGAATATAGCCAACTCTTATGTGAGGAAACCTTGTTGCTGATTGGCAACACCAACCTACCAGAGCTGTCAGACAACCAAGCCATCAGCCATTACCCATTTATTCCGCAAACGACTCGCCCGCAGCTGTGGGAGCAGTTCAAACAGGAGAACGATTTAGAGTGCCCAATCACCTAT
>NZ_JAWPOT010000456.1:0-592 GCF_033344415.1 Vibrio sp. 1727
AGGTAAAATCCACCCTCTTTTACGCACCTTGATGTTAGGAAGAGAGCTACTCAACAAGAGCGCAAAAACCATTGAGTTGTCCTTTGGGCAAGCAATCAAGTTTAAAGAACTCAATAACCTCAACGATGATCAGATCGTCAATTATCTAAGGCTCAACACCTACCTGCTTAACCGCGATGTAAGTGCCACTCAGCAAACGGTCTCAGACAATGATCTCTTACCTATTGCGGCAGGGTTACCCATAGGCCAATTGCTTGAAGAGCTGCACAGCTTACCGGCAGAAACCCAATTGCTTCAAAATGGCGAGTTCGACGTGTACTGCGCCAGCGCACAACAGATCCCATCTCTCCTGCATGAAATTGGCCGCTTGCGAGAACATAATTTCCGTCAAGTTGGCGAAGGGACCGGACAAGCGATAGACATCGATCATTTCGATCATGATTACCTGCACCTGTTTGTGTGGGATCGTGAGAACCAATGCATGGTAGGTGCTTACCGTCTTGGATTAGTTGATCAATTATTGGCGAAATATGGCGTAGAAGGATTGTATTCGCGCACCTTGTTCAACTATGACCAAGGCTTTCTCGATAAA
>NZ_JAWPOT010000457.1:0-592 GCF_033344415.1 Vibrio sp. 1727
TGGATATGGATGCACCGATGCAGGCGTTTTTAAAGGCAATGCTGCCTCAGCAACACACCGAGTGTTGTGTTGGTGGAGCTCGCTCACCAGAAACGTTTGCGCGTAATATCGATGAAACCATCATCAGTACGATAGAAACCGTGCAAACAGAAGTGTGGGAAAATGAAGCCATTGCGCCTTCTAAACGCAACCGTGAACTGGTGACGCGCCTGCATGGCCTAGGCATTTTTAAATACAAAGACGCTGTTTTAATGGTTGCAAACCATCTTGGTATATCGCGCGATACCATCTACTTGTATTTGCGAGAGCTGGGGAACGATTAAACAGGTGCGCTGAATAGATTAAGTAAGTTGCTCTAGCTCAGTGATGTTGTCGAGCGCTTCTTGGTTGGTTTTGCCACACACAACCGGACACGGCTTAAAATCGTGACAAACTTTAGGGCGCTCAGGCTTACCAAACAGCTTACACAAATTGTCATCGTTGAGTTGCACGCAACGAACACCTGCTGGTTTGCCCTTGGGCATTCCAGGTATCGGTGAAGAGATACTTGGCGCAATACAGCAAGCTCCGCATCCTAATCGACAATCCATAA
>NZ_JAWPOT010000458.1:0-592 GCF_033344415.1 Vibrio sp. 1727
AGGGGCAAACTGCAGAGCAAGCCGTTCGTTACGCCTTTCATACCGTTGGCCGCGCACTGTGGATCACTACGGTGGTTTTAGTGGCAGGTTTTTCTGTATTGGCAATGTCTAGCTTCAGGCTGAATGCGGATATGGGGCAGCTCAGCGCCATTGTTATCTTCATCGCTTTGGTTGTGGACTTCTTATTCCTCCCACCCTTACTAATGCTATTCGATAAAAAAGCGTACTTACAAGAAGGTCCGTCTGATAACGCGCGTTTGAAAGAGTCGTCTACCATCACGGCAACTCAGTCATAACTCAGAATTAAAAGGAATTGAACCATGAAAAAAATGAACCACGTATTGCAAGTTTTGATGTTGTCGGCTTCGCTAGTTGCATCGCCATTCACTTATGCGAATGAAGATAAAGGGCTAGAAATTGCTCAGGAGCGAAAAGCAAGAGATGAAGGTTGGGGCGACTCTATCGCAACCATGGAGATGATTTTAAAGAACGCACAAGGTGAAAGCAGTAAGCGTCTTATGCGATTGAAATCTCTCGAAGTTGAAGGGGATGGCGACAAAGGGCTGACCATTTTTGACCAGCCTCGGGATGT
>NZ_JAWPOT010000045.1:0-9212 GCF_033344415.1 Vibrio sp. 1727
GTTCTTTTAGTTGTTGATTTCATAACACTCTCCAATTTTGGGGGTGGAAAGTGTCAACCTTATTTAGGACGGCACAATAAATACAAAAAAAGCGAAGGGATGACCTTCGCTTTTCTTTATCTCATTGCTGTATGATTTTATTCAGTGAGTGACTCTTCTAACGCTTTTAAGCACAGCGCAACGTTTTCAGATCGAGCGCCGTAACCCATTAAGCCAATACGCCACGCTTTACCAGCTAATGCCCCAAGGCCTGCACCAATTTCTAGGTTATAGGTTTCTAGCAAGTGAGCACGAACTTTTGCTTCATCAATTCCTTCAGGCACGTAAATCGCATTTAATTGTGGCAACCGATGGGCTTCGTCCACAACAAATTCAAAGCCTAACTTTTGTAAGCCATTTTTGAGTTTTTCATGCATCAGTTGGTGACGAGCCCAAGCGTTTTCTAATCCTTCATTTTTCAGTATCAATAAAGCTTCATGAAGCGCATACAAGCTATTAACTGGCGCCGTATGATGGTAACTACGCTTGCCTTCTCCACTCCAATACCCCAAAACTAAACTCTGATCGAGGAACCAACTCTGTACTGGTGTTGTTCTTGCTTGAATCTTTTCAATCGCGGCAGTAGAAAACGTCACTGGTGAGAGCCCAGGTACACATGACAAACATTTTTGACTACCAGAGTAAACCGCATCCAGTTGCCATTCATCCACTTTTAACGGCACACCACCAAGTGACGTCACCGCATCAACAATAGATAATGCATTATGCTGTTTCGCCAGCTTCCCCAATGCTTGAGCATCACTGACTGCACCAGTTGAGGTTTCCGCATGCACAAAAGCAAGAATTTTTGTATCTGGGTGCTGTTCGAGTGCTTGCTCGACTTTATCAATGGAAACAGGCGTCCCCCATTCATCATCGACGATAACAACTTCGCCACCAGCACGGACGACATTTTCGCGCATGCGTTCACCAAATACACCATTACGACAGACGATCACTTTATCGCCTTTCTCGATCAAGTTTACAAAGCAGGTTTCCATCCCTGCACTACCTGGCGCTGAAACCGCAATAGTGAATTCATTGTCAGTTTGAAAGGCATACTTCAATAGCTGCTTGAGCTCATCCATCATACCGATAAACAGAGGATCAAGGTGACCTACAGTAGGACGGCTTAGTGCTTGTAACACTTGAGGATAAATATCAGAAGGACCAGGTCCCATTAAAATACGGTGAGGCGGAATAAAGCTTTGGATCGACATGTCAGCTCCTTGATTATCTTTTATCCTGAGCATTCTAAAAGTTCTATTCAATAACATGGCTCAGGTGTAGGGTTCTTCACCCTAATAGATTTTTCCTCTATCAGCAATTAGCCGTAAGTATGGAGGTCAAACCAGTGTCACAAAATCGTTAATAAAAAACACCATAAAGGTTGAAATATTGATTGACATTAAGGCCTCAAAACCGTTCAATGTTTGAGCTTTATGTAGAAGAGGAGCGCTACCCAGGTAGATGATTTGTGGAACCGCAATTCCAACACCAATCATTGAGGGGGAGTAGTGCCGAGGTAAGTCAAAGTTGCAGGATTTGACTTGTCGGTTGAATTGGGCTGAATCCCATCAACTGTCATCAGCGCAGTCTGATGAAGGGCTTCTGAGGGTAAATTTTTCAAATAGCATTCTAAATACCTCTCTTTTTGCTCTGTTCCTTTTCTCACTAAACATTGGATGTACAATTTTTTAGGAAGTCGTGGGAGAACGCAGTGAGCGCATTTAACGTAGCTAAATTCGGTGGAACCAGTGTTGCCAACTTTGAGGCAATGAGTCGTTGCGCCACCATTATCGAAAACAATCCAAATACTCGCCTGGTCGTGAGCAGCGCTTGCTCTGGCGTCACCAACCTATTGGTAGAACTCGCCAACGGCGTTCAGGATCAAACGCACCGTACTGAGCTGCTGCAAAATCTGGCCAACATTCATGACGCCATTTTAACTCAGCTCGAAGACAGCACGAAAACTGCTGCCGAGGTGTATGGCATATTAGATACCGTAACCAGCCTGGCCGAGGCTGCATCTATCCAAGCTAGTGCGAAGTTAACCGATCATTTAGTCGCATGTGGTGAACTCATGTCGACGCACATTCTAACTCAGTTAATGTGTGAGCGAGGCATTCAAGCAGTGCGCTTTGATATCCGCGATGTGCTGCGTACTGATGACAACTTTGGTCGCGCGGAGCCAAACATTGAAGCAATTTCGACGCTTGCGCAAGATAAACTCGTACCACTTTGCCAACAATCCGTTGTTGTTACTCAAGGCTTCATAGGATCTGACGAAGCCGGTAATACAACAACATTAGGTCGAGGGGGCAGCGATTACAGCGCCGCCTTAATTGCTGAGAGCGTTAAAGCGGCAGGGCTAGAAATCTGGACTGATGTTCCGGGTATCTACACAACAGACCCGCGAATTGCACCAAAAGCCTCACCAATTCCCGAGATCAGCTTTAGTGAAGCTTCAGAAATGGCTAACTTTGGCGCTAAAATCCTTCACCCTTCTACGCTAGTACCTGCATTGCGCCACGACATTCCGGTATTTGTGGGGTCATCGAAAGAGCCTGAAAAAGGGGGAACTTGGATTCGCCACCAAGTCGAAAGCTCACCGTTATTCCGTGCGCTAGCTTTGCGTTGTAACCAAACCATGGTAACGCTACGCAGCGCCAATATGTTCCACGCATACGGCTTCTTAGCAAAGGTCTTTGAGATCCTTGCAAAGCATAAGATATCTGTCGATTTGATCACAACATCTGAAATCAGTGTATCGTTAACACTTGATCAAACCGATACATCCGGCGGCGCGCCGCAGCTGCCGCAAGCTGTACGAGAAGAGTTAGAAGAGTTATGTAAGGTAGAAGTTGAACGTGACCTATGCCTCGTTGCCCTAATTGGTAACAACATGAGTGAGAGTAAAGGCTACGCGAAACAGGTTTTTGGCACGCTAGAAGATTTTAACCTACGCATGATTTGTTATGGCGCTAGCCCTCACAACTTATGCTTCTTGCTCCATGAATCAGTATCGAAACAAGCCATACAAAAACTCCACACTGAGTTGTTTGAGAAGTAAGTTCAACTCAATAAAACAAAGGGCTGCGTATCTGCAGCCCTTTGTCGTTTCATTAGTTGTTACATTTGGACGAGGTAAACATCAATTTAACCGTTAATGTTTGGCCCTAACCATTTTTCAGCCTCGATCCTATCCCACCCCTTACGATCGGCGTAACTCTCTAGCTGATCTTCTTGGATCTGTGCGATCGCAAAGTAACGTGAGTCAGGATGAGAGAAATACCAACCAGAGACTGACGCGCCCGGATACATTGCATAGCTGGAGGTTAGAGTCATGCCAATATTCTCTTCCACATTAAGTAGCTCCCAAAGCGGTCCTTTTTCAGTATGCTCAGGGCACGCTGGATAACCTGGTGCAGGGCGAATACCTTGGTATTTTTCACGAATGAGATCATCGTTAGATAAATCTTCATCCGCAGCATAACCCCAAATTTCTTTACGGACACGCTCATGCAAATACTCAGCAAACGCTTCGGCTAGGCGATCCGCCACCGCTTGAATCATAATTGCGTTGTAATCATCTCCCTGTGCTTTGTATTCATCAGCAAGCTCTCGTTCACCAATACCACCAGTGACAGCAAATGCCCCTATCCAATCATGTTTACCCGACTCTTTAGATGCGATGTAGTCGGATAAACAATAGTTGAATCCTTTTGGTTTCTCGGTCTGTTGTCGCAAGTTACGTAATACTTTCACAACGTCGGTACGAGTTTCATCAGCATAAACTTCAATGTCGTCCCCCACGCTCGCAGCAGGGAATAAGCCACACATTCCACGCGCTTTTAACAGGCCTTCTCGCTCAACTCGATCAAGTAACTCGTTGGCATCTTCGAATAAACGTTTTGCTTCTTCACCAACTTCTTCATGTTGGAAAATTGTTGGATACTTACCCACAAGTGACCAAGTCATAAAGAATGGTGTCCAATCGATGTATTGACGTAATATAGCCACATCAAAATCATCGAAGATATGAATGCCAGGCTTAACAGGCACTGGAGGGGTGTAAGCTTCCCAATCGATAGCAACTTTATTCGCTCGAGCAGCTTCTAATGTCACTGGTTTGGTTCTCGGTTTCTTTCGATTATGTTGATCACGTACTCGTTCGTAATCAGCTTCAAGTTTTTCAACAAATTCAGGGCGACGTTCATCTGACAAAAGAGAAGTACATACGCCCACTGCACGTGAGGCGTTGTTCACGTAAACCACTGGATGCTTGTAATTTTGCTCAATCTTAACTGCTGTATGGGCTTTTGACGTTGTTGCGCCACCGATGAGAAGAGGTAAGTTAAAGTCGAGACGCTCCATCTCTTTTGCAACATGCACCATTTCGTCTAATGAAGGCGTGATCAACCCTGATAAACCAATAATATCGACGTTTTCTTCTTGCGCTACTTTTAAGATCTTTTCGCAAGGAACCATGACACCAAGATCGATAATTTCGTAGTTATTGCACTGCAATACAACGCCAACGATATTTTTCCCGATATCATGTACATCACCTTTGACCGTCGCTAGCAAAATCTTACCGTTTGTTTGTCCCACCTGCTTTTCTGCATTGATGTAGGGCTCGAGATGCGCGACTGCTTGCTTCATCACTCGGGCAGATTTTACGACCTGAGGAAGGAACATTTTACCTTCACCAAACAAGTCTCCGACGACGTTCATCCCATCCATTAGTGGGCCTTCAATCACCTCTAATGGCTTTGAAGCTTTGACACGAGCCTCTTCGGTATCATCAACGATGAACTCAGTTATTCCTTTCACTAACGCGTGCTCTAAGCGCTTTTCAACAGGCCAAGTTCTCCACTCAAGTGCAGAGGCATCCTCCTCTTTACCTACCCCTTTGCCTGCATATTCCGCCGCGATATCTAACAATCTCTCAGTGGCGTCATCACGACGGTTAAGAACGACATCTTCCACAGCCTCACGCAATTTTTCAGGCACGTTATCGTAGATTTCTAACTGACCCGCATTCACAATCCCCATATCCATACCATTTTTAAAACAGTGGTAGAGGAACACCGCGTGAATCGCTTCACGTACATAGTTATTGCCACGGAAAGAGAATGAGACGTTAGAAACACCACCCGAGATCATCGCATGTGGTAAATCACGTTTGATATCGCCAACGGCTTCAATGAAATCCACCGCGTAGTTATTATGCTCCTCGATCCCCGTAGCAATGGCAAAAATGTTTGGGTCAAAAATGATGTCTTCTGGTGGAAAGCCCACTTCATCAACAAGAATTCGGTAAGCGTTGGTACAAATTTCTACTTTGCGCTCACGTGTATCTGCTTGCCCAATCTCATCAAACGCCATCACAATCACAGCCGCACCGTAACGGCGGATCAACTTAGCTTGTTCAACGAATTTCTCTTTGCCTTCTTTGAGAGAGATCGAGTTAACAATGCCTTTGCCTTGGATGCACTGAAGACCGGCTTCAATAACCTCCCACTTGGAAGAGTCAACCATGATTGGTACTTTTGAGATTTCAGGTTCTGACGCACAAAGGTTTAAAAAGCGAACCATACAAGCTTGTGCATCCAACATGCCTTCATCCATGTTGATATCGATAATTTGAGCGCCATTTTCAACTTGTTGACGAGCCACATCGAGCGCGTCATCGTACAGTTCTTCTTTAATCAAGCGCTTAAAACGCGCAGAACCGGTTACATTCGTACGCTCACCGACATTGATAAATAAAGAGTCTTTATCAATAGCGAGTGGCTCTAGGCCAGACAAGCGACAAGCAACGGGAAGTTCAGGTAATTGACGAGGGGCGATATTTTCAACCGCGAGTGCCATTTGGCGAATGTGCTCAGGAGTTGTACCACAACACCCACCAATCAAGTTTAAAAAGCCACTTTGAGCCCACTCTTTAACATGCTTAGCCATATCTTCTGGCGACAAATCGTATTCGCCGAATGCATTCGGAAGCCCAGCATTTGGGTGAGCGGAAACAAAAGATTCTGATATACGAGAGAGCTCTTCAACATAAGGACGCAGCTCATCTGGACCAAGTGCACAGTTCAAACCAAACGAAATCGGTTTAACATGACGTAATGAGTTGTAAAACGCTTCTGTGGTTTGACCGGATAATGTCCGACCGGAAGCATCAGTAATAGTCCCCGAGATCATCACAGGTAACTCAATACCCATCTCTTCAAACACACTTTCAACAGCAAATGAACAAGCCTTAGCGTTAAGCGTATCGAAGATGGTCTCGATAAGAATAAGGTCAGAACCACCTTTAATTAGAGCACGAGTCGATTCAGAGTAAGCCTCAACTAACTCGTCGAAAGAAACATTTCGATATCCGGGGTCATTTACATCAGGAGAAATAGAACAAGTTCGGTTCGTCGGCCCTAAAACCCCTGCGACATAACGCGGCTTATCGGGTGTTTTTGCGGTCCATTCATCTGCAACTTCACGTGCAAGATTGGCTGCTGCAAAGTTAATTTCTTCACTCAGGCTTTCCATCTCGTAGTCAGCCATCGCAATGGTTGTTGCGTTAAACGTGTTGGTTTCGAGAATATCTGCACCCGCGTCTAAATATGCAGCGTGAATTTCCTTGATAAGTTGAGGCTGACTTAGAATCAACAGGTCGTTGTTACCTTTTAGATCACAATGCCAATCCGCAAAGCGCGTTCCTCGATAGTCTTGCTCTTCAAGTTTGTATCCCTGAATCATGGTCCCCATACCACCATCAATCAAAAGAATACGTTGCTTCAATTGAGCTTCAATCTGTTGTCTTACGTTACTTCCCACAGTACAGCCTCATTCCTTTAGTTATCTTTCCATCCTATCACACAAACTTCAGGAGTCTAGACGTCTAAACGTAGAATTAATGATTATTTTATCTCCTTTTTAACTTGCAAAATAATCACGAAAAAATGTTTGCTATTTAAGCAGCATCAGCCGAGAATTCCATTCATAAAATGTTACAAATAGAGAGCTCTATGTCGGTCTATCATACTTTATGTTTTCTATCCGCAGCTGCGATGCTAATTGCTTTTGTAAACAGCAAGATAGGAAAGATGCAAACCACCATTGCGATTACCGCAGGTTCAATGGTGCTTTCACTTCTAATCTTAATTGCGGGTCAAAACAACTGGTTCCATCTCACCGAAATTGCGACGGAGACGGTCACAAGGATTAACTTCGAAGATTTCTTGCTCAAAGGCATTCTTGGCTTCTTACTATTTGCTGGTGGACTAGGCATCAAACTCCCGAACCTTAAAGATCAAAAGTGGGAGATCACTGTTTTAGCCCTTGGAGCCACACTGTTTTCCACGTTCTTTATTGGATTTGCGCTGTATGGGTTTTGTCAGTTAATTGGCATCCAATTTGATTTGGTCTACTGCTTACTATTTGGTGCTCTAATATCGCCAACTGACCCAATCGCTGTATTGGCTATTGTTAAAAAACTCGATGCTCCCAAACGTATCTCCACTCAGATTGAAGGAGAATCGCTCTTCAATGATGGCTTCGGTTTGGTTATCTTCGTCACTCTATTTACGATTGCATTTGGCACTGAGGCACCAACTGTAGGTAGTGTCACCTTACTCTTCATCCAAGAAGCTATCGGTGGTATCACATATGGTTTCGTCCTCGGTTTGCTATTCCACTACTTGATCAGTGCCACCGATGATCACTCAATGGAATTGTTACTTACCATTGGTGTCCCAACAGCAGGTTACGCATTTGCTGAATACATCCATGTATCAGGCCCACTCGCGATGGTTGTATCCGGTATTATGATTGGCAACTGGACACGCTTTATTGGCTTTTCAAAAGAGAGTGAAGATCACCTTGACCATTTTTGGGAGCTTGTTGATGAGTTCTTGAATGGCGTGTTATTCCTACTGATCGGCATGTCGATGCTGCTATTTGAATTCCACAAAGAAGACTGGATCATGATGGCTATTTCAGTCCCTCTTGTACTAGCAGCTCGCTATCTAAGTGTATTTCTTTCTTACATAGGCTTTAAACGTTACAGAAAATATAATCCATGGTCAGTGCGTATTTTGACGTGGGGCGGTTTACGCGGGGGCCTCGCATTGGCAATGGCACTTTCCATTCCATCTGGTATTTGGGTGATTCAAGATAAGTTAATCGATGTAAAAGAGATTATTCTTGTGATGACCTACTCCGTCGTTGTTTTCTCTATCCTCATTCAAGGCTCAACAATCACCCCAATGATTGAAAAAGCAAAAGCTGAAGAGAAGAAGATGGAAGAGGACAACCAAGCAATAACCACTCCAGAGCATACGGAGCCAGTGGACTCTTAAAGACACGTAACTTAATAAATAAAAAGCAGCTACCTAGCTGCTTTTTTCATAACTAATTTTCAGACTTCCCTTCAAGAACGAAGGCTCCTTATTCTTTGATATACCATCAAATATACGAAGAATCGCTACGCTACATTTTCATAGATACTAACTATTGCCGATAGATAGTATTCATAGACGAGTCTTTTAATTTACCCATTTTCATCTGTATCACTTCTCTTCCCTTGGCAATATAGGCTCCTCGCAAACATCAAAGCTAAACTTCCACAATACTTAGCAATGAGCGAGTTTGTATTTTTATGAGAAAGAGACATTTAGGGTGATTGCGTTCAGAACCCAAACGGGTTAGAAACCTCACCGAGATAAAACTGAGCTGGCACCCAGGTAGCAAAGCCTTAACGGAAGTTTAAATCCCTCCCTCTTGAACTCAGTGAGACTAAACTTGTATTCAAAGTCCTCCTGTTTTCAAATTAGAAACAAGCGACACTTCAAACAATTAAACTCTGTCACATAACTAGATTTTCTAATATCGAATAAAAGGAGCTTTGGTTAGAGCTTGGTATCGGAATAAGACTAAGGCACAGAGTTACGTGCTAGCTCGTTCACAACGGTATAAAAACCATGTGAAGAGGGTAGTGTAACTCCAGATGCAAGGTTTCAATATGAAAGTGGATTTAAGGTAAGTCGGGGAACTAAAACGAAAAAAGCCTCAGTCTTTCGACTGAGGCTTAATCTTAATATAAGTGGCGGAGTGGACGGGACTCGAACCCGCGACCCCCGGCGTGACAGGCCGGTATTCTAACCAACTGA
>NZ_JAWPOT010000459.1:0-591 GCF_033344415.1 Vibrio sp. 1727
CACACACCAGCATGTTGATTCAAGAAACGGCGAAGATGAATCCGTTTCTGCAAGATATTGCCGTATCAACCATGCTTAAAGACCGTTTGAGTGCGTTGAGTACTTTGCTGAAAAGCCGTCACGTGCTCTACTCTGTCGCAAAAGAGCAAGGGCTGATTGACGATGACATGGGCGCGAAAGAACAAGAATTCATCATCAAAGATCTCGCTTCGCGCTTATCGGTTCAACAACTGGGTAAAGACTTTATCCAAATTCAGCTAAGAAGCGGTAAAGCACAAGGAATGGAGTCAATGTTGACGTCGGTGAGTAACCGATTTGTTGAGCAACTGTTGGCACCGGAACGCTCGTCGATTAAGGATTCCAGTCATTTCTTGACCATCCATATCAATAAGCGAAGAGAAGAACTCGACAAAGCCGAGCACGCTTTTGCCGAGTACAAAAACACCTACTCACACGCAACACCAGAAATGCAGGCCCAAAGCTTGACCCGCCTAGCCAGCTTAAAGCAAACCTTGGCGGAGAAAGAAGCCGAGCTTGCCGGTGTGACTCGCAGTTTGGGGAGCTTGGACCAACAGCTTTCCAAAACCAACC
>NZ_JAWPOT010000460.1:0-591 GCF_033344415.1 Vibrio sp. 1727
CATATCGTCGATTACCATATCGTTGACTTGAACACGCCAGTTCAAGGCTTAACGTCTGGTGGGCAATCACTGACTCTCGTTGAAGTTTCTAATTCAGGTGGCGTATCCGTTTATGAAGCCATTATTGATGGAACAACAACACCTGCATTCCGAGTGACGTTGGATGTTTCTGATGGCAGCTACAAGTTTGAACTACTTGAGCCACTCGATCATCCAACCGCGAATGGTCAAAACGACATCGTCATCAACCTTCCTATCGCAGCGACGGATTTTGATGGTGATGTTTCGAATACTCTCACGTTGCCGATCACTGTTGTGGATGACGTACCAACCATCGATGGTTTGGCTCAGGGTAGTGAACAGACCGTCGATGAGGACGACCTACCGCAGGGTACTGACCGTACTCAAGACACCATCATCGGTGGTACCTTCGATGTAACAGAAGGGGCAGACCAAGTCACCTCGATTCAACTGAGTGATTTGACGACGCCAGTTAGTGCATTAATGTCTGGCGGAGAGGCAATCACCTTAGTCTTAACGTCCAGTACTGGCGGGGTGAATGTTTATCAAGGTATCACGGTTACTTCTCAA
>NZ_JAWPOT010000461.1:0-591 GCF_033344415.1 Vibrio sp. 1727
TTGCCATTGATGGTCACTTCTTTGATGTACATGTTGTCTGGACCGTTGTTCTCAGCCGTTACCGTGAAGGTGCCAGAGCCAATGTCTACTGTCGCTTTATCGAAAATCGGACGACCGATGCTGTAGGTTGGATCGGTTGGCGAGATTTGGTAGAAGCCCAGTGCTGACATCAAGTACCACGCCGACATTTGACCTACGTCCTCGTTACCGATGATGCCGTCTGGCGTCGGTTTGTAGAACTGGTCGTAAACTTGGTCTAGGTATTCCTGCGCCTTGTAAGACTCTTCAGTACGGTTGTACAAGTAGATGACGTGGTGCGAAGGCTCGTTACCATGAATGTACTGACCTATGTAACCTGTCATGTCTTGGTGCGCTTCGCCGCCATTTGGATCGGCAGTAAATAGGTTGTTCAGCTTGTCGTTCAGACCTTGCGTGCCGCCCATGATTTCAGTCAGCTTGTCTAAGTCTTGCATAAACGCCCATTGCCACTGCCACGCGTTACCTTCTGTGTAGTAGAACGCGTCAGATTTGTAAGGGTCGAAGTCAGTTGAAGCGTATTTCAGTGCACATGGGTCGCCTTCTTTCAGTTCT
>NZ_JAWPOT010000462.1:0-591 GCF_033344415.1 Vibrio sp. 1727
CCTCCGATAGCTCGATGAACAACTTCTCCAACGGCGCGCACTGGGTCGCGACCACTTTCATGTTCTTGGGCGGTCTGCCATTTCTATTGTTTGTTGCCGCTCTACGCAAACGCAGCATCGATATTCTGGTCAAAGATGCACAGGTACGAGGCTTTGCTTACTTGTTCTTGTTCTCAAGCTTGGTGGTTGCCGCTTGGCTAGTGATTCGCGATGGTTACACCATTTTGGATGCCCTGCGAGTGTCGATGTTCAACATCGTTTCTGTGGTGACAACCACTGGGTTCGGCTTGGAAGATTTCACCGCTTGGGGCGCTCTGCCAACCACGCTCTTTGCCTTCTTAATGATGGCTGGGGCATGTTCTGGCTCAACCGCAGGCGGGATTAAAATCTTCCGTTTCCAAATTGCTATGACGCTGTTGAACAAACAGATCATGAAACTGATTCATCCATCCGGCGTTTTCGTGCAACGTTACAACCAACGTCCTGTGAACGACGACATCGTGCGCTCTGTGGTGGCGTTTGGGTTGATGTTCTTTATCACCATAATCTTTATCGCTGGCTGTTTAAGTGCCCTTGGTCTTGATCCCGTGA
>NZ_JAWPOT010000463.1:0-591 GCF_033344415.1 Vibrio sp. 1727
AGTTTGCGCAGCAGTTTGGTTTACCAGCAGAGCAAAACGATGAGCTATTGGCGGGTTTTTCTGGGCAAAGCGAATTCGAACCGTTTCGTCCTCTGGCGATGAAATACGCAGGGCATCAGTTTGGCGTCTACAACCCAGACTTGGGCGATGGACGTGGATTGCTGTTGGCGGAAATTGAGCATCAAAATGGCACTTGGTTTGATATTCACCTTAAAGGCGCGGGGCTAACACCCTACTCGCGAATGGGGGACGGCAGGGCGGTGTTGCGCTCAACCATTCGTGAATATCTATGTAGTGAAGCCATGGCGGGGCTTGGGATCCCGACGACTCGT
This sequence comes from Vibrio sp. 1727, assembly GCF_033344415.1. NCBI lineage: Bacteria > Pseudomonadati > Pseudomonadota > Gammaproteobacteria > Vibrionales > Vibrionaceae > Vibrio > Vibrio sp. 1727. Next base: position 333 of record NZ_JAWPOT010000463.1, read on the forward strand.
GCTCTTGGCATGATGGTTAGTGACACGCCTGTTTATCGCGAGAAAACAGAATTCGGCGCAATGTTGATTCGTATGGCGGAGACCCACGTGCGTTTTGGCCATTTCGAGCACCTTTTCTATACCAATCAATTGGCAGAGCAAAAGTTGCTGGCGGACAAAGTCATCGAGTGGCACTTTGCTGATAGTGCGTCGGCAGAGAAGCCATACGCTGCAATGTTTGGCGAAATTGTTCAGAAAACAGCGGACATGATTGCTTACT
>NZ_JAWPOT010000464.1:0-590 GCF_033344415.1 Vibrio sp. 1727
ATTGTTGTCTTGCCAGATCTGCTTCGTGGTGCGAGTATCTGTCACAATATTTGCCGTGGTGGCAGCTCCAGCAATGAACAGTCCCGCACATCCGCTCAAGCTTAAGATGGTACATAAAATGATAAGGCTACGTATCATAATGCTGATTCTCAAATCTATTATTCTTCGTGAGCAGGGAAAAGTACTTGGTCAATCAAATCGCATAAGCAGTGAAGAGTGACCATATGCACTTCGTGAATGCGAGCCGTGCGATGGGATGGAATGCGAATTTCTACATCGTTTTCGCCCAGTAATCCTGCCATTTCACCACCATCTTTACCTGTTAGGGCGATAATGGTCATGTCGCGAGTTACAGCCGCCTCCATCGCTTTGATGATGTTTTTGCTGTTGCCACTGGTAGAAAGCGCCAGAAGAATATCGCCTGGTTGGCCAAATGCACGAACTTGCTTAGAGAAAATCTCTTGATAGTGGTAGTCGTTTGCAACTGCCGTTAGCGTGGTGTTGTCCGCAGTCAGCGCCATAGAGGGAAGGCTAGGGCGTTCGGTCTCAAAGCGATTTAAAAGACAAGAAACACACTGTTGTGCATTTGA
>NZ_JAWPOT010000465.1:0-589 GCF_033344415.1 Vibrio sp. 1727
TTTGGTTTCGATACCGACAATTATCTCGGTTCCACCCTGCAGCCGAATCAATGGCACAAAAAATGGTGCATGTTCTTCGCTGAGCAACGTATTGGTTGGCAACTGCAGTTATTAAAAGAGAAAGGCGTGACGCTAGTTGATATCGACGACTTTATTGACGTTGTAAAACAGCTTCTTGCGAACCACACGCCAGAACCGTCTCTTCTACATGGTGATTTATGGAATGGTAATGCCGCTCTCACCGCGTTTGGCCCGATTTGTTTCGATCCTGCATGCTATTGGGGGGACCGAGAATGCGATATCGCGATGACTGAATTGTTTGGAGGGTTCCAACCTGAGTTCTATCAAGGGTATGAATCGGTGATGCCATTGCTGCCTAACTATCATGAACGAAAAGACATCTACAACCTCTATCACATCCTCAATCCTTGTAATTTGTTCGGTGGGCATTATTTGGAGCAAGCTCAGCTCACTATCAATAAAATTATTTCTTACTAATTTGGAAGGCACAAGTCACTGCTTTGTGTCAATTTTCGAGGCACATCACTCAAGCTACAGGCCCCAGATTCAAGGTTGAGTTTGGGGTCAA
>NZ_JAWPOT010000466.1:0-588 GCF_033344415.1 Vibrio sp. 1727
GATCGAAGAAGATCAGGGGGAAGGCAAAGTGCCGATGACTCTGGTTATGGTGCACGCTCAAGATCATTTAATGACAACGATTCTAGCGCAAGAAATGGCTGTTGAGATTGTCGCTTTGAACAAGCAACTCGCGAATAAGTAAGGAAATCATTATGTCTAGAGAGGCGATCAAACTTGCCATTATTGGTGGTGGCAGTAGCTATACCCCGGAATTGGTTGAAGGGGTAATCAAACGCTTGGATTACTTGCCAGTTAAACAGATTCACTTTGTGGACATAGAATCCGGCGCGGAAAAACTAGAAATCATCAAGGGCTTGGCTCAGCGGATGGTCGATAAAGCGGGCGCGGATATTGAAATTAAAGCGGATTTTGACCGCCGTGCTGCGATCAAAGGCGCTGACTTTGTCATGACTCAATTCCGTGTAGGCGGGCTTGCTGCTCGAGCAAACGATGAAAGAATTCCTATCAAATACGATGTGATCGGACAAGAAACCACTGGCCCTGGCGGATTTGCTAAAGCACTGAGAACCATTCCGGTCATTCTTGATATCTGTAAAGACATTGAAGAGTTGGCGCCAAACGCTTGGA
>NZ_JAWPOT010000467.1:0-587 GCF_033344415.1 Vibrio sp. 1727
TTATGAGTTCAAAATGTACTCAGCGATCTTGTCACCCATTTCTGATGTCGTCAGTGCAGGCTTGTCGCTTGCTAGGTCTGCGGTAAGCTCGCCTGCCGAAAGTGCTTTAGATACTGCGGATTCGATATCTTGCGCCGCAGCTTCTTCGCCAAGACTGTAACGCAGCATCAGTGCAGCAGAAAGGATCTGCGCAACTGGGTTAGCAATGTTTTTGCCTGCGATATCTGGTGCGCTGCCACCGGCAGGCTCGTATAGGCCGAACTTGCTTTCGTTAAGACTTGCTGAAGGCAACATGCCCATAGAGCCCGTGATCATTGCACACTCATCAGAGATGATGTCGCCAAAGATGTTTGAACATAACATGACGTCAAACTGGGCTGGGTCTTTGATTAACTGCATGGTCGCGTTGTCGATGTACATGTGAGACAACTCGACATCTGGGTAGTCTTTGGCAATCTCTTCCACAACTTCACGCCATAAGATAGAACTCTGCAGAACGTTTGCTTTGTCAATTGAGCACACTTTCTTACGACGTAGACGAGCCGATTCAAACGCGATTTTTGCAATACGTTCGATTTCGTAACGGT
>NZ_JAWPOT010000468.1:0-587 GCF_033344415.1 Vibrio sp. 1727
TGACACCGAAACTTACGCTTTCTGGAAAGTCTGTTGGTAATTTATACAAAGGCCGCTATCATAGCGGCCTTTGTCGTATACCCCAGCCAGTTAAAAGCGCCTTTCTGGGCCATTTTGATTGGCGTTATTAAGGTATTTGATGATTTGAGAGTCATTGGGTCAGTGAAAAACATGACCGTGTACTTACGTAACTCTGTAGCGTTCTCGACAGTTTTTAAACAACATTCGAACACTTTTTGTTCTTCTTGATATACTATTCAATCTGTTTAAATGCCTTAGAGAGCGCAATATGACGGAGAAAAGACGCTTTTCACGCATCATCTACCAAGCTCCAGCTCAGTTAGAACAACGTGATTTGAGACTTAACGCTACGATTCAAGATCTTTCCTTGCATGGCTTACTCTTACAAGCCGAAGGCTTGGATACATTGAATCCTGCACTTTTGGTTGATGTCGGTTTCTCGTTCCACCAGTCTGAACAAGAGATTACGTTAACGGCACAAATCGTAGACGTCACTCAAGACAAAATACGGCTCAAGATCACCAACATCGGCATTGAAAGCATTAGCCAATTAAAACGATTTATCG
>NZ_JAWPOT010000046.1:0-7202 GCF_033344415.1 Vibrio sp. 1727
CTATGCGTTGGTTTTAGTGGTTAAGGCGGTATGCGGAAGCTTCGGTATTGCGTTGCTCACCCCTTAACAGGGCGTTATAGCAAAGGAGATAAACGTTGAGTAAGTCAATATTAATAGGTTCGTTAGTGATAGGAGCTGCTGTTTTAGCTAGTCCATTTATATTTGATAAGGTAAAAACAGAGCAGCTAAAAGCTGAGAGGCAGGAAACTGCCAAACAAACCGAAATCGCAGACGTTATAGGCTTAGGTAATGCTGCTGATATTTATTTGCTAGAAACTGGTAAATGTCCGGAAAAAGGGGAGGACTTACTGGGGAAAGTTATCAAAAGATTACCTCGCGATAGGTATGGCCTTGACTATATTACTAACGGTGATTGTAAGTTTGAGTCTACTAGTGGAATTAATTCAGAGAGTTATTGAATATTTGCTATAACAAACTGTTTAAGAGGGATTTGCAACGCGTGGCATTTTTACTATGCGTAGGGTTTAGTGTTTAAGGTGTTATGCGGCGACTTCGGTATTGCGTTGCTCACCCCTTAACAGGGCGTTATGGCGTAATTTTGACTTTATTTTTTTGGGAGGTTTCTTGCAGGAGTTTTTGGCTTATTTAGGTGGAGCATCAGTCATTGTTGGTTTTCTTTCATGGTTGTTTCGGCAAACGATCGAAAGAGTTCTGTCAGAGTACATTTCATCAAAAGCAAAGAGACGCAATTACGTTTTTGAGCAAATTCACGCCAGAAAGATTGAATCAATTTCAAAGCTATATGAAGCGTCAGTTCAAGCTTCTGATGCTACATCATATGTAGTAAGGATGCAGGGTGAGCTAGAAAAGGAAAGGGTGTTGAGCTTGGAATTAGACGTTAAGAAGTTCGCCGAACAATACAGACTTGCTAAGCTTTGGCTCTCTGATGATGTTTGCAATCTTGTAGACCAACTTCTTGACCAGCATTCAGCCTTTTATCAAGTTGTTAGAGGTTATCAGCTCAAGCAAAGTGGTTTAGGTAAAACACTCGATTCTAATATGCTTGATCTATGGACTCGTGCGGATAACGAACTTCCCTTGATCCAGTCGAAATTATGTGAGGCTTTCAAAGCGGAGTTGGCTAAGATTTCGCCATAACAAACGCTTCAAGAGGGACTATGGCATCATTTAAGACGAATTCCCAACGTTTGGGATTTTTATCAAAAAAATGGTAGTCATTATTGGTTATATGTTAAATGGCCCACTTTGATGCTCAAAACGCCGCTCAGAGCGCCCAGAACGCGCGTAGTGGCGATTTTCATACCTAACCCGAGCGGATGTAAGACTAAAACGCTTTGTAAGTTTGTGACGCTTTGAGAGCGATTTACAGGGCAAAAATGGCACTATTCGTTTGAAACAAAAAACGCCCTCTACGGGGCGTTTTCCTATGTTTCTAAAGATGCAACATGGAGTTCATCTGTTGGTGCAAGATCCGGATAACAAATATATCGAACTCTCGAATTCGATAAAAAATAGCGTGCTTCTGATGATCATGCCGACGTACTCCAGAACGAAGTTCGGAGCAATCCCTACCAATGAATGGCGCCTCAGACAATGTTTGTAAGCACTGCTCCATTTCATCGGTGTAGTGTTCTGCTTGGTCTTCGCCAAAATTTAGAAAGGTATATTCATAGATGTCGCCGAAATCGTCTGCTGCTTTCTGAGAAAGTTTATACATGCAGACGAGCCTTTCTTCTTTCTGCTACTTCCTTTAAGGACAGGGAGCATTCTCCGCTCGCTTCTCCCTCATCAAGAGCTTTTCGCAGTAAGTCTTGTTGATTCTCTTGTTGTTCGAGTAGTCGCAATGCACTTCTCATCACTTCACTTGTTGAGCCGTAACGACCTGTTGCGATCATTTTTTCAATAAAGCCATCGAGCGATTCGCCAATGGTGACACTTGTTGTTCTACCCATAAAGCCACCTGTGTGAATTATTAACACAATTAGTATACAGCAAGTGATGGGTTTACTTTCTCTTTTTCGCAAGCTGCTTATCGCACCATGCGCTTATCTGCGGAGAGTAAAGCGCGAAAACACTAATCAACAATGAAATACCAATGATCACAAATAGGCCATTCATAAGAACCACCTTCCAATAACATACCTACTCATAAGACTACCACGCCTTTGAGTTTTCCAAACTGAACATCCCCACACCAGGAAATCGGCGAAGCCGTTTTCCTGGTGTGGGGATGCGACAAGCGCAGCGCGTCAGTTCGGAGCCAAATGTTCGTTGTGAACATTCATCTTTCATCACGCTGTCACTTAATACCCCTATCAAATTTACTCAGCGTCCCTCCCTGTTTGCTCGCTTCGCGTTGCAAATTCAGGAGAGACCCTTCGCAAATTTCGCGAGCCTACTCGCGCTATGTAGAATTTAAAAATTCCACATAGCGCGAGATTTAATGAGCTTTCGTATGATTTCACGCAACAAAAAGCCTGCAACAAAAACAATATTTGCATTTAGATCAGAGGAAGCGCAAAATGAAAATTCACAACCACCCACTTATCCCAATTTGGGATATAAATTTGACCTCGTTGGGTGAGGTCTACGTTGCATTCAGAGCACCGTCCGGTCAGAGAACCGAGTTAATTTTGCTCTAAGTCTGTGGAGTGTACGGCTTAGTTAACTCCGTACTCGCTGGTAATAATTGTTGAGCCAGTGACGCATCTCAAAGTAGCGAAATCATAAATCAACAACGCACTCCATCTGCGGAAATGGACGTTTTAGGTGTGAACAGTCAGCCTACTTTTTCGTTAAAAAGTCAAAATGGCGAACGGCATCTTAGCCGTCTCACTATCATCACGATGATAGCCGAGCTAGTTCTTACGCACACATCGAGATTTTTATGAGCTTTGATCCCATCGCAGCGACCGAAGCTGCCAAAAAGACCCGTGCATTACGCAAGGGAAAAAACTACAAAAAACGCACCTCCAAACTTGAGCCATTTCGTTCTGAAATCGCCAAAATGTACAAAACTGGCGCATCTCTAGAGCTAATCTCTTTGCACCTGCATACTGTGCATAATCAGTATGCAGCACGCAGCACTATCCTTCGTTACCTCCATACGATCGGAGTAACACGCAATGGCTAGAGGACACTTTGCGAAATCTGAAGCTCAAGCCGCCTCTGTGATGAAGGAATTGCAGGGTAAAGGCAACATCATAGAATCGGTTGGAACAGCTAGAAATTACGAACAAGCACTGAAAACTTGTTGCGATTATTTGAAAGAGTTCAAGCTTGGCTCTCTAAGAGAACTAACCCCAGAACAAGCAAAAAACTACATAGAGTTACGCGCTCACGAATGTAAACAAAGCACAATCGACATGGATCGTCAGGCAATACAAACAATGATGCAGCATGTCACACATAAGTTAGAACCCAATCAAACACTATACCCACCCAAAGAGCTTCCTACATCTAAAAAAGAAACTATTGAAAACTCTCGTTCTTACACGCCAGAACAGGTCAATGCGATCATTCAGCATCAAACCGAGCAACACGCACTCTCCACACAACTTTGTCATGAATCAGGTCTACGCGCTCACGAGCTGCTCTCCCTACGACCTTCTGGTGAAGTGAATCCAAGCCCACGGGACGTACACCCAAATAAATTTGCCCACCTCCCCAATGAGTCAAAAACCTACACAGTTAACGGGAAAGGCGGTCTTATTCGTGAAGTGCAAATCCCCAACCATTTAGCAGAAAAGTTAGAAGAACGCAGACTCGATATGCCGCAGCAAATATCGGACAGAGGTGTGAATTACGAATCGCACTACAACATAGCCGGTGGACACAAATTCTCTGATGCGTTCAGCAAAGCGAGTTCTCGCGCTCTGGGCTATTCAAACGGTGCTCACGGCCTACGCCACAGCTACGCTCAAAATCGTTATGAACAATTGGCGAATCACTTTGAACGTATCGATGTCATGACGATCATTTCTCAAGAGCTAGGGCATTTTCGCCCCGATATAACAGAGGTGTACCTACGATGATTTGGGGATTTTTAACCGTCATAGTCGTGGGATTGGTATTGCTTTTTGCAGCACCATTTCTTGATTTTCTAACCCCCGATAGCACGATTTGGCTAATTGATACATCCAACTCGATGAAACCTGTTTTGCTCGCAAAGGGCTCAGAAACACTCTGGTTTCAGTGGCAATCATGGAGTTACATTTTCATATTCTGTTTAGTCACAGCTTTAATTTTAGGAGTAATGTTCAACACTTTTCGCACGTTCTCAGATGCATCTCTGATAGAAGCGAAACAAAAATTAGCTCAAAAATCAGAAGAGTTGGAGAAATTCAAACAGCAATACCGACAACAGATGGAGCAAGATGTACTACGCGCACACTCACAAAAGGCAGAACAACTAAACCGCAGAGAACGCGAACTCGACACGATTCAAAATCAGGCAGCACGTCAACAAACAGAATCAAGTGAACGATTAAAATTAGCGAATCATGCAATACGCAGGCAGCACAAAGAAACAATGAGCAAACTAGGACAGCGTGATCGGTTGAGTAATGAGAAAAGGCTTATTGCTGAATATCTTAAACATGCAGGTTTAACACTGGATGATGAACCACTGGATTATACAAAGTTAAAGCAATTAGCTAGTAGCTTTGAAAAACGTCACAGTAATCAAAAGGGAGAATAACTTCCCCCGTACCCTCCTCTAAAAATCAAAGATTTTTCCTTAGGGCATTGCCCACCGAAAAGAACTTAAAGGGCTGTTTGAGGAGCTCACGCTCTTTTGTGGACAAGCCCAAAAGGGCAATAAGGTTGCCGCACAAGGCGGCGCTCTCAGCCCTTTCGGCTGCGCCGACCCCTACCCATTTTCGACTCGTTTTGAGTGAATCTGAGCATTGTCTGTGGTCGCTTTCCGTGGAGTTTTTTCTCGTACCCTTTCGGGCTGCCCTGCGCTGTGTGTAAAGGCTTTCGCCCCCCGTCCGAGTCACACAACACTAATCAGTTATTCCTTTTCCGCTTGTCCCCGTCTAGCAGCTACAACAGGGCGGTTTTATCGTGCTTTCGCAAGTTCTGATTAGTGCCTTTACCTGCCACCTATCGGACTTCCCTTGGTCGGTGGCTGATGCGCGTCGCTCTGTCCAAAACATCTTGATCCAAACAGAGTGCAGGAATACTTGAAGTGCTTTAACGATATGGGCTATCATGAAAGGACTTACACAGGCCGTCAAACCATAGTAAGTATTCCGAAAAAAACCGCCCGGCAAGGCGGTTTTTTCACATCTGGAGAAAGAGATTAATCCCAAAAGCGTTTGATCTCAATGCTGATCTTCCAAGTCTGGCAATTCTCCACAAAAAAGCCTCCCGGATGGGAGGCTTTTTTGTTTCTGGTGTTCGTGTAGAACAATGCGATTCTATTTTTCAGTTCGCACTGAGTGCCGTTACGTTAAATCACTTCCTCTAAATTAAACCACGTATCACCGTTTAACTTACTCCGACACCTCACAATTGATTGATACTAAATTGAATGCATTAGTGAAAGGCGGCATTATTCTCGGATAAAGACGGCTTAAAGCCATCTAATAAGCGTTATGTGTTTTTCTTGTAAGCGCCGTAATTGAACAAAACTTTTTTCTAGCCATGCGGCGTGGGTAGATCAAAAATCAGCGCCTTAGAGCGTCAATTTGGCGCCTTATTTTTGTGATTTTAAGTGGTTGCAAGTTGCTGTTTTTAAGGTGTTTATTTTTCTTGAGAACTGGTTGGTAAATGTTAGTCTTCGACTCAAATAAAAAGAGGGCTACAAAATGGATAAAACAGACCAGTTATATGTACAAGCTGACTTTTCACATCAAGACTTGAGTGGTCAGTATTTTAAAAATTGCAAATTTTTCTGCTGTTCCTTTAAACGGGCAAACCTCCGCGATACACAATTTGTAGATTGTTCTTTCATTGAACGAGGAGAATTAGAGGGGTGTGATTTTTCTTACTCGGATCTTAGAGACGCATCTTTTAAAAACTGCAGTCTTTCAATGTCGTATTTCAAAGGTGCAAATTGTTTTGGTATCGAGTTCAGAGAGTGCGATTTAAAGGGGGCAAATTTTGCTCAAGCTAGCTTCATGAATCAGGTATCGAACAGAATGTATTTTTGTTCAGCCTATATAACAGGTTGTAATCTGTCATACGCAAATTTTGAAAGGCAGTGTATCGAAAAGTGTGATTTGTTTGAGAATAGATGGATTGGTGCAAATTTGAGTGGGACATCATTTAAAGAGTCTGATTTAAGTCGGGGAGTATTTTCTGAAGGGTGCTGGAGCCAGTGTAGGTTGCAAGGTTGTGATTTGAGCCACTCGGAGCTGTATGGTTTAGACCCCCGGAAAGTTGACCTTACAGGTGTAAAAATCTGTTCGTGGCAACAAGAACAACTTTTAGAGCAATTAGGTTTAATAGTAGTACCTGACTAAATTTGATGGTTTGAACACACACATAACAAACGCCTCAAGAGGGACTGTCAACGCGTGGCGTTCCCAGTCCCAATGAGCTGTGGTGGTTACGGTTGTAAATTTAAGCCGTGCGGTAGCGTTGCCAGCCCCTTAGGCGGGCGTTAGCCCTCAGGAGGAAAAATGAAAATATCCATTATGGCAGCAGTTTCTGAGAATGGAGTAATTGGCTCTGGATTGGATATACCTTGGCATGTACAAGGTGAGCAGCTCCTGTTCAAAGCTATGACTTACAATCATTGGCTTTTAGTCGGTCGTAAAACTTTCGACTCAATGGGTAAACTTCCCAATAGGAAATATGCTGTGGTTACTCGCTCAGAAATGGTCTCGAATGATCCAGATGTTATTTATTTCACCAGCATTGAATCGGCATTATCTTACTTAGACAATACGACAACACATGTCTTTGTTTCTGGTGGTGGTGAAATTTACAAAGCATTAATCGAACAAGCAGATGTTATCCATCTTTCAGTGATTCATAAGCACATCTCTGGCGACGTGTTTTTCCCTTCAGTTCCACAGAGTTTCAAACAAACATTTGAGCAAAGTTTCAGTTCAAATATTGATTACACGTACCAAATTTGGGCAAAGGGCTAACAAACTGTTTAAGAGGGATTCACAACGCGTGGCATTTTTACTATGCGTTGGTTTTAGTGGTTAAGGCGGTATGCGGAAGCTTCGGTATTGCGTTGCTCACCCCTTAACAGGGCGTTA
>NZ_JAWPOT010000469.1:0-587 GCF_033344415.1 Vibrio sp. 1727
TTTTAATGACGTGGTTATCAATGTTCATGGTATTCGATCTCTTTGAACTGCCGATATTTTGTGGTCGCGTACTCTACATAAGTTAGGCACAGAAACCAAGTTCCCGCTGAGTTATGGTAGGTTCTGTGCTGATTCATTTATTGTTGGGGAGCGAAGGTTAGAGTGGATTCACACAAAACAATGTGGCTTGGTTGCAAGCTGACTTTATGGTTGGAGAGTGAAAAAGGCGATGCAATAATCGGCGAAACAATTTCTCTTTGAAGGTTGCGATGAAAAAGGTTTTGATTACTGGTTTTGAACCGTTTGGTGGTGATGCAATAAATCCGGCGTTGGAGGCTGTGAAAAGGCTAGAAGAAACAAGTCTTGACGGTGGCATCATTGTTACTTGTCAGGTGCCTGTGACGCGTTTTGAGTCCATCAGTGCTGTGATTGATGCGATTGAAGCGTATCAACCAGATTGTGTTATTACCGTTGGTCAGGCCGCGGGTAGATCGGCAATAAAACCCGAACGCGTCGCAATTAATGTGGATGACTTCCGAATTCCAGACAACGGTGGCAATCAGCCAATCGATGAACCCATCATCGAA
>NZ_JAWPOT010000470.1:0-586 GCF_033344415.1 Vibrio sp. 1727
TCGCCTCTGACTGCCAAGGCATCCACCGTGTACGCTTAGTCACTTAACCATACAACCCGAAGGAGTTTCGAGTTGATAATCAAATCACCAAAGTTGTCTCTCATTATTTGAATGAGCGAGAGACATATCGATTTTGCCGGACTCAATTTCGAATAATCACTGTAAAAGTGATATTCCCAAGAACACTTGAATGTGTTTTTTGGTGTTTGTCTTAAAGACAAACATTGAGAACTTTACAAACAACAATAAATTGTTGTTTTGTCAGCTTTCCAAATTGTTAAAGAGCTAATCACTTCTAATGAAGTAACCATTTTTAAAAACTCTCAATAGAGAATGTTTAAAGATGGTATCCCGTAGGGGAGTCGAACCCCTGTTACCGCCGTGAAAGGGCGGTGTCCTAGGCCTCTAGACGAACGGGACACTAAGTGAACATCTTGGGGGATGTTCTATCTCTTAAACTTCATAAACCGTATCAATCTGTGTGAACACTCATCGCAATAATCATCGTTTAAGGAGGTGATCCAGCGCCAGGTTCCCCTAGCGCTACCTTGTTACGACTTCACCCCAGTCATGAACCACAAAGTGG
>NZ_JAWPOT010000471.1:0-586 GCF_033344415.1 Vibrio sp. 1727
AGGTCTTCACCTCTTCCAATGTGAAGATTCGGTAAAGGTTTGAACAGTAATACTCGAATGGGTGCTTCGATTCTTTGAACCTTATGTATTCAATTTTGTTGAAGTGGTTCTCTAACAGCTTTTTCATTTCGTTACTCTCAACGATGAAAAAGACCGCATGCCAGTACCCCTCTTTTTTTGCCTGTATGTGATCTTTAAAAATGGTCCGGTAGCGTGATGGTGTTTGAATTGTTTGCATCAGTTCGAGTGCAATCTTTGCTCCCGAAGGACTTTTCACCAAACCATTCGGTTTGTGTGCTACCTGATATTTTTTGCGTGCGTCTTCATGTTTACCATTTTCCCAATCACACCATCCATTTTTTTGTAGCTGGAGCTGCACAAACTGTACTTTCATTTTATGTTCTGCATTCTTGGCCGTGACTCGGTACGGTACAAAACTCTTCTCTCTGCCATTACTTTTCTGTTGGTTTTGCGCAAGGCCTAAGTCGGTCACTCCCCACAATGCAAGCTTTCCTCTTGGCGTTTTTAGTTCGTACTTTTTGATGAGACCTAAGCCTTTTAGTTTTGCCAGTAAACGATCGAGAGG
>NZ_JAWPOT010000472.1:0-586 GCF_033344415.1 Vibrio sp. 1727
AGCGCCAAGTGGTACGTTCGTCTTCTGACCGAACTGATCCTTCACAACTAAAGTCACTTGGTTTGAACCGTGACTCAGTTCGATTTTGCCGTTTTGCGCACCATCACCCAGTTCGAATTCTTTTGAATTCACGTAAACCGTTTGACCAACCAAACCGGCGGTCGATAGCACTTGCATGTTGTCGAGTAGCACCATGCTGTTTTGCATGACCTTCGACATGTTCTCGGTACTTTGAACTTGAGAGAACTGCGCCAACTGACCGACGTATTCTGTGCCATCTAACGGGTTTAACGGATCTTGGTTTTGAATTTGCGCCACCATCAAAGAGATGAACTCATTTTGAAGTGAAGACGCGCTGTTCTTATCCGTTGGGTTTGGCGCAATGCCACTGTTTTCTTTTGCTGCCGCTTTAACTGGAGCGTCCGACGATAATGCCGTGTACTGTGCAAGACTCATTAGCTACCCTGCCCTAAACGAAGCAAGCCTTGCTGCATGCTTTTCACATTTGCCAACACTTCCACGTTCGTTTCGAAGCTGCGAGTCGCTGACATCATGTCCGCCATTTCCGCAACCACGTCGATGTCTG
>NZ_JAWPOT010000473.1:0-585 GCF_033344415.1 Vibrio sp. 1727
GCGCTTGTATCCACGAGCTTCGAAATGCCATTAAAAAGTACGCGCAATGTGACGCGGAAGTACTCATACAAGGTGAAACTGGTGTGGGTAAAGGGTTATGTGCTCGATTGATCCATCAGTTATCTAGTCGGCGCTCATCACCCTTTGTAGAGGTCAACTGCGGTGCGATTCCAAGTGGCTTGATTGCTTCCGAACTTTTTGGCCACGAAAAAGGTGCATTTACAGGTGCCATTTCTGACCGGATTGGTTTTATTCAAAAAGCACACAAAGGCACTTTATTTCTCGATGAGATTGGAGATATGCCTTCGGATCTTCAAATACATCTCCTTCACTTTTTAGAAAGCAAACAAATACACAAAGTAGGTGCGGATAAATTTATCGATGTTGATTGTCGTGTGATTGCCGCCAGCCACGTGGATTTAAAAAGCGAAGTCGTACAAGGAGAATTTAGGGAGGATCTATTTTATCGACTCAATATATTACCGCTGACCATTCCTCCACTTCGAAAAAGAGGCAAAGACATTTTGATGCTGTCTGAGCACTTTTTAGCAGATTTATCTCATGGTCAAGTACACAACATGTCCG
>NZ_JAWPOT010000474.1:0-585 GCF_033344415.1 Vibrio sp. 1727
AAGCGCAACATGTAAAAGTTGAGCAATAATCGTCGATTCCTCCTTCTTGATAGCCCCTAAAAGCCACCCTCGCGGTGGCTTTTTCTTTCTTTGATATAGCAACGATGAAGTAATATCACGGCTAAGAGAAAAATTTCGCTAGAAAGAGGTTCACGTTATCAAAACCACAACGGCACTGAACAATTTCGTTTTGGAGCATGTAAAGTAAATCTCATAAAAACGTTAGAACATGCGTTCTCAAAATCTAAGACTCTAATAACCAATAAGAACATAACAAGGATTGTTTATGCTGCTGGAATTGGCTCTGTTGTTTGCTGCAGGCGTGGTAGGTGGAATCATGAATTCGATAGCAGGAGGCGGAAGTTTTATCACCTTCCCCGCCCTGATGGCGGTTGGCGTGCCGCCCATCATGGCTAACGCCACCAACACTTACGCCGCATGCGCGGGATACATAAGCGGTGCCGTGGGCTTTCGTGAAGAAATTTTGAAAAACAAACAAGAACTGCTATTCACCGTTTCGTTCAGCTTAGTCGGTGGCGCAGTTGGCGCGTATCTTCTTCTCAATACGCCAGAGTCACTGTTTTT
>NZ_JAWPOT010000475.1:0-585 GCF_033344415.1 Vibrio sp. 1727
TGAGTACATTGAACTTACGCCAGTCAATGGCTCTGTTGTGTTGCACGGTTCGAATGTCATTCAATCATTCAATGGTGAGTTCGTTACGCTTGAGAACCTCTATTTTGTGCCTGACCGCCATTTTGCGACGGGCGATAGTGGCATAGATCCACGTATCCGAGTTGAGATCCTTAATAACGGTGTGTCTGACCACATCATCAATGGCAGGCTCAACATTCAAGTGGAAAGCGTTGCAGACATCGCGACTTGGACGGCAAACAGTACCTTTAACTACACGGTTGATGAAGATGGTAACAACGTTTCTCTGAACATCAGCGCGCAAACACAAGACAGCAGTAACCCAGAAAGCATCGTGTACGAACTTGTCTTTACCCAAGGTGAGGGCAACGCAACGCTAGTTTACTCAGATGGCAGTGCCATCGCGCAAACGGGTGGGGTATACCTTGTTGATGCAAGTCGAATTGGCGATGTTCAAGTCGATCCAATTGATAACTTCTCGGGTGAAATAAAAATTGATGTCACTGCGATCACCACGGAGAGCGTGAATCCACTGACAGGTAAAGAAACGGCTCGCTCAGAAACGGA
>NZ_JAWPOT010000476.1:0-583 GCF_033344415.1 Vibrio sp. 1727
GAAATCACTTACAGTTAAATCAAACACAGTGCTGTAGGTGTCTGCACACGTTTCAAATGCACGGCTACGTGGAATGGTTGCCATCATCACTTGGTCACCAAGCAGATAGTTCATTTCCGTCAATACCGAGACTTGCTTCTTGTTGTCGTCTTCGAACATGGTTGGCATTAGACGAACAAACTCTAAGCCATTCCAATCTTCTGGGAACATCTCATAAACCGTAGGCAAATGCTGGAAGAAGTTAACCGTAGATGCCCAGTCTAGACGTTTTGCCGCACAAGGAATTAACAGTGCATTGGACGCGTACATCGCATTCCAAACCAGAGGGTCGACGTGCGGACCGGTATCAATCATGATGATATCGAAGCCATTCGCAATCATGTCGATAAGCTGTTCTTTCAGTAGACGAACGATATCAAGTGATGGGTCTTCATACACCGTTTGCCACGCTTCTGCGTTAAACATAGCATCTTCGGGGAATGCGGAGATTGACTTCAAGTTCGGATATTGCGTCGGCAACAGCACGTTCTTGTGTAAAAATTCGCGGTCGATCTCTACTCCATCAGGCACGTTGCCTAACATG
>NZ_JAWPOT010000477.1:0-583 GCF_033344415.1 Vibrio sp. 1727
GACGCCCTTTATCCATGGCTTGAAAACCACGCAATAAACCTTGATAAACAGCCGTACCACCTCCGGCTCGCATTCCTTGCATTTCTGCAAGTTTGCTTTTGTCCGCAGTAAGCGGAATAGTATAAAAGCCATTCTTGCCAGGGCTTGTTAAGCTATCTCTATAAAGGTTGTTGTTGTTGGAATCAAAATGGAAATTAAAGTTCGGATCCGACACCTTATCGTTAAACATATCATTCACCGATGTAGCGTAATCAATGTAAACCGGCACCTCCAGATAGTTGCTGCTGCCATTTTGATCTAATACGTCGAGAACTCGTCGTGCTTGTTCTTTTTGCTGGCTATTACACCACCAACTCCACCAAGCGGCACAACGCTCTACATCTCTCTCAGAGGAACTAGCCCAAGCTGACCAGTCCACTTGTTCATAGGTTACCGATGAGACATTTGTTCTCACATCGTTTCTGTATCTGACTTGACTACTTGAAAAAAGAGAGCCCTGCATTTTCTCTTGTACCCTCAAGTTAAACGGCACAATCGCCACCCGATTGAGCACCTCGGTTTCACCGGTTCTCGGGACTAAAAT
>NZ_JAWPOT010000478.1:0-582 GCF_033344415.1 Vibrio sp. 1727
TGGGTATTTACAACGACTCTTTCATCGAAGAATACAAAAAGCTCACAGAACTGGTTCATCAGTACGATTCTAAAATTGTGATGCAAATTGCTTATGGCGGTACTAAAACCACCTACAATGTCGGTGAGCGCGTGATTTTTGCACCGAGTGATGTGCCTGAGCGCGGCACGAATACTCAAGGCAAAGCGATGACGAAGGATGAAATCGACTACATCGTAAAAGCATTTGCATTAGCGAGTAAACGAGCTCAAGAAGCTGGTTTTGACGGTGTCGAGATTCATGCCGCGCACACTTACCTAATCAACCAGTTTTTAAGCCCGTACTACAACCGACGCGAAGACGAATACGGAGGCAGCTTAGAAAATCGTATGCGTTTGCTTTTGGAAATTTATTCTGAGACCAGAACGTTGGTGGGGGATGCGTTTCCAATTCTTGTGAAGCTAACCGCGACTGAATTCTTTGACGGCGGTTTAACATTCGATGAAACACGCATCGTATGTAAGAAACTCGAAGAAGTGGGCGCTGATGCGATCATCGTCTCCGGCAACATTCACGGTAAAGCAAACGAACTTGTCGGTGAAA
>NZ_JAWPOT010000047.1:0-6819 GCF_033344415.1 Vibrio sp. 1727
GGCTGTAATTATGACGACGCCGAGTCCCGACCAGACTGCATAAGCAACACCGACAGGGATGGATTTCAGAACCAGAGAAAGAAAATAAAATGCGATGCCATAACCGATTATGACAACGGCGGAAGGGGCAAGCTTAGTAAAGCCCTCGCTAGATTTTAATGCGGATGTTGCGATTACTTCGCCAACTATTGCGATAACAAGAAAAAGCCAGCCTTTCATGATATATCTCCCAATTTGTGTAGGGCTTATTATGCACGCTTAAAAATAATAAAAGCAGACTTGACCTGATAGTTTGGCTGTGAGCAATTATGTGCTTAGTGCATCTAACGCCGGAGTTAAGCCGCCGCGCGTAGCGCGGTCGGCTTGAACGAATTGTTAGACATCATTTACCAACTGACTTGATGATCTCGCCTTTCACAAAGCGAATAAATTCTTCCAAGTGATCTGCGCGTGAGGCCAAGTGATCTTCTTTTTGTCCCAGATAAGCTTGCTTAGCTTCAAGTAAGACGGGCTGATACTGGGCAGGTAGGCGTTTTATTGCCCAGTCGGCAGCGACATCCTTCGGCGCGATTTTGCCGGTTATTGCGCTGTACCAAATGCGGGACAACGTAAGCACTACATTTCGCTCATCGCCGGCCCAGTCGGGCTGCGAGTTCCATAGCTTCAAGGTTTCCCTCAGCGCCTCGAATAGATCCTGTTCAGGAACCGGGTCAAAGAATTCCTCCGCTGCCGGACCTACCAAGGCAACGCTATGTTCTCTTGCTTTTGTAAGCAGGATAGCTAGATCAATGTCGATCATGGCTGGCTCGAAGATACCCGCAAGAATGTCATTGCGCTGCCATTCTCCAAATTGCAGCTCGCGCTTAGCCGGATAACGCCACGGGATGATGTCGTCATGCACGACAAGGGTGACTTCTATAGCGCGGAGCGTCTCGCTCTCGCCAGGGAAAGCCGAAGCCTCCATAAGGTCATTGAGCAATGCTCGCCGCGTCGTTTCATCAAGCTTTACGGCCACAGTAACCAACAAATCAATATCGCTGTATGGCTTCAGGCCGCCATCCACTGCGGAGCCGTACAAATGCACGGCCAGCAACGTTGATTCCAGATGGCGCTCAATGACGCTTAGCACCTCTGATAGTTGGTTCGAAATTTCGATGGTCACCGCTACCCTCATGATGTCTAACGCCCGCCTCAACTGCCGGAGGTTAATGGCGCCTTTTTTGCAGCTCCACCGCAAAAAAAGGTGACAGTAACCGGAGGTCAGATTGCAGGCGCTTGTTAACTCTTTTGCCAGATTTGATAACAATAGTTAATGTTAGACTCGAAATCTTGCTCAAATACCAACTTGAATGTATCTGGGATTTCAGGAAAAACTATGTCTCCATCTCGCTCGATGTCGACTGTTGAAATATGCAAAGTATCTACTTTGGAAATCAAGCTTTTGTATATTTCACCACCACCAGAAACGATAACATGATCCGTGATTTCCTCTAAATTTATTAAGGCATCCTGAATTGAGGAGAAAACCATTACACCCTCATCATTCGTAGAAAAATTAGAGCGAGTTACAACTGCATACTTTCGATTTGGGAGAGCGCCCATTGACTCAAAAGTTTTGCGTCCAACTAAAAGCCATTGATTATATGTAATTGCCTTAAATAGAAGTTGCTCGCCTTTGGCGCTCCATGGAATATCTGGTCCATTACCGATAATACCGTTCTTCGACTTGGCAGCCATTAGTGATAACTTCACGATTTCTCCCTCGAGTTAACTTTGTTTTAGGGCGACTGCCCTGCTGCGTAACATCGTTGCTGCTCCATAACATCAAACATCGACCCACGGCGTAACGCGCTTGCTGCTTGGATGCCCGAGGCATAGACTGTACAAAAAAACAGTCATAACAAGCCATGAAAACCGCCACTGCGCCGTTACCACCGCTGCGTTCGGTCAAGGTTCTGGACCAGTTGCGTGAGCGCATACGCTACTTGCATTACAGTTTACGAACCGAACAGGCTTATGTCCACTGGGTTCGTGCCTTCATCCGTTTCCACGGTGTGCGTCACCCGGCAACCTTGGGCAGCAGCGAAGTCGAGGCATTTCTGTCCTGGCTGGCGAACGAGCGCAAGGTTTCGGTCTCCACGCATCGTCAGGCATTGGCGGCCTTGCTGTTCTTCTACGGCAAGGTGCTGTGCACGGATCTGCCCTGGCTTCAGGAGATCGGAAGACCTCGGCCGTCGCGGCGCTTGCCGGTGGTGCTGACCCCGGATGAAGTGGTTCGCATCCTCGGTTTTCTGGAAGGCGAGCATCGTTTGTTCGCCCAGCTTCTGTATGGAACGGGCATGCGGATCAGTGAGGGTTTGCAACTGCGGGTCAAGGATCTGGATTTCGATCACGGCACGATCATCGTGCGGGAGGGCAAGGGCTCCAAGGATCGGGCCTTGATGTTACCCGAGAGCTTGGCACCCAGCCTGCGCGAGCAGCTGTCGCGTGCACGGGCATGGTGGCTGAAGGACCAGGCCGAGGGCCGCAGCGGCGTTGCGCTTCCCGACGCCCTTGAGCGGAAGTATCCGCGCGCCGGGCATTCCTGGCCGTGGTTCTGGGTTTTTGCGCAGCACACGCATTCGACCGATCCACGGAGCGGTGTCGTGCGTCGCCATCACATGTATGACCAGACCTTTCAGCGCGCCTTCAAACGTGCCGTAGAACAAGCAGGCATCACGAAGCCCGCCACACCGCACACCCTCCGCCACTCGTTCGCGACGGCCTTGCTCCGCAGCGGTTACGACATTCGAACCGTGCAGGATCTGCTCGGCCATTCCGACGTCTCTACGACGATGATTTACACGCATGTGCTGAAAGTTGGCGGTGCCGGAGTGCGCTCACCGCTTGATGCGCTGCCGCCCCTCACTAGTGAGAGGTAGGGCAGCGCAAGTCAATCCTGGCGGATTCACTACCCCTGCGCGAAGGCCATCGGTGCCGCATCGAACGGCCGGTTGCGGAAAGTCCTCCCTGCGTCCGCTGATGGCCGGCAGCAGCCCGTCGTTGCCTGATGGATCCAACCCCTCCGCTGCTATAGTGCAGTCGGCTTCTGACGTTCAGTGCAGCCGTCTTCTGAAAACGACAAACGATGTCAGAATAGAGTTAAATTTCCTATTGATTGACATATTCCGTCAAAGGTAATAGATTTCATCCTGACACTTTTGCCTTTGGAGGCATCTTGCAAGGTCAACGCATCGGCTATGTCCGCGTCAGCAGCTTCGACCAGAACCCGGAACGGCAATTGGAGGGTGTTCAGGTGGCGCGGGTGTTCACCGACAAGGCTTCTGGCAAGGACACCCAGCGTCCCGAGCTGGAAAGGCTGCTGGCCTTCGTCCGCGAGGGCGACACCGTGGTGGTGCATAGCATGGACAGGCTGGCACGCAACCTTGATGACCTGCGCCGCATCGTCCAAGGGCTGACACAACGGGGCGTGCGCATGGAGTTCGTCAAAGAAGGGCTGAAGTTCACCGGCGAGGACTCACCGATGGCCAATCTGATGCTGTCGGTCATGGGAGCCTTCGCTGAGTTCGAGCGCGCCCTGATCCGCGAACGTCAGCGCGAGGGAATCGTGCTGGCCAAGCAGCGCGGTGCCTACCGGGGACGAAAGAAATCGCTGAACAGCGAACAAATTGCCGAGTTGAAACGGCGAGTTGCGGCAGGCGACCAAAAAACCTTGGTGGCCCGTGACTTCGGCATCAGCCGCGAAACCTTGTACCAGTACCTGCGGGAAGACTGACCATGCCACGCCGCTCAATCCTGTCCGCCACCGAGCGCGAAAGCCTGCTGGCACTGCCAGATGCCAAAGACGAACTGATACGGCACTACACGTTCAACGAAACCGACCTGTCGGTGATCCGTCAGCGTCGCGGCGCCGCGAATCGATTGGGCTTCGCTGTGCAGCTTTGCTACTTGCGATTCCCTGGCACCTTTTTGGGCGTCGATGAGCCTCCGTTTCCGCCCCTGTTGCGCATGGTGGCCGCGCAACTCAAGATGCCAGTGGAAAGTTGGAGCGAGTACGGCCAGCGCGAACAGACACGGCGGGAGCACTTGGTCGAGCTGCAAACGGTTTTTGGGTTCAAGCCCTTCACCATGAGCCACTATCGGCAAGCCGTGCATACATTGACCGAGCTGGCCTTGCAGACCGACAAAGGCATCGTGCTGGCGAGCGCACTTGTCGAGAATCTGCGGCGGCAGAGCATTATCCTGCCCGCCATGAATGCCATCGAGCGCGCAAGCGCCGAGGCCATCACCCGTGCCAACCGACGCATTTACGCGGCGCTGACCGATTCTTTGTTATCACCCCACCGTCAGCGCCTGGACGAACTTCTCAAGCGCAAGGACGGCAGTAAAGTGACGTGGCTGGCATGGCTGCGCCAGTCGCCTGCCAAACCGAACTCTCGCCACATGCTCGAACATATTGAGCGCCTGAAATCCTGGCAAGCACTTGATCTGCCCGCAGGCATCGAGCGGCAGGTTCACCAGAACCGCCTGCTCAAAATCGCTCGTGAAGGTGGCCAGATGACGCCTGCTGATCTGGCAAAGTTCGAGGTGCAACGACGCTATGCCACGCTGGTAGCGCTGGCCATCGAAGGCATGGCCACCGTCACCGATGAAATCATCGACCTTCACGATCGCATCATCGGCAAGCTGTTCAACGCGGCCAAGAACAAGCATCAGCAGCAGTTCCAGGCTTCCGGCAAGGCGATCAACGACAAGGTGCGGATGTATGGGCGCATCGGTCAAGCGTTGATTGAGGCCAAGCAAAGCGGCAGCGATCCGTTCGCCGCCATCGAGGCCGTTATGCCCTGGGACACCTTCGCCGCCAGCGTCACCGAAGCGCAAACATTGGCGCGGCCTGCCGACTTTGATTTCCTGCACCACATCGGTGAAAGCTATGCCACGCTACGCCGCTACGCGCCGCAGTTCCTGGGCGTGCTCAAATTGCGGGCTGCGCCCGCCGCCAAGGGTGTGCTCGATGCCATCGACATGCTGCGCGGCATGAACAGCGACAGCGCGCGCAAGGTGCCCGCCGATGCGCCAACCGCATTCATCAAGCCGCGCTGGGCAAAGCTGGTTCTGACCGACGACGGCATCGACCGGCGTTACTACGAGTTATGCGCCCTGTCGGAGCTGAAGAACGCGCTGCGCTCCGGTGATGTCTGGGTGCAGGGTTCTCGCCAGTTCAAGGACTTCGACGAATACCTGGTGCCGGTCGAGAAGTTCGCCACTTTGAAGCTGGCCAGCGAATTGCCGCTGGCAGTGGCCACCGACTGCGACCAATACCTGCATGACCGGTTGGAATTGTTGGAGGCGCAACTCGCCACAGTCAACCGCATGGCTGCGGCCAACGACTTACCGGATGCCATCATCACCACCGCGTCAGGCCTGAAGATCACGCCGCTGGACGCGGCAGTACCAGACGCCGCGCAAGCCATGATCGACCAGACAGCTATGCTGCTGCCGCACCTCAAAATCACCGAGTTGCTGATGGAGGTCGATGAATGGACGGGCTTCACCCGCCACTTCACACACCTGAAGACCAGCGACACGGCCAAGGACAAAACCTTGCTGTTGACGACGATCCTGGCCGACGCGATCAACCTGGGTCTGACCAAAATGGCCGAGTCCTGCCCTGGCACCACCTACGCCAAGCTGTCTTGGCTGCAAGCCTGGCACATCCGCGATGAAACCTATTCGACGGCGCTGGCCGAGCTGGTGAATGCGCAGTTTCGGCAACCCTTCGCCGGCAACTGGGGTGACGGCACCACGTCATCGTCGGACGGCCAGAACTTCAGAACCGGCAGCAAAGCAGAAAGCACTGGTCATATCAACCCGAAGTATGGAAGCAGTCCAGGACGGACTTTCTACACCCATATCTCCGACCAGTACGCGCCCTTCAGTGCCAAGGTGGTCAACGTGGGCATTCGTGATTCAACTTACGTGCTTGATGGCCTGCTGTACCACGAGTCGGACTTGCGCATCGAGGAACACTACACCGACACGGCAGGCTTCACCGATCACGTGTTTGGCTTGATGCATTTGCTGGGATTTCGCTTCGCGCCGCGTATCCGTGACTTGGGCGAAACCAAGCTATTCATCCCCAAGGGCGATGCCGCCTATGACGCGCTCAAGCCGATGATTAGCAGCGACAGGCTGAACATCAAGCAAATACGCGCCCATTGGGATGAAATTCTGCGGCTGGCCACCTCCATCAAGCAAGGCACGGTAACGGCTTCGCTGATGCTGCGCAAACTCGGCAGCTACCCGCGCCAGAACGGCTTGGCCGTGGCGTTGCGCGAGCTGGGGCGCATCGAGCGCACGCTGTTCATTTTGGATTGGCTGCAAAGCGTGGAGCTGCGCCGCCGCGTCCATGCGGGGCTGAATAAGGGCGAGGCGCGCAACGCGCTGGCCAGGGCGGTCTTCTTCTACCGATTGGGTGAAATCCGCGACCGCAGTTTTGAGCAGCAGCGCTACCGGGCCAGCGGCCTCAATCTGGTGACGGCGGCCATCGTGTTGTGGAACACGGTATATCTGGAGCGTGCCACCAGTGCTTTGCGTGGCAACGGCACGGCGCTGGACGACACATTGTTGCAATATCTGTCGCCGCTGGGGTGGGAGCACATCAACCTGACCGGCGATTACCTATGGCGCAGCAGCGCCAAGGTCGGTGCGGGGAAGTTTAGGCCATTGCGACCGCTGCCACCGGCTTAGCGTGCTTTATTTAATGAGATGGTCACTCCCTCCTTCCCAGTACTATGCTGAGGACAGGCTTTCATTCGG
>NZ_JAWPOT010000479.1:0-581 GCF_033344415.1 Vibrio sp. 1727
GACTCAATCTGCTCTAGCGCACTAAGGTTAGTAAATTCTTTACCAAAACGCAGTGAGTCTTTGCCTTTTGCACTTACGCGGAATTTACCGTCAGTCAATATATTCATAAGAGCCACGCGGTTTAGTGCGCGTGGTCGGAAAGTTTGTAAGCTCTCTTCTGATTCGTTATGGCGCTGAGTAGGGTGCTGCGCAATCACTTGTTTTGCTTTTTCAGTCACGTCGACCGCTTGGTAGTCATGCATCTGAATAACGGTATTCGCCACATCTAGGTAATCCCCAGAGCCACCCATAACGATGATAGTAGAGATATCGAGTTCATCACGTAATTGACCGATACGGTCAACCAACGGTGTGATTGGCTCATCGCCTTTTGCCACAAGTGCCTGCATACGCTCATCACGAATCATAAAGTTAGTTGCAGATGTGTCTTCATCTATCAGCAGTGATGTTGCACCGGCTTCGATAGATTCTTGTAACCAAGCCGCTTGCGATGTTGAACCTGATGCATCTTGCGTTGAGAAATCTGCAGTATCTTTACCCATTGGCAAATGGTTGATGTAGTTCGATAGATTTAAGTGATG
>NZ_JAWPOT010000480.1:0-581 GCF_033344415.1 Vibrio sp. 1727
AGGAAGAGCGAGTTCAGGAAGAAGCGGTTGTGGCAATTGCAACTGCACCTGCTATGCAAGGTGGTTTTGCTTGCCCTGAAATGGCAATGGGTAAAGTCATCATCCGTCGTGAGCAACCAGCGGTAGCTGAAGCACCTGTTGTTGAACCTAAAGTTCAAGAAACAGTAGAAGCTAAAGCTGAATCACCGATTGTTGAAGCTGTAGCGCCTGAAAAGGCAGAGCCAGTAGCGGTTGATCAAGCTCCTGTAGAGCCGATCGTTGAAGTGGCTGAAGCACCTGTTGCGGAAGCAACAACAGAAACAGTTGTTGAAGAAGCTCCGGTTCAAGAGCCAGTCGTTGCAGAAACTGTGGAAGAAGCAGCAACAGAAGTTGCCGTTGAAACTCCAGTAGCAGCGCCAGAGATGAAAGCTGAAGTTATCAACGTTGTTGCTAAGCCACGAGCTAGCGCACCAATGACAAAAGCACCTGGTCCTCAAGAACTACGTGAAATCGAAGTAGCCGCAGCGCCGTTTAAAGCTGAACGCTACCAAGCTAAAGGTGCTGGTAGCCAAGTGGCAACAAACCGCGCCTCTGCAGCAATG
>NZ_JAWPOT010000481.1:0-581 GCF_033344415.1 Vibrio sp. 1727
ACCATGCAAGCTCTTCTGCGTGCGCTTCTGTTTTGGTGATCACCACACCACCAATCACGTCCGAGTGACCGTTAATGTATTTTGTAGTTGAGTGGATAACAAAATCAGCACCGAGATCCAAAGGCTTTTGGTACACCGGTGTCAAAAAGGTATTGTCTACCGCAACCCAAGCGCCCACTTGTTTGGCTTTTTCGCATACCGCTGCAATATCAACCACACGAACCAAAGGGTTCGATGGAGTTTCTAACAAAATAAGCTTTGGCTTTTTCGCTAGTGCAGCCTCTAGAGCTTGCTCATCCGATTGATCAACGAACTGCACTTTGAAGTCGCCTTTGTTAGCTCGTGTATTGAACAAACGGTATGTGCCACCGTAGCAATCATGCGGTGCAACAATCAGATCATCTGGCCCAAGAAAAGCCGATACCCACAAGTTAAGTGCGGAAGTACCGCAGTTAGTCACCACTGCGCCTTTGCCAGACTCTAACTCTGATAACGCACTCTCTAGCAAACCACGGTTTGGGTTACCTGAACGCGTGTAATCGTATTCAGGGACTTCACCAAAAGCAGGGAAACCATAGTTG
>NZ_JAWPOT010000482.1:0-580 GCF_033344415.1 Vibrio sp. 1727
TATGTATCAGGCAAGTTGAGCAAATCACCCTGCGTATCCTCAGATATGAGCAACCCGAAAACTTTCTCCAAGTCACCATCCAAGTACTTAGCAATATCCGCTAACGTGCGGCCAACTTGACGACGAGCCCAACGAATGCGCCCGTGCATATCGAGCGCAACTTGTTTCTTTTTTGTAACCACCTTTACTGGAGAGCTGGATACGATAGATGCGCTATACGCACAAATTCCGGCGAAGTAACCGCTGATATCGAGAAGGACGTCGATTGGCATCTCCTTCAGCTCACACTCACTTCTAAACCAAAACATATCGAGCCCAAGCTGAGCAGCCTTGTTATAAATACGCCAGTAAATACGAGATTTGCGGTTGCCAACCTCGAATGATTCATTGATAACCTTGCCGGAAGGTTCAGCAAAATAACGCTCACCTGCACTAGGGCCGCAACCCCTATCAGATGTGCGAAACGCATTATCGGCATAGGCTTTTTTTGCATACTCACGACCAAACAGGCCGTGGAAGTCATCGACTGCAAGGTCGATTCGAGATAGACGGTTACAGTCGAGAAGATCTAACCACCAAT
>NZ_JAWPOT010000483.1:0-580 GCF_033344415.1 Vibrio sp. 1727
GCACAAGCAGAAGCCGAAGGCTTGGATGTCATCTTTAAAGAAGCGGGCTTTGAATGGCGTCTACCAGGTTGTTCAATGTGTTTAGCAATGAACAACGACCGCTTAGGTCCTCACGAGCGTTGTGCATCAACATCAAACCGTAACTTTGAAGGTCGTCAAGGCCGTGATGGTCGTACCCACTTGGTTAGTCCTGCAATGGCGGCGGCGGCGGCTATCGCTGGTCACTTTGTTGATATTCGTGAATTAACTTTTGATAAACAGGATTAAGGAGAACAATCATGTCAGGTTTTAAACAACATACTGGTTTGGTTGTACCTCTAGATGCCGCCAACGTTGACACGGATGCCATTATTCCAAAGCAGTTTTTACAAAAAGTTTCTCGCCTAGGTTTCGGTAAGCATCTTTTCCATGACTGGCGCTTCCTTGATGATGCAGGCGAGCGACCAAACCCTGAGTTTGTAATGAATGCGCCACGTTACCAAGGCGCTTCTATCCTACTTGCGCGTGAAAACTTCGGCTGTGGCTCATCTCGTGAACACGCACCTTGGGCTTTGGCTGATTATGGCATTAAAGCGATGAT
>NZ_JAWPOT010000484.1:0-580 GCF_033344415.1 Vibrio sp. 1727
TCATAAATAATTTCTACTGATGGTTTGTCTATTAGAAATAATACTTCACACTCAAAATCGAGCGCTTCCGCCATGTAGGTATATTCGATGGTAAAGAGTTCGCCTGATTCTCCTTGTTCTTCATTGTAAGGAGTGATTGTATCGACGATGCCCGGCTGACGAAGTGAAAACTGCTTATCAAGTTGGTTCCCTAAAGAGGTTAGGAATGACGAAACCAGCAAGTTAGAGACATTTAAAATAATTTCATTATGAGGCGTAAATTCGAGCAGATACCCCAACCTTTCGCCAATTTGATTGATATCTTTCCCACGTAGGCAAACCAACGCCTCTCCGTGTATACCGCCGCCAACAAAGCGCTGCGAAACTGCTACAGAGCTATCTCGCCCAATCACGTCCACCAGCGTCATATGCAATTCACCATAGGACAATGGCCCAACATGCGGAACTGGCAACTGGATAAACTCATGCAAGTGATCAGCCATAATGGCCGCCCCTTTGCCTAGCGCAATGTTGGCAATTTCACGAAACTTGGCAAGGGATGAAAGCTCTTCTTGGCTTTGTGCAGAATTAAGCTCCATTG
>NZ_JAWPOT010000485.1:0-580 GCF_033344415.1 Vibrio sp. 1727
TGGTGAATGGTTCAGCCCAAATACGCAACGTACCTTTTGCACGTTGTTCCATGAAGACCAATTTCCACTTGTTGTAACGAAGCGCAGTTAAATCGCCATCGTCCGAGAAGTAGAAAATCTCTTCACGCGGTGCTTTCTCTTCTTTACCAGTGAGGTATGGCAGGAAGTTATAACCATCTAGGTGAACTTTGTAGTTCATCTTGCCAACTTTCTTACCTTTCAGTAGCTCGTCTTTAACTTTAGTGTCACCTGCTGCTGCAACCAATGTTGGGAAGAAGTCTTCAAGAGACATCATGCCATTAAAGGTTTCGCCAGCTTTGATGTGACCAGGCCATTTGATAAGAGCAGGAACACGGAAGCTACCTTCCCAACCTGTATTCTTCTCACTACGGAATGGTGTCATACCTGCGTCTGGCCATAGGTCAACCATCGGGCCGTTATCTGTGGTGTAAACGATGATAGTGTTGTCATCAACACCAAGATCTTTCACTTTTTTCAGTAGTTCGCCGATTTGGTCATCGTGCTGTTTCACACCGTCAGCATAGAAACCAGCACCGGTTTTACCTTGGTACTCTTCAGG
>NZ_JAWPOT010000486.1:0-580 GCF_033344415.1 Vibrio sp. 1727
GTCATGATGCCGATTTCGCTCGAACTCATTAAAACGCTCGAACTGGGAGAGTGGCAGCAAGGTGATACTCAATACGAAGATGAGACTCCGCTAGCAACTATGCACTTAGTGTACGCTGGCCGGATAATATTCACCGAGCATCAAGCGTTACAAGGTGAAGTGGCGATTCAATCTATTGCCGACATGATCGAACAAGAAATGTTGTTGCCAGGCTTTGCTCCATTGCGAAAACAACAAATTCAACACTGGAAAATCTACAATTCCCTAGGTCTGAATACTGAACTGGTGGATAAGAAAGTCCTTGATGAACTTTGTTTTTCTGCTTGGCTGACTGAACAACTGGCAACGCTCGGCGTTGAAAGTGTTGATGACATCGAGTTGTTCGAGGCCGATGACCTTCCATTTGAAGGCATTCCCGAGTGGGAATACAACGACTTCACAGAGCAGTACCCTCTGAAGCTCGTGTTAGCTGAGCTCAAGCTTGATGTGGAATATTTTGTGTCTCGCAAGTTGGTTCATGTCATCTACACAGAAGGAAATCGCAAAGGTGACCCTAAACGCTGGGAACTTCCTAGATGGG
>NZ_JAWPOT010000487.1:0-580 GCF_033344415.1 Vibrio sp. 1727
ACCGCTCAGGATTTCTGTAATCTGATGTCAGAAACGTGGGAAGATTGGTACGGAGACGTGATGAGTGAAGCTGACCCCTATTTTTGGGCAAGCAAGCTGCACTTCTCGATTGCCGATGTGAGTTTCTATAACTATCCGTATCTATTCGGCTTCTTGTTCAGTAAAGGCATTTACGCGCAACGTGAAGCTAAAGGTGAAAACTTCTACATTGATTACGTTAATTTACTGCGTGATACTGGCAACATGATGGCAGAAGAGGTGGTTGAAAAACATCTATCGATGGACTTAACCAAACCAGACTTCTAGCAACAAAGCGTGGAGCTTGTACGAGACAAAGTCGATGAGTTTGAACGCCTACTTGCGCAGCGTAGCCAATAAGAGGTTGAGTTCTGTTGACCCTAGTCGATAAATCTTGCTCGGATAGGGCTTCAGTTCGAACTATTTGGTGGTACTGGCGGTTTCTTTGGTTCGTATAGCCGTTTGCTCATAGAAGCAGTGACAAAGCAAATGACCATGTGTTGTATAAAGAATCCGCACACCGCCGAAAAAATCGGCTCAAAAGGTTAACAGACACTCAAAC
>NZ_JAWPOT010000488.1:0-579 GCF_033344415.1 Vibrio sp. 1727
GAAGTCGAAATCATCAGCCACCCAGGCGCGGCGTATGAACAACTATGGCAAGGCTTTATCCGTTTGCTATCTGCGTTTAGCGTCATCTTCCTAGCGGGATTGATTGCGATTTCTTACATTCTGCGTCGTTCTCTAAAACCACTGGCTGCTATCGTGAAGAAAATGCACGACATCGCAAACAACCAGTTTGGTGAGCCACTCACTCGCCCTAAAACCAAAGACCTGATCGCGGTCGTGGATGGCATCAACATGATGTCGGCACAGATTGAGTTGTCATTTAAAGAACAGGCCAAAGAAGCACAACGTCTACGTGCTCAAGCATACCTAGATCCTATCTCCAAACTAGGTAACCGCTCGTTCTACATCAACCAAGTTGACCAATGGTTGGCAGAACAAACGCAAGGGGGTATCGCGCTACTCCATGCAGAATATATTGGCGACATTTACGAGACAAAAGACTACCAACGCGCTGATGCCCACGTGAAAGAGTTGTCTCAACGTCTGAAAAACACCATTGATGTTCCGGGAGCCACCATTGCTCGTCTTTCTAGTGATGAATTCGGTCTGCTTTTCCCGCAC
>NZ_JAWPOT010000048.1:0-6377 GCF_033344415.1 Vibrio sp. 1727
GCCGGGGGTCGCGGGTTCGAGTCCCGTCCACTCCGCCACTTATATTAAGCCTCAGTCGAAAGACTGAGGCTTTTTTCTTTTCTACTGCGGCGTTTCCCTGAAGTGTGTTTACACCTAACTAGACTACTCCCCATAATCCTTACTAAGCGAACTCTACGTGATTACACACTAGGCTTTAATTAATTATAGGCCGTTGATGCTGTGGAAAGACAATATGACCTACAAACAAGCCTAAGTAATCTATGGTATTCAAAGGCGTTCAACGGCTCGAATCTTGATGAGAAAGAAAAAACGAATTGTACGCATAACCTAGAAAAGCGTCATATATACCCCATCTCTCCTGGCTCAAAAATCAAACGACTTGAAAAGAATTGGAAGATGAAAGATTGAAGGAGCTCTTCATTAGCGAGGTGATAATTTTCGACGCTGAACATTTGATGAGTCTCAGAAAAAATATATCGCCAAAGGCAAAGGGTAAGAAGCGCCAGAACAGAGAGGGGTAGCTTAGCTCGAGGCTGTAAGCTATGCGGAATACTCACAAACGTCAAAGCTCAAACCCATTAAGAGAGTCGCTCTAGATCTAAGTGGTTATGTGCTCACTAGCGGTACTAGAAAATAGTTAAGTATTCCAAATGGATTATATGAAAAAGCCAACTGCTAAAGCGGTTGGCTTAGTATAAAAATCTCGACGTACTTTAGAGCTAGAAATGATGTCTAAAGAATACGTTTTAAAACACCATCTGCCTTTAGGCGGGTAATTTTTCTGACCAGTCGCTGTACCCCTATAGGATAGTCTTCTACTTTCTCTAATTGCTTATAAGTACAGATAAGGTGAGTATGCTCAAGAATACGCGAAACTTCGTCTTCAAACTTCTCAGTGAGCTTCGCATAATTGTCTTGTATGAGTAGCCCATTTTCTAGGTCGAGTGACCAAGCACGTGGATTTAGGTTATTCCCAGTAAGTAGCATATAGCGTTTATCAACCCAAATACCCTTAAGGTGGAAGCTGTTATTGTCATGCTTCCATAGGTGAATTGACAATTTACGTGCGGCGATATTCGCTTCATTAGCTTTCGCAAAGCGACGCAAATTCACTTCGTAAAGATATGGAAGTCCGCCAATGGTTTTAAAGTCTTCCTCAGGTGCAATGTAAAAGTCGTTGGCGGTTTTATCACCCACAACAATAGTTACTTTCACACCACGCTTCATGGCTCGTTTCACTTCACGATGAAGTGCTTTAGGGAAGTTAAAGTAAGGAGTACAAATGAAAATTTCGTCTTGGGCTGCTGCCAATAACTTTACAATCTGTTGATTGAGCAGATTACGGCGTTTGCCTAGCCCAACTAACGGAGTGACTTTTACGCTTTCTTCTGTTGCAGCTTGGTCTTCAAACTTATAGTTGGCTTGAGCAAGAGAAGCCCTCAGTTGGCGGATCGCCGACTTTATTTCTTTGGTTTCTGGCTTATCTTTTCCTGCAAGATCATTAACGGCAGGGTGAGCAATCATTTCTTCCTGAATGAATTGCACCATTGAATTCGCTAAAGATTCATGTCGAATCACATGGTAACGATCAAATCGATAACGTTCATGATAATGGAGATAAACGTTATTTAAGCTCGCCCCACTGTAGATAACAGTATCATCGACAATGAAGCCTTTTAAATGCAGTACCCCAAAAACTTCTCTGCCACGCACTGGTATACCATAGACAGGGATTGGGTGTTGGTACTTACTGGCATATGCTTTGTAAAGCGCTGAATTACCCTCAGATGTCTCCGCACCAATCAGGCCACGCTGCGCTCGATGCCAGTCGACACAGATATTGATGTCCAACCCAGGATTGCGCTGTTTCGCTTCATAAAGCGCAGTGAGAATTTCACGTCCAGCTTCATCATCTTCCAGATATAGAGCGACTAGGTAAATTCGCGACGTTGCTTTGCTGATAGCATCTAAAAGACGGGTTCTGAATGATTCTGCTGAATACAGAACATCAAAGTCTTCCGGATTGACAGCGAGACTTGGCAACTGTTCGAATGGATTCCTACTTACTATCATATCGGTATGAGTACCTTAGTTTAGTGCAATATTGCGAACCTGCCATTTTATCAAAGATATGATTTACCTGGCTACAAAAGCACGCGTTTTGATGTCGTTGAAGAGATGAATTGCATTGGAATGAGATCTTTACCGCTATCTACATAACGTTGAAATGCCATTTTTAGCGGGTGTGGTAGCTCAGAGCAATCAATTGTTGTGAATCCATGCTTGGAATAATAGGATTCGAGATGTGTAAACGCGAAGCAATAATCGCCATCAGTGAAAACATTGTTTTTACAATGAGTTAGTAGTTTTTTTCCAACCCCTGTTCCCCTAACTTTCGGAATGACCAACATTCCTGTCAACAGACGAACTTTATCTACACTTTTTAAACGTAGTAACGCAATGATTTCACCCTTATGGCTTGCTGTAATGATCAATTCATCCTTTTTGGCTCGACCCGCAGGGTAATACGCTTTGTATAGTTTCTTAATGAGTGGGAGCTTGATGGGATTTAACACTTCTATGATTAATGAGTCTGGTATTGTCACTGCGGTTAAAAGATAACTAATGTAGAATGTCGACAGTTTAAGAGAATCTTATCTGATGTTGCAAACCTACTATGCAAATTAAAACAAATGCGAGCCTAAAGGCTTACCATACTTTTGGAATTGAACAATCGTGTTCCTATTTAGCTATCGTTGAGTCGCTTGAAGATGTTATTAAGCTATTTCAAAACCCAAGATTCACCCATTTACCGAAACTTTTTTTAGGTAAAGGAAGTAATGTTCTTTTTACAGAACATTTTGAGGGATTAGTGATTGTTAATCGAATCATGGGTAAAGAAGTCACGGAAACGGATGAGCATTACCTATTACATATTGCCGGTGGTGAAGATTGGCCTGAATTGGTTTCCTGGTGTGTGAATCAGGGGATCGGTGGGATCGAGAACTTAGCTTTGATTCCAGGTTGTGCTGGCTCGGCTCCTATTCAGAACATTGGTGCGTATGGCCTAGAGCTAAAAGACATCTGTGATTATGTAGATGTTCTTGATCTAACTACGTTTGAAAACAAAAGAATGCACGCCCAAGACTGTGAGTTTGCCTATAGGGATTCCATATTTAAACATGCGTTGCACGGAAAGTGCTTTATCACCGCATTAGGGCTTAAGTTGGCGAAGCAATGGCAGCCGATTAACCAGTACGGTCCTTTACAAAGTATCCCAGAAGAACAACTCAGCCCTGCTTCTATCTTCGAACGAGTATGCCAAGTGCGAAAGGCAAAACTGCCAGATCCAACCAAGATAGGTAACGCAGGTAGTTTCTTTAAAAACCCAGTGATCACGCAAGATCACTATGATCGACTCACAAAAAAATACCCTAACGTAGTGGCCTACCCAGCTTCAGGAGGAATGAAAATTGCTGCTGGTTGGCTTATTGATCAATGTGGATTAAAAGGGAAGTCTGTACATGGTGCGCAGGTCAACCCTATGCAAGCTTTGGTTTTGACCAACATAGATAATTGTAGTGCTGATGACATTGTCGCGCTTGCTTCTTTAGTGAAGCAGACAGTATGGGACAAATACCAAATCATACTTGAGCATGAAGTACGCTTTCTCAATCGTACCGGGGAGACCAATTTGGCTCAGATCGAGGCATCTAGATGAGAAAAGATCACTCTACGAAACTTCATATTCTAAAGTTATTAAGTGATGGAGAGTTTCATTCAGGAGAAGCGTTGGGCGACGATCTTAATGTTTCTAGAGCGGCAATCGCTAAGCACATTAAAGGTCTTAGTGAATGGGGTATTGATATTTATCGAGTGCAAGGGCGCGGTTACCAATTAGCCTCACCATTGCAGTTGTTAGACGAGACTCTCTTTACCACTAGCTCGGAGTCACTTATTGAACTCGTCCCTGTGATTGACTCAACGAATCAATATTTGCTCGACAGAGTCGCGGATTCGGAAAAGGGCCGTGTTTGTATTGCTGAATATCAAGCTCAAGGTCGTGGTCGTCGCGGTAGACAATGGGTCTCACCGTTTGGCTCTAACTTATATCTCTCTATGTATTGGCGACTGGATGCGGGAATGGCTGCGGCAATGGGCTTGAGCTTGGTGATTGGGATTGCCGCAGTGGAAGCTCTGGAAGAAGTAGGCATGCAAGGTGTTAAACTCAAGTGGCCGAATGACTTGTATTATCAAGATAAAAAACTGGCCGGAATCTTGGTTGAAATGTCGGGTCAGGCCGGTGGGGCTGCTCATCTAGTGATTGGGATGGGCCTGAATATTGGAATGCCTGACGACCAGCCTGAGATTGACCAGCCATGGACCACGTTGAACCAAGTAAATCAGAGTCTCAAGATCGATAGAAATGTTCTAGCAATGACTCTTATCAAGCATTGGAATTCTGCACTTGTCGAATATGAAATGAAAGGGCTTACTGGCTTTATCGAACGTTGGAATCGGTTAGACAATTTCCTTAATCGTCAGGTCAAACTGCTTATTGGGCCTAGAGAGGTACATGGCGTCGTTCGAGGCATCGATCATCAAGGTGGAATATTAATCGAAACCTCCCAAGGACTAGAGACTTATATTGGTGGTGAAATCTCGTTGCGTAAAAGTGACTAATCTTCGATTACTTTCGCAACGAGACTTTATCAACTAAGTGGTTAACGCCTTTGTGTAGAATCAAGTGGGCTCTCTCTCGAGTTGGAAGAATATTCAATTCTAAATTGAGCCCATTAATATCATGCCAAATTTGCTTCGCTTTTTTCTTTGCGTCATCGACAGAGAGTTGTGTGTAGTGGCTAAAATAAGAGCCTGGTTTCGTAAAGGCCCCTTGGCGAAACTTTAAAAAGCGTTCTACATACCAATGTTCAATGGTCTCTGTTTCTGCATCGACATAAATTGAAAAATCTAAAAAGTCAGAGACGAAGACACGATGCGGGTCATGTGGATAGTCCATTCCACTTTGCAGAACGTTTAAACCTTCAATAATAAGAACATCCGGTCTATCCACTTTTCTTAGTTCATCAGTAATGTCATACGTGATGTGAGAGTAGATGGGTACTTCAAGATCGGGTTTTCCTGCCTTTACGTCAGACATGAACTCGACTAAGCGCTTGATATCATAGGATTCTGGGAAGCCTTTACGATGCATGATACCGCGTTCTTCTAGTACTTTTTTCGGATATAGGAAGCCATCTGTTGTAACCAAGGACACTTTGGGATGATTCTCCCAACGAGAAAGCAATGCCGTTAGAATACGAGCAGTCGTACTTTTGCCTACAGCAACACTGCCAGCGATACCAATTACGAAAGGGGGAGCATGTTCCTCTGTATTTAAGAATTGTTGTAATACGGAATTGCGGCTTTGACGAGCCTGGACATACAGATTCAAAAGACGAGACAAAGGAAGGTAGATCTCTACCGCTTCCTCCATGGTTAGGTTTTCATTAATGCCCTGAAGCGCAGTCAAGTCGTCTTCAGAAAGTGTCATCGGTACAGAGTTTCTTAACTCGGCCCAATTTGCACGGTCAAATGACAAAAATGGACTCATGGGTCTCTTTTATCCTTGGTTTAATAGAAGCAAGAACATACATCAAGCGAACTTCAAAGCAAACGACAAAGGTCGAAGTTTACTTTAAAAAAGCTAAGTTTGTACGAATTTGCAGCAAACGAATCTAAAAAATCGAAATTTATGATTTTTTTTCAAATTACTATTGCAACCTAGAAAATCATTCAATAGAATGCGCACCACTTATGCCGACTTAGCTCAGTAGGTAGAGCAACTGACTTGTAATCAGTAGGTCACCAGTTCGATTCCGGTAGTCGGCACCATTCTTTCCTTTAGTAGTCTGAATGGCTTGAAAATTTGGAGGGGTTCCCGAGTGGCCAAAGGGAGCAGACTGTAAATCTGCCGGCACTGCCTTCGATGGTTCGAATCCGTCCCCCTCCACCATATTCTTTAGGAAATAGCTCTCAGAGTTACGTGTTGCGGGCATCGTATAATGGCTATTACCTCAGCCTTCCAAGCTGATGATGCGGGTTCGATTCCCGCTGCCCGCTCCACTCTAATTTGAGTGCTGATATAGCTCAGGTGGTAGAGCGCATCCTTGGTAAGGATGAGGTCGGCAGTTCGAGTCTGCCTATCAGCACCAGCTCTCAAGTTTATTTCCTTTTGATATTAGATTTACCAATTATCTTTTTTTGGTTGCGTGGTCAATTTGGGCCACCTAAATCCGTACCTAGAGGGACCACTCATGTCTAAAGAAAAATTTGAACGTACGAAACCGCACGTTAACGTTGGTACTATCGGCCACGTTGACCACGGTAAAACA
>NZ_JAWPOT010000489.1:0-579 GCF_033344415.1 Vibrio sp. 1727
ATCCACATGCCGTTTGCCACCGCTTTGTGCGAGTTTGCACAAGCACTGGGTCTTGGTATCACGTTTCATCGTGCATTTGATCAATGCCGCAATGCAGAACAAGCGTTGGAAGATATCATCTATTTAGGTTGTGAACGTATTCTGACTTCAGGCCTCGCTCCATCTGCACCAGCAGGCGAGAGCGTACTTAAATCTCTTGTGGAACAAGCCCAAGGGCGCATTGCGATCATGGCCGGGGCGGGAGTGAATGCAGACAACGTCCGTCATTTAGTCAAAAACACGAACGTGCAAGAAGTCCATCTTTCAGGCAAGACCACACGCCCTAGCCAAATGACCTTTATTGCTGAACAAAGCAAAATGGGCGCTTCAGATGTCGATGATTTTGCGATTCCTATTACCAGTACTCAAGCCATCGCCAACGTCGCAGCAGCTCTCAAATAACACACTCGAAATCCCCACTTCCTACGTTGAGTGCTAACATATTGAGCATCAAGGAGTGAGGAACGAATAATGTCTAAGCTAAAGAAAAAGGAATACGAACAAGAGCTTAAAAAGCTGCAGGTCGAATTGGTAAAGCTG
>NZ_JAWPOT010000490.1:0-579 GCF_033344415.1 Vibrio sp. 1727
ATAAGTTATCTTGCGTATTGGCATTCTCAGTACCAAGGATAGAGCCGTCACGGCCTTTATCTTCGAAAGACAACACCGATGAGGTATCGATTTGTGCATTTCTGTCTGTCACGGAGATGTCGAGATCGGCGGTACTCGTATCTCCGTCACCATCGGTATCCGTAACATGAACCGTGAAATCGATTGAAGCCGCATCGGTATGATCAAGATCGTCATTTGGTCTAAAGCTAATAGAGCCGTCAGTTCGAACAATCAAACGTCCAATTTCAGTGTCAACGCCGTTTAGGGTTTTATGTACAAAAACCGTTTGATTGCTGCCGGTAAGATCAACGGTTGTCATATCTATTCCATTTTGTTTGAAATAGATACCTGAATCGTCTGCGCTAAATGAGGTCAGCTCACTACCATCTGCACCATAATTTAAGTCGCCTTCTACAGGATCTTGGAACAGTTGAACGGTTCGCGTTCCTTGCCCTTCAACACGAGTGATGGAACTATCGTAAATCGTTGGAACATCATCTGTGATCGTCACAGGAAGATTGATACCAGCGGTATCGCCATCCACATCCGTCGCAAACA
>NZ_JAWPOT010000491.1:0-579 GCF_033344415.1 Vibrio sp. 1727
GATTTTAATCATCTTCATTACACCGTCTTCGTTCGCGTGAGTGTGGATCTCCACGCGGCCAGCGATTGGGCTTTCTGCTGCGATCAACGCGTCTTCCGTATCCCCATGGTTGGTCAGCTGAAAGAATCCGCCAATAACAGGGGCATTTGGTGGCGCTTCACGACTCCAAGGATGATCGATATGAATTTTTCCGGCTTCGTAATCGTGAGCAAGGCTCATAGGGCTAGCAATGAGAGCGATAAGTGACAAAGTGGCGATTTTCATTTGTTTAAGCATGTGTATTTTCCTTTTAAATAGAATGACTTCCCGAGCAAAAGCTCCATGGGATAATTGTTATTATTGTGAGCCTGAGTTCTTAAAGAACCATTAGGCAGGAAAAACACAAGGAGGGGATTGCTTTGGTGCGATATGCTGGTAAACCAATCTGCCGCATTGAGCAAAATGGTAGGGCGTGAGCGCGTGTTTAACGCGGCGTAACCACTGAATGGTGGCAAGATAAAGCCCAACCGCGACAAGCAAGAAAAATTGCACGGCTTGCAGCAGTGGACATTCAAACTGGAAACCGTCGTGTAGCTTCAA
>NZ_JAWPOT010000492.1:0-578 GCF_033344415.1 Vibrio sp. 1727
GCAGAAGACTTACGCTTATTTCCTTGTTTAGCGTTGGTTTTCTTTCTTATCATTTTAGCGTGATAACCACTTCTTTATCGCCGTCAGGTCGTTTCATTTCAAGATCCTTTTTCGCAAGATCTTGCACTCGACTGTGTTCTGCTAAGGCGGTTTCTTCCAACATCAGGTTGCGCCATTCGCTATCTAATCGCTCGCGCTCAACCAGAGTGTGATCTTTTTCAGTGATCGCTTGACGCGCATGGTGGGTAGCAAATACCACTCCCATTGCTGATGCCATGATCAATAGCAACAATAGTAATGACCAGCGACCAACGGTAATTAAATCCGTGGCGATCAACTTAGCAAGGTTGGGAGTGGGTTTCGTCATAATAATTAAAGCTTTTCAGCAATTCTTAGCACAGAACTGCGCGAACGAGGGTTCATGTCAATTTCTTGTTTGCTCGGTTTTATCGCTTTGCCAACAGTTTTCATGTTTGCGCTGCCAAGCTCTTTGATTTGCGCTTCCGTCAAAGGAATCCCATGTGGAACCTCAGGACCTTTACTTTCTTTGCGGATAAAGCGTTTTACCATGCGGTCTT
>NZ_JAWPOT010000493.1:0-578 GCF_033344415.1 Vibrio sp. 1727
CAAAAGAAGCACTCGATTTTTAAAATCGGAAACCTAAACCTACCTCAAAGCCTTGTTGCCAATCTTGGTAATCCAACGTCGCGTGAATGTCTAACTTATCGGTAATTTTCACGCGGCTAGAAAGTTCAGCAGCGAGGCTACTGTCTTCGGTTTGAATGCCGTTGCTATTCTCAGATTTGTAAGATCTTACGGTACTTTTTACGGTGACACGATCATTGAAGTGGTAGCTGATCCCGCTGAGAAAGCCGCTTTGGTTTTGAGTCGGAGAGTTATTGACTCGCGCACCTACATAAAGGTCAACAGAATCAAAAAGTTCATAGGCGTAGCCACCATCAATATTCCATACATCAAAGCTGTCGGTTTGGTAACTTTCACTCGAGATAAAGAGTTTGTGAGGAGACGTGCTTGTTTTCCCTGGAAGGGGAGGGAGATCGTTAGCAAAAGAAACGCCAGACACTAAAAACAGTAACAGAAAAAGCCATTTTTTCATGTCCACCACTCCTTGTGTCTAACTTTTTTATTAGTATCTGCTAAAAGCTTCTCACTATTAAAGCATAGAATATGAAAGCCAACACATC
>NZ_JAWPOT010000494.1:0-578 GCF_033344415.1 Vibrio sp. 1727
TGAAGTCGATGAGCTGTCGACATTCGTCGAGGCGATTTTGGCGGAACTCCACGTAGAAATGTTCGTTTATGGCGACTGGCAACGTCAAGAAGCGCATGATATGGCAACAACCTTGAAAGATGCCTTGCGCGTAAAAGAACAGCGCTACGAAGAAGCACTGCGTCCGTTAATTATGCTCGGTCAAAATGGCAGTTTTCAGCGCGAAGTGCATTGTAATCAACAAGACTCTGCTGTGGTAATTTACCACCAGTGTGAAGACATCGAACCGCGCAGCATCGCACTTTATTCTTTGGCCAATCACCTCATGTCGGCAACCTTCTTTCATGAGATTCGCACCAAGCAGCAACTCGGCTACATGGTCGGCACTGGTAACATGCCACTGAACCGTCATCCGGGGATTGTGCTTTATGTGCAATCACCAAACGCAGCTCCTGCGGAATTGGTCACCTCTATCGATGAATTTTTAAATGCATTTTACATGGTGCTTTTGGAGCTCAACGACTACCAATGGCACAGCAGTAAGCGTGGCCTTTGGAACCAAATCGCAACCCCAGACACGACTTTACGTGGACGAGCGC
>NZ_JAWPOT010000495.1:0-578 GCF_033344415.1 Vibrio sp. 1727
TCATCAGCCATGAAGTCACCG
Organism: Vibrio sp. 1727; assembly: GCF_033344415.1. Lineage (NCBI taxonomy): Bacteria > Pseudomonadati > Pseudomonadota > Gammaproteobacteria > Vibrionales > Vibrionaceae > Vibrio > Vibrio sp. 1727. The sequence continues at coordinate 22 of NZ_JAWPOT010000495.1, forward strand.
CCGAGCCAACCATCGTCGCCCGGCTCCATGTCGAAGTCCTGACTGAAGCCAGAATCTTCTGTGCCATCATCATAGTCACCTTGGTCTTCTGTCCAGTTGCCCATAACGAATACTCCTTCTTAGCTGTAATCCATTGCGCCACACGTATCGCATGACCCACCCTTGGTGACCCAGCCGGGACAACCTAAAGAGCGGCATGAGTAACCTGATGCCATAAGTGGCTTAATGAATGTCACTTGCATTGCTTGTTTCCTTTAATTGACGTTGTAGTGAATCTACGTTGTGTAGTATCCCACTGCTCCCGGACAGGATGTGTCCAAGACCGCAGAATGAGTGTGAAAATAGTCATCGTCATTGCCCTACCTTATCCAATGAAAGCTATGCCAAATCTCAGTGCGCGACGGTTTGAAACATTTAAAAATGTTTTGCCCTCAACCTGTCCAAGGGAAACCGTACGCTAGTAGCATGAGCGATAAGAGTGAAAAGCTAGCTTTAAGGCTAGGTGACATATTGACGAGATTGTTTATGGGAGAAGTGCTCTCCCCTGAGCAGTTGGT
>NZ_JAWPOT010000496.1:0-578 GCF_033344415.1 Vibrio sp. 1727
CCGAGACCATCTTGATTATCACGGTACGATGGAAGAGTACGCCAACGCCAAACTAACGCTGTTTACCCAGCATCAATGTGCTCAAGCAATCATCAATGTTGATGACGAAGTTGGCGCTGCGTGGGCGAAACAACTGACCAATGCGATTGCCGTTTCTCTTGCTCCTACAGCTGAGTTTGAACACGCGCTATGGGCGAGCCAAGTGGCTTATGCTGAATCCGGTATTACGATTCGTTTTGATGGTCAGTTTGGCGAAGGTACGCTGCATGCGCCGTTGATTGGTGAATTCAACGCAGCCAACTTAATGCTGGCATTTGCGACCTTATTGAGCCTTGGTTTTGATAAGAGCGATTTGCTAGCGACGGCTGCTCAATTGCAGCCGGTGTTAGGCCGAATGGAGCTATTCCAAGCTGAAAATCGCGCTAAAGTTGTGGTCGATTACGCTCACACGCCTGATGCGCTTGAAAAAGCATTACAAGCACTGCGCGTGCATTGTGACGGACAGCTTTGGGCTATTTTCGGTTGTGGTGGCGATCGCGATGCAGGTAAGCGTCCAATGATGGCAGAAATCGCTGAGC
>NZ_JAWPOT010000497.1:0-577 GCF_033344415.1 Vibrio sp. 1727
GCAGCAAGCGGCGAAGCACCTAGAAACAAACGAATTTGTTGTCGAAGCGCTAAAAAATACTGATCACCCACAGTTTTCTGAAACGCAGCTTGTTCAGCAGCTAAACAACATCAAATCTCAGTATGGATTGAATGACGCATCGGTCGCAAACCGTAAAACAGCGTACTACTGGAACCAAAATGGTTTCTTGCGTCAGCTAAACCATTCGCAAGACGCGTGGTTCTTTGGTTTCACCTCTTCGGGTCGCGAAACATCAGTGAGTGTTTTCCAAGAAGCTAATGGTGAAGTGAAAATGTTCACTAACTACCAAGACTTAAACGGTATCTCGATGTCGGGTCTATCTAAGTCGATGGATGACATGGTGTCACTTCTAAACAGCTTCCAAATTGAGGACACAGGTTACGTGTTCTTGACGAATGAAAAAGGTGACATTCAAATTCATCGTCAACAAGGCAAAAACAAAACGTCGATTGCGCAGCTTTTTGGCAGTAACGCGAATCAACTGCTGAACAAAAACAGCTTCAACCTAATTAATGTCGAGTTTGAAGGTAAGGACAATTTTGTCGCGAGTTTGTAT
>NZ_JAWPOT010000498.1:0-577 GCF_033344415.1 Vibrio sp. 1727
AGCATTACTTCGTGATGTCAGCACCAAACCACTTCACTGAAATCTTTTCTACTGTACCATCTGCACGCATCTCTGCTAGTGCTTTATTCACTTCCGCTTGTAGCTTCTGACCTTTTTCATTGTTGACGAAAGGCCATGCGTTTTGAATGGTTTCAAACGGTTCACCAGCCAGTTCCAGTGGCAGACCTGTTTTCTTGATCAGTTCTAGCGCGGACAAACGGTCCATCACGAAAGCGTCTGCACGGCCAAGCGCAACATCATGCTCGATACCAGTGTCGTAAGTTTTGATGTTGATTTTGCCATCTTTGTCGTATTGGCGTAGTAGCTGCTCAAAGTTAGAACCTAGGTTAACCGCAACGGTTTTGCCTGCTAGATCGTCTACACCTTTGATGCTGTCGTTGCCTTTACGTACTGTGATTTGCGCGCCGTCGATCACATAAGGGTCTGCAAACAGGTATTTCGCTTTGCGCTCATCTGTCATGGTGATTTGGTTTGAGATTGTATCGATGCGGCCAGTTTCTAAAAGACCAAACAAACCTGAGAAGTTCGACGTCACGTATTCGATCTTGTAGTCGTT
>NZ_JAWPOT010000049.1:0-5814 GCF_033344415.1 Vibrio sp. 1727
CGTGGGTTAGGAACCGACCCAACACCATCCCCCCGAACAGTATTGCTAGGGTTAGAAGTATTGGTATTACTAGGTTTAGTCGTCTCTGGTTCGCGATACTGCTCACTACGTTTTTTCGCAAGGTGCTGATTTCGCTCTCTAAGCCCCTGCCTGTTTGCCTCAAGTCGTTTGTCACGCTCTGCGCGAAACTTTGCAGCTCTTTTTGCCTGCTGCTCTGCGAGGTCTTCAATGCCTCCGTAATCTTTGCCATATATTGCGCCCTTTAGGCGTATTGCTTTTTCGTGTCCATCAGCTTTAAACGAAATGGACGTTTTAGTGTTTCGTGTTACCTCGATGCCATCGATGGCATTAAGAGCATTTATAATGTCTTGTTGACTGTTCAGGTCGCCGTCAGCGGCAAGCTGAAACACATAAGCATCAACTTGCTCCATTAACTCTCGCCTAGGCTTGGAGTTGTCTCCAAGGGTAAAGGTGCGTGCTTTTAGTGGGTCGTTTGGGTCGCTAAATCCGTATGTGTCGTTTGCTATCGATTTCCACATATCGATGCGCTTTACATCGCGAGTATGAACGTAAGGCGTAAGCGCCTTACCAGTCCTAAGATCCATATTTACCACATGAAAATTAAGCTCTAGACGGTCTTTATCTCGGTGTTCTATCCACACAATATCGTACTGATCAGGTTCAAAACCTGTCATTAAAGTCTTCTCGAAAGACTCCATAAGCTCTTGCTTTTGCTTGGTGGGGATATTCGCTTCTTCGAATGACAAACAGCCGTAAGTGTACGCCTTGGAAAACCTAGAGGATTGCTTAAGCAACTCCCTTGTTGTGTCCGGGTTACCGGACAAAAGTGTAGGGGCAACTTTTCGCGTTTTAGTTCCTCCTTCGAGGTATTCGAGACCGTTATTAACGGACGTATGATCCCCTTTGAAAAACTTAACTATCATCGGGTTCTTGTTTAATTAACTTACTTAGTAGCTCGTTGGTCTCGGCAAGCCGAGCCTGAACGGCTATTAAATTTAGTGCTCCACCTGTTGTTTTTTTAACGGTGTTAATTTGGCGTGCAATTTGGTTAATGTTGTTGCCGATAGAAGCAACCTCTTTGACCAATTTTGGATCTTGCTTTAGTTCTTTGTATCGAGGTTTGTTTACAAGTGAATTTGGGTTTAGTCCAAGGTCACGAAGCCACCTCGATGCATTGCCATTTGCATTAGCAAAAATCTGGTCTTTTTCATCCTTCGTGACACGAACCTGAATCATCTCCAAACGAACGGGACGTTTATGTTTACTCATGGTTTTGGTTTTTTGTTTTGCTGCCAGTAGGGCAGTGCTTTGGGGAGGGATTAAAGGGAGGGTTTACCCTACCCTTTGCCAGCGATTTGAAAACTACGGAACGTAGGTACAAATCTATGCTGGCTAAAGAAATACCTCTTACGTAAAGATTAATAATTAATCATCGTAATGACAAACTGCTGAATTTACTTGTATTGTTCAAGCTGTTTAATTAGCTGTTCGTGCTTTGGGTTTGTTGTGTGCGGAATGGCTGCATTTAGCTCTGAAATATCGTTTTTAAGAGCCACAAAAAGAGGGTGAGATAGCACGCTTTCTTTGTATTTTTCATCAGTAAAAAACGGGCTGTAACGAGACTCGCCAGAGCGATTAAATAAGCCTGTCAACTTTGTTTTTGATACACAGCGACCACATGAAATTGTGATTGCTGAAATCGCTTCTCTGACGCTCATATTGAGTTCTTTTGAGTCGCTTAAACTAGGTAAGTAATCTTCGATAATAAGCGAGCGTGCAACCTTCACAGCGTGCGCTTTGCGCCCAGACAAACGCGCCTTAATACTACGCATTGCTTCATCGAAATCTTTGCTATGAGTTGTTGGCGCGCAGCGTTTTGCTGCTGTAATTACTTCTGTGTTGTACTTCTCGTAAGCAATATTAACGAAGTGTAATTGAAGGATAAGAGCCTCTTTTACAATGTTTTTTTCTTTTTTCATGTTAGTTGTTTTTTTGATGATTTATTTAAAAGTAGGGTATTTTTTGCCGTCATTCAAGCTAAAAGGTCGTCCTTTTGACTAGGTTTAAGAAAAAAACATAAGGCACTGTTTGTAATGAGTTCATCACCAATCACTTAACTAAAAGATCGTCCCTTTAACTAGTGTTTGGAGTATGGCGCGATAGCAACTTAGCGGTGTTGGTAGCATCCAGAAATTAGTTAAAAGGTCGTCCTTTTAGCAAGCTTGTTAAGGCGTAAGGGCTGGCTTAGCTAAGAGGTCGTCCCTAAAGCTTGCTAGCATACTCGTGGCTGGTGGATATTGTTGATTTCAGGGGTTTGGCGCAAATTAAGACTCAACCCCCCATTATCGTAATCGCTAGTTTTCATTAACAAATAAAAGCTGGTGGCATAGGTCGTATTTTCATGCGCAAAGTGTCTGTTTTAGCAGCTTTGTGGGGCAAATAGTACGTAACTCGATCTCGTTGTTCGTCTTACGTACTATATGTAAAAGGTCGCCAGTAGAGGCGACCTTTCGTAGTTCGTACAAAGTGCCGTTATGGTAAATGAGCACTTAACACAACGAGATTTATGCTCAATTCAGCATGGAATTCAACTTTATTCATATTCACAATAAGAGTAAAATCCCCAAAAAAATGAGATACTACTTCCAAGTAAGGGTACAAATGATATTTGCTTATACATGTCCTAAATGCCAAAAAGAGCGAGCTATTGCCCGAATAAAAAGAACATTTCCTGAAAGGGCATTTTTCAAAAGAAAGCAAACAAAATGCCAGTGCCAACACTGTAAGCATGTTTTCTTCATCAATTGTTCGGCATGAATCCCCCCTTCCGAACAATTGATGAAATTAAGCCAAACAATTTTGGTGTTTATTATGCCCATTATGTTAAACGGGCGACTTAACACCTCAGAACGCTCATCTGAAGCACTCAGAACGCCCTAGAGCCGTTTTTAAGCACTCACTCCCATCTATTCATCCAGAAATCGGGCTGTAAGTTTGTGACGTTTTCAGAGCGATTTACAGGGCAACAAGATCGCTGTTCGATTTAAATAAAAAAACGCCCTTAAAGGGCGTTTTTTCTATGTTTTAAGAGCAAGTTTTTTTTGATACGCCTTACGTATCATCATATCAAGCGTGTGTTTACCACCACCTGCAAGCTCAACAACAAGGTTTTTTGTGAGAAAGGTTTTGGTGTTTTTATATTGCTTCTGTCGCCATGCAGTTTTAAACGCCCTTTTTACGTTACTTGGTAACGCTGGTGGCATCCCACGATTTTTTATGCTTCGCAAAAGTGCCACGCTCTACTCCGGCTTCCTCCGCCATTGCTCGAATGCTCGGCATCTTTGGAGCGTCTTTGTAGCGTTCCAGAACAGAAAAAACCTTGGCTTGAGCCTCTTTCGCTCTGCGTTCATTGTCGCTGGTGGCTGATGGTATGCTTGATTTCTTAGCTGGTGTTACTGGCTTTTGTGTATCAGCGATACGTGTTACCGCGTCACTGAGTGTAACCAGAGCCTTGGTGAGTTGCGTAACAGTAGAGCGTAAAGCCTTTATTTCAGCGCATAGCTCTGCATTACTTGATGTATCGGGTGTAACGCTCGATACATGAAATAAATCTTGTTGAGCAACCTCGGTAGGCGTTATTTGATTGATTTCTTGGCGGTCAAGGTAACGAACACCATCCTCTTCGATGTATGAGAGCTTACCATCGCGCATATAGCGATACAAAGTGTTACGGCTTATACCTGTAACCCTAACGGCCTCATTGACACGTAACGTGCTATTTTCCATTAATACACCAATGATACAAGTTAGATACACGAGCCAAGGTGTAACACCGAGGCATAACGTTACATACCATAACAAATACTAAGCCGCTGAGTAGCTTAAATGGCACATTTAAGTGATCAAAGTGGAATAAAACATTACTTAGTAACGTATTCAATGTGATGGGCGACCACCTGGAATGTAAGTGAGTGTTTTACTAGAACTCTCACGCTCTGGTTAGACGATTTTTGTGGGTGGCTGTTTTTTTCTTAAGTGCCGATCACCCCCTAACGGGGGCTAATATCTGATAGACACCGTGTGATACCTTTTTATGATCAGTTTTTGATCCGCTTCCAGTGACGCTTAACCGTTGCTATACCTACCCCAGAAAGCTCTTGTACGGCTTTTTGAGTGGCTTTTTTGCCATCAGCAAGCAAAGAGGCATAAGCGGTCGTCATCTTCGATAAAACGTCATCAGTTCGCTTTTGATTTGTGTAGTGTGCACCAACGGCCTGACGTGTTTCTAAGGGCTGGTGGGGATCAAGGTTTAACCTGCGTTCTTTAACCCTGATATTGGCTCTGTTTCGCCATGTCCAGTTAGCTACGCTCTTAGAAATACCAAGCGCTTCCTTTTCTTGTAAAGGCTCTTTGAATCTATCGTTAAGCTTTTGAACGTGACAATCTAGATCGTGATGAAAAGCTTGGCATGTATCGAAGTTATGCACTGCACCATAAGCGTAGTAACGCAATACGTTGAACAGGCTAACGTTACGTTCGTAGTCACACAGTTCCGCTGTATCGATGTTGTACTCTTTCTTATCGAGATCACCACAACCATCGTGAAGCTCTGCGAGCGAATACTCGTGATTGTGCAGCACTGAAACGCACCAATCGCTGTGTAATGGGTTTTTTGTCATTAGATGACTGTAACCCTCATCAGCACTCAATAAACGCTTATATGTGCGTTGTATGGCGGCCAGATAGGCTAGAGGTTTGCTACGTGCATTTTCTGATGTAAATACAGGGCTAACAGCATATGCCATGTGATACTTACGACTATCACGACTCATAGCGACGTAGTTAGGAACTGGCAGGTTGTGCCTTTCCCACGCCCATTCACCCAAGAATGGATCATCTATGTCGAATATCAGCCATGCGCAGCGGAGGTGGCTGTTTAGCTGTATGTAACTGTGGGTTAGTGCGTGTGCAACGTTCCGTATCAGGGATGCGGTTTTGTCGTCACTGCAATATGGCCTTTTAGGTAAGTGTGCATGTACTCGCGCCTCGAATTTGTTCATATAGTTCTTTTCGGTTTTTTACTCCAAACCAAAGAACCTGATAGGCTTGCAATGCAGAGAAGTGGTACGTATACTTCATGTAAATCAAAGCCTCCTTTGGTTCTGGTTTGAAAACTTGTTTATGAAAAGAAATCCGTAGGTCGCCAAACTTAGCGGATTTTTTTTCGTCTGTAAGAAATGTACTCTCTTACTTCCCTCAGATCAAATGCTTACACACCCAACGCTACCGAAATCTGTTTTTTGGTCGTGAGGCTGGTTGTTGTGGCTTCGCTGGTGGTATTTCCTTTGGTTTGTTTGATGCGTTGATTGGCTTACTATCAAACGCTTGAGCCTTGATTATTGCTGGCCCCCATCCTGAGCTTTTAAGTAGGCGTTCAAGCTCGACACAGCTTCGTTTAGTTGCTTCATAGCCACTTCCAAGCTCTCCCGCTTCTGCTTTTCGCTCGCTAGCTCGCTCTGCAATGATTTCAATTGTTTTTCTAACTCTTTCGAAGAGTTGGCGTATCCATTTTGCAGGGCTTTTAGGTTGGTTAATATCGTTGTTAGCATGGTTGTTTATTTGTGTTTTTGGGGCTTGATTTGGCAATACAGTTGTTTTGGATTGCTCTGATCTTTCACTACCTGTAGGCACTTCTGGAACGTGTTGATCTCGTATTCGTGGGTTAGGAACCGACCCAACACCATCCCCCCGAACAGTATTGCTAGGGTTAGAAGTATTGGTATTACTAGGTTT
>NZ_JAWPOT010000004.1:0-200354 GCF_033344415.1 Vibrio sp. 1727
CTTTAAAATACAAAACGCCCGATGAAGTACATCGAGCGTTTTAGTTAAAAAGTGTCAACCCATATCAGGACGGGTCAAACTTAACGTTTTATTGTTTATCCATGGCTCGCTTGATGCAAACGGCAGCGCCGCCCCAAGTGATACCTAAACCAATAACCATCATAATAATTGCGCTGATTGTCATTTTGCTGTCTCCTTGCGGTTCACTGCGTTGATCACTAGACCAAAGATAAAGAGTGCGGCGATAAGTGCCCAGCCTAAAGTTAGATCATAGCCACCGTAGCCTTCAGTAATTAGGGCGTATAGCTTGGTCGCTAAGATAATGGCGAGCATGATTGGTGTAACGAAGCGTAAGCAGATCTCGAACCATTGACCAACAGAGAAATCAGAGCGCTCGTTAACGTAATTACGTACTTCTGGCACGCGCTTCAATAGCCACGCCATCAAGACAATCTCAACCAGACCACCAACCATGATGCCAACGTTGTTTGCAAAGTGGTCTACTAGATCGAGTAGCAGCAGACCGCCATTGGTAGCAAACGCCATAGAGACAACGAAGCCAATACCAATCACAACATTTGCAGCTTTTTTACGGCTCCACTTCAGCTTGTCGATAATGGCTGAAGTTACGGCTTCCATAATTGAAATATGCGAACTTAGACCAGCAACCACCAGTGCAAAGAAGAACAGGGGACCAAGAATATATGGGGCAGGTAGTAGGTTAATTGCCGCAGGTAAAGTAACAAAAGCCAAGCCAACGCCTGCAGATACCACCTCTGTTAACGGCTTACCTTGCTCTTGAGCCATGTAACCCAATACTGAGAAGATCATGATGCCGGCTAGGATCGAGAAGCCACAGTTGATCAACACGGTCATAAACGCGTTATTCGTTATGTCCGACTTTTCTGGTAGGTAGCTAGAGTAAGCTAGCATGATGGCGAAGCCGATACTTAACGTAAAGAAGATCTGACCATATGCCGCTGCCCATACTTTCACATCCCAAATTTTGCTGAAATCGGGTTCGAACATGTAGTTCACGCCATCTAGAGCTCCTGGCAAGAAAATCATACGTCCGATTAAGAAAATCACCATCAAGAATAGGATTGGCATCATAATTTTAGATGCTCGTTCAATTCCTGATTTCACGCCTTTGGCAATAGCGGTGTAAGTAATTGCCCAAGCAATTACCATGGATAAAGCAATCTTCCATTGAATACTGCCTAAGTCTGTTGGTGAGTTGTCACCTAGCTTTAGGTATTCACTAAAGAAAAATGCGTTGGTATCGGTTCCCCAACCTTGAGTGAACGACAACCCAAAGTAAGAAATCGACCAACCGATAACAGCCACATAGTAAACGGCAATAACTGCAGCCACACCAACTTGGAACCAGCCAAGCCATTCAAATTTAGAATGAATTTTCGCAAGTGTTTTTGGTGCCGAGCCTCGGTATTTTTGTCCCATACTGAACTCAAGGATCATAAATGGAATACCGGCAGTGATCATGGCAAAAATGTAAGGAATAAAAAATGCGCCGCCACCGTTTTCATAGGCCATGTATGGGAAACGCCAAATGTTTCCCAAACCGATAGCAGACCCAACTGCTGCTAAGATGAATCCCGCCCGGGATCCCCATTGTTCTCGCTTCATATTTGACTCCTATAAGACTCCCTGAGGAATGAAGCTCTCTACGTAACACAGTAATAATTGCGCCAACAGTTGGAAGAAAGGACCGCTGTTATCCATCAGCTTTTCTATCCTTAATTCTAACTTCTTATAATTTTATAGAGCTATATTCTGGCTACTGTAAGAGAAAGTAGATTATTAATCTTAAAATTTTGATGTGTGTTTGATAAAACTGAAATATTTATCTGTTTTCACTGATCAGACTAACTTCTAATAATACTTAGCGCAATAGAATCTAAATGTTAATTCAGATGCGTTGTCTGGTTTTAATCTTGTTAAATTTGAGTTTGATTGTGGTTTTGTGTGGGTGGGTGGTTGTTTGTCTGGAATAAATGACTGGGATCTAATAATTGCTTTGGTATTTAAGACTATTTTGATTAATTAGGGCGTACGGCTATCTTTTGTGCACCTATCTAGATGATGCTTCGTTACTTTGCCAAACAATGGTGTTTAGACGATATCCTTTATCGGCTCTGTGCAGGACTCGTTCAGCGTTCTTTGTGACGAGCCCTACAGAGGAACATGCATAAAAATTAGAAGCGGAAACTAAAACCAACATTTGATTGGAATTGGTTCATCCAATCAGTATCGAACTTAATGATACAGTTTGAGCCGTCATTAGGTAGATTACAGGCGCCAGATGTATCGTTATCAACGACCGTTCCTAACCATCTCAGTTGGGCTGTTAATGCAAAGTTCTTTGAAAATTCATATTCCAGCCCTGCAAAAGCGCTAGCCGAAAATCCGTATTTTTTGTCTACCCAATCCACATCGGCATAAGAAGCGCCCAAACCTACACCGATATAGGTTTGCCAATTTTCTGCGACAGGATAGTACATGCTGCTTTGGAAGTGCAGATAATGGATATCTGCTGAGTTGGACAGCTTTTCAAGTTCCGTCGATTGATTGGAGTAAAACAATCCGATCCTTCCTTTTTCTAAGGGAGTCTCGACTGAAAGAGCGTAGTTCACTGCGGGGTCGAGATCGTATGTATTACCACTTTCATCCTCTACTTGGCCGCCTCCTGTATAGCCTATGTATGGTGTAACGATGATATTCGCTTGTGCATTGATAGCAGTACTCATCATCATGATTCCTACTAGCCAGCTGAGTTTTTGGTTCATGCCCTATCTCCTTATTATGACTAAGCTAATTGTGATGGGTTAGTCAAAATTGCGCGACTAAATTAAGCAAATCTTGAACATATTTCACACCGGTGTTATTAATTTGTTACATATTAAGGAGGTGTTTATGGAACACGATCTAAAATCCGCATTAATCATTGTGGTGACTGTTTTTGCAGTGCTTTTGTCATTTGGCATCATTGCTATTACAACAGCTTAAGATAACCACTTTTACCAAACGTTTTAACAAAATGGCGTGAGCCTATGATACGTAACAGCGGTATAATCACAGAAAGCCATGCAGAGCTTGATGTAAAAGTTTATGAGCAATTTAGGCATGGTAAAACTGCTTTAGTCACGCAAGGTGGAGGGCAGAGAGGGATTTTTACCGCTGGCGTTTTAGACGCCTTTTTACTTTCCAACTTCGATCCTTTCGATGAATTCTATGGCACCTCTGCCGGAGCACTTAACTTATGTTCTTACTTGTGTCGTCAACATGGCATGGGCAAAGCTTTTATTACCGAGCTGACAACGTCTCCTGAATTTTTTAATCTGTTTCGCTATATCCGAAAGCAGCAGTACTTAGGTTTAGAGTGGGCATTAGAACGGATTCAAGATTTCCCATACAAGCTTGACCTTGATTTAGGTCGCAGTGCATTGGGAAAACGAGGGGCGTTTGCTGCGGTAACGAATATAGAGACGCTATCAGATCAATATCTACCAATCTTGGATGACTCGTGGTTTAACACTATGCTAGCGACATGTGCGATTCCCAAGTTATATCACGGACCTGTCGACGTAAATGGCAATAAGTTTGTGGATGGCGGCGTGTCTGCCTCTATCCCTGTTCAAGAAGCGTGGCGTCAGAATGCTCGCAACATTATTGTCATTCGCACAGAGCCGTTTTCAGAGATTGAAGCGAGAGCCCAAAGTGAGGTGGGGGATGTGCCTGTCGAATGGTATCGGGAGTCTATCAACTCAGTACAGCAATCATGGCAGCAAAAAGTGAATCAGTGGAAGCTGGATTGGGCGTCGTTCTTCCAACAAAAAATTAATGCAGCACATCAATCGAAGCTTGCAGGGAAAATGCTGTTAAATGGAGGTCGTTGGTTGTTCGGTGCCGATAACTTGTATCGTTTAAGTCATCTGATTGGTGAGAATTTTGATTCAGGTTTAGCCGACATGCTGATGATTCATTATCAAACATTTGAGCTCACTCAGGCCTTTATATCTGCTCCACCTGACGACACTTTTATTTTACAAGTTGCGCCTAAAGAGGGACTTCGTTCTTCTTCTTTGTTAAGTGACCAAGAGTCACTAGAGCATGACTATCAACTTGGGCTTCAAGCTGGGTTTAACCTAGTTCAACTCTATGACCAGCTGGATGTTGAAATTGATGGTAGAGAGAGTGCATAAACCTTCTTACGTTCACGATGTGCGCAATATACAAAGCATATAAATAAGGCTCCATTTTCGGAGCCTTATTTGCGGGTTCTTGTGGTTAACTCCGGTTAGGTATAACTACTACGCTTGTAGAATGCGCATGCAGTTGGTTGAGCCAACAACATCCATTACATCGCCTTGTGTAATAATGACTAAATCACCTTTGTGCAAGAACCCTTGCTCTTTAAGGCTAGTAATCGCTGCTTGAGCCGTTGGTAAACCCGCATCACTTTTTGACTCGAAATATACAGGTGTCACGCCTCGGTATAATGCTGCTCGATTTAGTGTCGATTCATTCCGTGATAAGGCAAATATTGGCAAGCCAGAGCTTAAGCGAGACATCATCAACGCAGTCCTGCCGGACTCAGTTAACGAGATCATCGCTTTAATTCCTTCCATGTGATTCGCAGAGTACATGGTTGCCATTGCGATGGTTTCTTCAGCGGTTTCGAAGGTTCTATCTAAGCGATAGGTTGATAGACTTGCCTCCGACATTTTTTCTGCCCCCACACATACTTCGGCCATGGATTTGACCGTTTCTACAGGATATTTACCTGCAGCGGTCTCTCCAGAAAGCATCACCGCGTCAGTGCCGTCTAGAACCGCATTGGCCACATCCATCACTTCAGCACGCGTTGGCATTGGGCTAGTAATCATGGACTCCATCATTTGTGTCGCAGTAATCACGATACGGTTTAAACTGCGTGCGCGGCGAATCAGTTTTTTCTGGACACCTATGAGCTCAGGGTCACCGATTTCTACACCAAGGTCACCACGTGCAACCATCACTACATCGGATGCGAGAATAATGTCGTCAATAGACTCATTGGTCGCGACGGTTTCTGCTCGTTCGACTTTAGCCACTAACATGGCTTCAAGGCCTGCATCTCTGGCTAAGCGTCGAGCGTAATGCATGTCTTCGCCGTTACGCGGGAATGAAATAGCAAGGTAGTCTACTTGAATTGCTGCGGCGGTAAGAATGTCGGCTTTATCTTTCTCTGTGAGCGCATCGGCTGACAATCCGCCGCCTTTTTTGTTGATCCCTTTATTGTTGGACAGTGGACCACCGACAATCACACGGGTATGAACTTTATTACCCTCTACTTTGGTAACTTGCAGCTGAACGCGTCCATCATCGAGTAATAAAATGTCATTTGGTGAAACATCTTGCGGTAGTTCTTTATAATCTAACCCTACAGATTCTTGATTGCCTTCACCTTTTGGTAAATCACTATCTAATGTGAATTTATCGCCCACATTCAAAATGACTTGGCCGTCTTTAAACGTTGATACACGGATTTTAGGGCCTTGTAAATCACCAAGAATTGCAACCTGACGCCCAAGTCTTGCTGCAATGGTACGGACTTTGTTCGCACGTTGAATGTGGTCTTCACTGGTTCCATGTGAAAAATTCATACGGACAACGTTTGCACCGGCTTTGATGATCTCCTCAAGTATATTGTCCTTATCCGTTGAAGGACCCAGCGTAGTGACAATTTTTGTTCGTCTTAATTTGGAAGTCATAGATTCTCCGATGAATGTGTGTGTAAAGGTAACTTGAACTCTATCCTTACTTTACGCAATCGCTCTCAAGGTTAGCCTCGCTTAGCCCACACCTTAAAGCTACTTGAATATAAGTATATGCACAGAATGTTTACATTAAGAGTAACCCCGGTAAAACAGACAGATATTCGACAGGCAATGGCCTTATTGATAAAAATGCGCTGCTTTAAAGGCACTACTTCATAATTTAGTGAATAAAAATAAGTTATTTTTCAAACAATTTAACAGGAGTAGATTCTTCGTTATTTGATTGAATACACAAACAAACAGGTTTATACGTGATGCTTGTCACGGGGATTTATTAATTCACTTCACAATTAGTTCGCAAAGTAAAAAAATTGTCCCGTTATAGAATTTCGGAGTGCAAGATGTACATGGCTCAACCGGGCCATATTGATCATATCAAACAGGTCAATGCTGGTCGTGTATATAAACTAATTGACCTAAAAGGTCCTATTTCTCGAATTGATTTGTCCAAGCAGAGTGAGCTTGCTCCTGCTAGTATCACCAAAATCACTCGAGAATTAATTGAAGCGCACTTGATTCATGAAACGACAGTACAAGAAGCGACGAGTCGTGGTCGACCTGCTGTCGGTTTGCAGGTCAATAATGAAGGCTGGCAATTTTTGTCAATGCGTTTGGGGCGGGGTTATTTAACCATTGCTTTGCATGAGTTAGGCGGTGATGTACTGATCGATACTAAAATCGAGATACACGAGCTTGACCAAGACGATGTGCTTGAGCGCCTGCTTTACGAAATTGATGAATTTTTTCAGACTTACGCGGATCAACTGGATCGGGTTACCAGTATTGCCCTTACACTGCCTGGTCTCGTGAACTCAGAGCAAGGTGTCGTTTTGCAGATGCCTCATTACAATGTCGAAAATCTTGCTCTTGGACCAGAGATATACAAAGCAACAGGCTTGCCAGTTTTCATTGCCAATGACACGCGAGCTTGGGCATTAGCAGAAAAGCTTTTTGGTCATTCTCAAGATAATGACAACTCCGTTCTTATCTCTATCCACCACGGTTTAGGTGCGGGCATCATTCTGGATGGGCGCGTTTTGCAAGGCCGTCACGGTAACATTGGTGAACTCGGGCATATTCAAATTGACCCAAATGGAAAACGTTGTCATTGCGGCAATATTGGCTGTTTGGAAACCGTTGCCAGTTCTCAAGCAATTCGTGAAGAAGTCGTAAGACGAATCGCTGATGGCGAAGACTCTATTCTTGCTAAACAAGAGGAAATGAGTATTGAGAGCATTTGTGAAGCCGCTGCAAACGGTGATCCTTTGGCCGTCGATGTGATTGAAAAACTTGGACGCTACTTAGGCTCTGCAATTGCTATTGTGATCAACTTATTTAACCCTGAGAAAATCTTGATCGGTGGTGTGATTAACCAAGCAAAAGATGTGCTTTATCCTGCGGTTCGTCGATGTATCGAAGAGCAGAGTTTACCTGTTTATCACCAAGATCTTGAGCTGGTGGAGTCTCGTTTCTATAAGCAAGCCACAATGCCTGGTGCCGCGTTGATTAAGCAAGCGTTGTACGATGGTCAACTATTGATGAAGGTTGTGGAAGGTTAAGTACTTTTTAACATGATGATGTGCCTGGCTGTTGAGACTGCATTTGTAGGTGATTTAGGGTGAGACTTAACGGCTCACCCTTTTTGATCGCCTATTACTAGAAAGGGAATTTGAGTTATGTTGCATTGCTATATCTGCGCCATTCATGTAATTTCCTAAAAAGCTCAAGTAAATAAACAAAATGGCTTTCAATGTGCTGCGTGACTTTGCGTCTGATGCAAAGAGAAGTAATACGCTAAAACTGTTGTACTTTAAAGCTGTGCTCGAAAAGCCAAATATTTTAAGGTTATTTGGTTATATAACCTTGCTGTGTCTGTACTGATTTCGAGTAAAATAAGAATTATCCATAATTTAGGTAGTAGTATGTCCGGAGTGTTAAATACGGTTGACCAGCGTACAAACTTGGTTGGTGAAAATCGACTAGAGCTTCTGCTGTTCACTTTAAATAGTCGCCAATTATTTGCGATTAATGTGTTCAAAGTGAAAGAGGTCATCAAGCTTCCACCGTTAACTAAGCTCCCTGGATCGCACTACAATATTCGTGGGGTTGCTTCTCTACGAGGTGAAGCGGTACCAGTGATTGATTTACGAGGCGCAATTGGTTTTCCTGCTTTACGTGGTGAAGCGGAAGAAGAAAATTTGATCGTGACAGAGTACAACCGCACGGTGCAGGGCTTCTTAGTCGGTCCGGTTAAAAACATTATTAATACGGCATGGACTGAAATTCAGCCGCCTCCTTCCACGTCTGGTCGCTCGAATTACCTCACGGCTATCACGCAAATCAAAGAAGGGGATGCCTCTCAAATTGTCGAAATTATTGACGTTGAAAAAGTTTTAGCAGAGATCGTGCATTACGACGTGACTATTTCGGAGGACATTCTCGATCAAGAACTGGCCCAAGCAATGGTCGGGCGTAATGTTCTGATTGTGGATGATTCCTCTACAGCTCGTAATCAAGTTCGCGATACGCTTTCTCAATTGGGTATGAATATCATCGAGTGTCGTGACGGGCTAGAAGCGTTAACGGTTTTAAAACGTTGGTGTGATGAAGGTAAAGATGTAGAAAAAGAGCTGTTGATGATGATTACGGATGCTGAAATGCCTGAAATGGACGGTTATAAACTGACCCATGAAGTGCGCCAAGACCCACGTATGTCTAAGTTGTTTATCACATTGAACACTTCTCTGAGCGGTAGTTTTAATGAAGCCATGGTACAAAAAGTAGGCTGTGATCGCTTTATATCTAAATTCCAACCGGATCTGCTGGTTGAAGTTGCTCAAGACCGATTACGCCAGATGCTTTCTAAAAGTGCATGATTAGATCTAGTGAAATCAGAGGGAGCGCACCTCTCTCTGATTTTTAACATCTCTCTCCTTAATTCCTCTGTACTAATGGAAATCCCGAGACTTACTTTGTAGATTGTTCAAGTAGTGCGTGCAATCAATCAACTTACCAGCAATAACGTGCGTGACTTCTCCCTCTCTTTCAAGAATGCCTTTCACCATTAATACTTTAGCGCCTAAATACGCTTGCTTTTGGGCTCGTGCTGTCGCTTGCCAAACGACCACATTAATGTTGCCCGTGTCATCTTCTAACGTAAAAAATGTCACGCCAGCGGCGGTGCCTGGAGATTGTCTTCCTGTTACCACACCTACCACTGTGACCAGTGACTTATGCGGTTTCTCTGTCAGTTGCCTCATGCGGGTAAAGTGAGGGAGTTTGCCCGTTTCTTCTAATAATTTAATTGGATGGCGGCTAAGAGATAGTCCCGTGCTTGCGTAATCCTCAATTAAATTTTCATATTCAGAAGGTTGAGTCTGGTAGCTAACATTGGGTTCTTCGACCTTGTGAAACAATGGTAGGTCAGATAAGGAATCCATTGCTGCCCAGCGAGCGTTATAACGATTTCCCGATAAGGCCTGAAATGCATTGGCTGAAGCCAATAATTCAATGTCACTTCGGCTTCTTAATATCTGCTTTACTTCTTGAATCGATCGGTAACCATTAAGTGGTTTGCGCTCAATAAGCCTTTGTGCGCTTTCTGCGTTAAAGCCTTTCACCAAGCGAAAACCAAGTTGCACGCCGAGCCTGCCATTCGGACGTGAGACGAGATGATGTTGATATTTTGAATGATTGACGCACACCGGCAATACTTCGACGCCATGTCGGCGAGCATCTTGTACTAATTGCGATGGGCTATAAAATCCCATTGGTTGGCTGTTCAACAATGCAGTGTAAAATTCGGCTGGGTAATAATATTTTAACCATGCAGAACAATATGCCAGCACTGCGAAAGACGCTGAATGACTTTCAGGGAAGCCGTACTCACCAAAGCCGCAAATCTGATCGAAAATGCGCTCAGCAAACGCTAAGTCATAACCTCTCTCTTGCATACCATTGATCAGTTTTGGTCTGAATTTAGCGAGATCGCCATTCTTTTTCCATGATGCCATTGCTCGACGGAGTTGATCGGCCTCGCCGCCGCTAAACCCTGCGGCTACCATGGCTAGCTTGATGACTTGCTCTTGGAAAATAGGGACGCCCATAGTCCGCTCAAGAACGCTTTTTACTTCTTCCGATGGATAACTGACAGGCTCTTTGTGATCTCGTCGTTTTAAAAAAGGATGCACCATATCACCCTGAATAGGGCCTGGACGAACAATTGCAATTTGAATCACTAAGTCGTAATAACAAGCAGGCTTTAGGCGAGGAAGCATGCTCATTTGTGCACGAGATTCTATTTGGAATACGCCTATCGTGTCAGCTTTTTGGATCATGCGATACACGTGTGGATCATCTTGTCGGCGAGTGATTTCGGAAATAGAGAGGGATCGCTGGTGATGTTTCTCGACCAGCTGAAAGAACTTTTTGATGGCGTTTAACATGCCGAGTGCGAGCACATCGACTTTTAGTAGCTTCAAGCTTTCTAAATCGTCTTTATCCCATTGAATGATAGTGCGATCTTCCATCGAGGCATTTTCAACAGGTACCAACTCATATAAAGGGCCAGATGAAATTACAAAGCCACCTACGTGCTGAGATAAATGGCGTGGGAAGCCAATGATCTCGTTGACCAATTGGATAAACTGCTGCCCTTTGAGAGATTCTGGTTGTAAGCCCAGTTCAATAATTTGAGCTTGCCAGCCTTGGCTGCGATCTCGGCGATTAACGTTCTTAATGAAAAAATCTAATTGGGTCTCTTCAATCCCTAGTGCTTTACCGACTTCACGCACGGCACTTTTAAAGCGATAGCTGATCACTGTTGCAGCAAGTGCTGCACGCTCACGGCCATATTTTTTGTAAATATACTGGATAACTTCTTCACGGCGCTCGTGTTCAAAGTCCACATCAATATCCGGCGGTTCCTTACGTTCTTTACTGATAAATCGTTCGAATAAGACAGCGATTTGTCGAGGATCGACGGCGGTAATTTCCAGGCAATAACACACCACAGAGTTTGCAGCGGAACCTCGCCCTTGGTAAAGAATGCCTTGCTGTTTCGCGAACATTACGATGTCGTGAATAGTAAGGAAGTAGTAGTGGTATTTCAGCTCTTGAATAAGCGCCAGTTCATTCTCGATGGTTTGATTGACTTCTGCTGGCACGCCTTCAGGAAAACGCAGCCTTTTACCACGTTCGACCAACATACGTAAGTAAGAGTCGGGTGTATAACCATCTGGGATCAGCTCGGTAGGATATTCGTATTTTAAATCGGAGAGCTTAAACTCGCATAAATCGGCGATGTAAGTACTTTCTTCCAGCCATTCTGGTTTGTAAATCCGAATCAACTTTTTAAAAGGACGAAGCGCTCGCTCAGTATTCGAAATACGGTCAAAACCGAGTTTATCGACGCTACACCCATGCTTTATAGCAGTAAGTACATGCTGTAATGGCAAGCGTTCAACATCATGCATGAGAACGCCTCCGCAGGCAGTTATAGGTAATTGAAATTCATGTGCTAACTGCTCGCAGTGCGCAATGTACTCAGTATCGTTGTTACTCAAATGGCGCTGAATCGCTACCCACAAACGATTAGCGTGGTGTTGATTGAGCCAGCGCCCCCAATAGTGATCACTCTCTTGATGTGTGGGCAGCCACAATACCAAACAATGTCGAACCGACATCAAATCCCATTCGAACAGTTGATAGTTGCCTTTTTCACTGCGTCTCCTTGCGTTTGTGATGATACGACACAACTCGGCATAAGCCTTGCGACAAGGGCAAAGCAGTACGATTTGGCATTCATCATTTAACCAAAACATACTTCCAACGATTTGTTTGATATCGAGTTTATGTTGTTCGATGGTCGCATGGGCTTTGACAACGCCCGCGACTGAACATTCATCCGTTATAGCTAGAGCTTGATAGCGATAGAAAGCAGCTTGGAGTACCAGCTCTTCTGCATGAGAAGCCCCAGTCAAAAAAGAGAAGTTAGACTGACAAAATAGTTCCGCGTAACTCATAATGACCCAACAAAAATAACTGTCGATTTAACAAAAATAGCCATGAAGAAACCAGTGCTTGTGCTGATCGCGAAATATCCATAACCAGCGGCCTTGCTTGGTGTGTGCAATGTAGTAATCACGCATGATCTCATCACCATCCCACCACCCAGAAACTATTCGCTCAGGTCCGTGGACCAAAGAAACTTGTTCTTGCAATACAATGGGAGTCGGTAATTGTATTGCGGGGCGTAGTATGGATGGTATGGCGTGCCCCTTTTCATCCGGAGCATCAGCAGGGCGATACTGACTGGCCTTTTCTGGTCTAGGATCGCAAGCAATATTGGGTTTTAAAACGGCACTTTTTCCCAATTTAGCTTGCAGTAAAGAGAGCAGCTCTAAAGCATTCATGTTTCCTTTCTGCCCAGCAAAGAGATCGCGTGATGCACTAAGAGGCTCACCTTGACGGATGACTTTTAACGTTAGCCCTGTGACTGGGCCATTAAGCGAGAGTGATTCTAAGCTTAAACTCGCTAACTGTTGCCAACGCTGACATAGGTAATCACCTTGCGCAGAAGTGAGCTGAAGGTGTTGCTCTTGTTTCTCACGCTGGTGGAGTGTTAAACACAGTTCAAAAGCAACCTTATCTCTTAATTTAAGAAAGGTTTCGAGTTGACGAAGTAATTTGGCCAACGGCTTTTCAATCCACTGAACGTTTTCGATCTCAAACAAGAGCTCTAAATAAACTTGGAAGGATTCGGTAGGGTGATAAAAGTCGACAGGGTGTTTAAACTGCCCAGTCAGTCGACCAACGTAGTTCACCAAATCGATATCAAAGCGTCGTGCGATGTCTTGCAATGGCAGTTCAAGCAGGTTTTGCAATGTGGTGACGCCTACACGTTGTAACTTCTCTACTGTAGCGCTTGATAAATCTGCCAGTGTTAACGGTAATGGTGATAGGACTTTTTGTATGGCAGATTTGTCTTCACTGATGACGTTCGCTCCTGATATTGCCATCAATTTGGCAGCAAAAGGCGAAAAACCACATCCGAATTGAAAACTCAGTTTCAGCTCCGATAAGTGAGCTCTGACTTTATTCCAATAGTTTTCAAGCCCTTCATACAGAGCGAGCATTGGAGTAGCACGCAGTAAAATACCTTGGTTTGGCATCAACACAACGTCAGATGTGATCAAATACAACCACTGGGCTACCTCTTGTAATTTATTTAATTCGGTTTGTGGATGATAAGGATGCACTTGTAAATCTCGACACAAGGACGCAGCACTGCCTAAGCACATACCAGGCTTAATGCCTTGTTGTTCGGCAATCTCGTTGTATTGAAGAATCTGGCAACGTTGGCTTTCGACAATCACCACGGGTTGTTCTTGGTTATCACCAAAGAGTGCGTCTAGCTGCAGGCGAGGGAAGTGTAAGTAAATCCACAGAGACATATCACTAACCTTGGTTCGCCAGTGGGAAATTGACCACAGTCGAGTGCACAGTTTCAGATGATGGTTTCACCAGTTGCGGGTAATGGTGTTGGAATCCGATACTAACGCTACCTCTATTCCAGCCTCCTTTCCTTTTCAGCACTTCAACATGAATCCCTTGCTCGTCGCCTTTCAGTTTTAAACTGAGTGACACAGGCAAAGACAAGCGGTTGATAGTATCTGTTTTAAGCATAAAGAGAGGGCAAGTACCTTGTTCACTCGCTACCTGTAAGCGTTTCACTTGATGTATTTCAAGCTCTTCTTGCCATAACAAAACATTACTGCATACCCCACTTTTCAGACATTGCTCTGCAGCCCAAAGAGCGTCTTTGGGGTGAGTTGGAGTAACGACCCACACTTGGTTTATATCCAACCCGATGTAGTGTAAAAACAGAGAATTCACTAGCGCAGGTGGTTGAATAAATGCGGTCATACCATTGGTCTGAGTGGCTTTTAAATAGGGAGCGAGCAAACGCAATTCACCAATACTACCAATAGATTCCATCTCCACTACGCCATGAGGTGGAAAGCCTCCGCCGAGCAAATCATCTAATTCAGAAAAACCGGAACTAGTCTGCAACTGCTGAGGATCTGCTTTCGTTAAATTTGCTTGCCAAACAAGGTGTTGGCTTTTTAAGTTCTGAATAATATCTTGCATAATAAATACCTGTATATACATACAGTATATTTCTGTGGGAGAAAGTCGCAAGATTTTTATGAAGAGAGAAATGAAAAAAGGCAGCGTTTGCTGCCTTTTCAATCGATTATGTGAGGTAACCTGAATGAGTTATTTACGCTTCGGTTGAGCGTCGATGCACTGACCGTTCACATCGGTAACCGCAGGATCCATTAAGTGCAAATATAGCGGCATGATATCCAGTGGCGTTTTGAGAGTATTCGCATCTTCACCCGGATATGCTTTTTCACGCATGCGAGTACGAGTGGCACCAGGGTTAATTGCGTTAACGCGGATCGGTGTATCACTCAGCTCGTCAGCTAAAACTTGCATCATGCCTTCTACGGCAAATTTAGAGATAGCGTATGGCCCCCAGAATGCGCGGCCAGAGTGGCCTACGGTTGAAGAGGTAAAGATAATACGCCCAGCTTCTGATTTACGCATCACAGGCAGTAATGCTTGAGTCATTAGCACTTCGGCTTTCACGTTGATCTGCATGATATCGTCGAAGTCTTCCTCTTTGATTTGATCAAATGGACACAGCGAACTCAAGACACCTGCGTTGTGTAATAGACCATCCAAGCGACCAAACTGTCCTTCGATTGTCTCTGCCATATCAATGTAATTCTGCTGAGTTGCACCCTTGAGATCCAATGGAATGATAGCAGCTTGTGGATAGCCAGCAGCTTCAATCTCATCATAGATAGATTCAAGGTTTTGCACATTTCTACCCAAGAGAATAACAGTTGCACCGTGCTCGGCATAAGAAAGCGCGGCTTGACGGCCGATGCCATTACCAGCGCCAGTAACAAGAATGACTTTACCTTTTAGAGCATCAGCTGAAACGGAGTAGTTCACGGCGATAAATCCTTATTATTGTAAGAGGGTCCATGATAGTTAATTGACGCTAAAAAACGCCTGTTTCTCAATGGAAAATCTTGGTAATCGTGACAAGATGGTTACAATACACCAATTCATGTGTTATACCAATTCCAGAACTTTCGTTAGGTATGCTATCAATCAGAACAAGTGGTTACAAACCGCGCTGCCTTCTCGCTGATGTTTCTGCGTAACATACTAACGTCATCTGAAATGAGATAAAGGAGCTCTCGTTGGAATTTTTATTAGATTATGGTCTGTTTCTGGCCAAAATTATCACGGTGGTTGCTGCGATAATTGTTCTGCTCATTATTGCAAAATCGGCTGGTGGCAAATCGGGTGCGGCGAAAGGGGAGTTAGAGATTACCAACCTTTCAGAGCAACACAAACAATCTGTTGAGCAGTTAGAGCATCATTTGCATGACGATGCTTTCATCAAGGCTCGAGATAAAGCCGTCAAGAAAGAAGAAAAAGAGAAGAACAAATCTCGCGAGAAAGAAATCAAACAAGCGAGCAAAGACGGTTCATTAGATAGCAAGCGTGAACCACACCTATTTGTTCTTGATTTCAACGGTAGCATAGACGCAAAAGAAGTCGCGTCTCTACGTGAAGAAATCACCGCTATTTTGGCTGTCGCACGTGAAGGTGATGAAGTGTTACTTCGCTTAGAGTCTGGCGGTGGTATGGTTCATGGTTACGGCCTTGCCTCTTCTCAACTGGACCGAATCAAAGCTGCGGGTCTTCCTCTGACCATCTCTGTTGACAAAGTTGCGGCAAGTGGCGGTTACATGATGGCATGTGTAGCAGATAAAATTGTTTCTGCACCATTTGCAATTGTGGGTTCTATTGGCGTTATCGCACAGATTCCTAACTTCAACAAACTGTTGAAGAAACATGACATTGAGTACGAACAACTAACAGCGGGTGAATATAAACGCACGCTAACGATGTTCGGTGAGAATACCGATAAAGCGCGCGATAAGTTTAAGCAAGAACTTGAAGAAACACATGTCTTGTTTAAAGACTTCATCCGTGAGCGTCGTCCTAGTTTGGACCTAGACAAAGTAGCCACTGGTGAGCACTGGTTCGGCACACAAGCGAAAGAGCTTGGTTTGGTGGATGACATTAGTACATCTGATGATATCGTTGTTGCGGCATGCAAAGATAAAACTGTACTTTCTGTGCATTATGTACAAAAGAAAAAACTGGCCGACAAGCTAGCAGGTGTGGCGGGTAAAGTCGCTGATAGTGTGATTTTAAAGTTAGCTGAGCGTGGTCAAAAGCCGATTGTTTAATCGAGCTTAAGTTCATGACATTTAAAACGGCGAGGGCGGAAGCTCTCGCCGTTTTTGTTGAACTTTATGTTTATTGATGAATCCAATTACGCATTAGGTGTAATGCTTTACACGACATTTTTCCTCGCTCCAAAGACTGATTACCCGTATAATGTGCGCCTCGAAAACCGAGCAAATTGCTGAAAAGAAACTATTGGTGGAGAAGAACATGTCCTCTCAAACTCCGGTTGTAACCGTAGATGGACCTAGTGGTGCAGGTAAAGGCACTTTATGTATGTTGCTGGCGAAAAAGTTGGGTTTCCAACTCTTAGATTCTGGCGCAATTTATCGTGTACTTGCACTCGCTGCGATTCACCACGGTGTCGACACCGAGTCAGAAGATGCTCTTGTCCCACTAGCAACACACCTAGACGTTCAATTTATCGCGGAAGGTGACTTAGTTAAGGTCATTCTAGAAGGCGAAGATGTGTCAGGGGAGCTTCGTAAAGAAGAAACGGGTATGGCAGCATCTAAAGTTGCGGCTTTGCCACGTGTTCGTGAAGCATTACTACGTCGTCAGCGTGCATTTGAGACCGCTCCGGGTCTGGTTGCTGATGGTCGTGATATGGGCACAATTGTATTCCCGAGTGCGCAAGCAAAAATCTTCCTTGATGCGAGTGCTGAAGAGCGTGCAAATCGACGCCTTAAACAGTTGCAAGAGAAAGGGTTAGATGTTAGATTTGCTGACCTTTTAAGCGAGATCCAAGAGCGTGACGACCGAGATCGTAACCGCCCAGTGGCGCCATTACGCCCTGCTGAGGATGCGCTTGTGCTAGATTCTACGTCGATGACTATCGACGAAGTAGTAGAAAAGGCACTACAATATATCGAATCGAAGCTAGCTGAGTAATAATACTCGACTAGGCTAAGAGCGTTGGTCGCAAGGATGATGACTGGCGAATTTAATAACCCCATGCGGTAGGATACCCGTGGAAGTTTAATTTATTGAAGATTAATTAAATGACTGAATCTTTTGCTCAACTCTTTGAAGAGTTTCTAAACGAAACAGAATTCCAACAAGGCAGCATCGTTAAAGGTACTGTAGTAGCTATCGAGAACGGTTTCGTTCTTGTTGACGCTGGTCTTAAGTCTGAATCTGCTATCCCTGCTGAACAGTTCAAGAACGCTGCTGGCGAACTTGAAGTTGAAGTTGGCGCTGAAGTAGACGTAGCTCTAGACGCTGTTGAAGATGGTTTCGGTGAAACTCAACTTTCTCGTGAGAAAGCTAAGCGTCACGAAGCTTGGATCGTACTTGAGAAAGCTTACGAAGAAGCTGAAACTGTTGTTGGTATCATCAACGGTAAAGTTAAAGGCGGTTTCACTGTTGAACTAAACGGTATCCGTGCTTTCCTTCCTGGCTCTCTAGTAGACGTACGTCCAATCCGCGACACTGCTCACCTAGAAAACAAAGAGCTAGAGTTCAAAGTTATCAAACTTGACCAAAAACGTAACAACGTAGTTGTTTCACGTCGTGCAGTTATCGAATCAGAGAACAGCGTTGAGCGTGACGAGCTTCTAGAAACTCTACAAGAAGGTTCTGAAGTTAAAGGTATCGTTAAGAACCTTACTGACTACGGTGCGTTCGTTGACCTAGGTGGCGTTGACGGTCTTCTACATATCACTGATATGGCTTGGAAGCGCGTTAAGCACCCATCTGAAATCGTTAACGTTGGTGACGAGATCCAAGTTAAAGTTCTTAAGTTCGACCGTGAGCGTACTCGCGTATCACTAGGTCTTAAGCAACTAGGCGAAGATCCATGGGTAGCAATCGCTAAGCGTTACCCAGAAGGTCACAAACTAACTGGTCGCGTAACTAACCTAACTGACTACGGCTGCTTCGTTGAAATCGAAGAAGGCGTTGAAGGTCTAGTTCACGTTTCAGAAATGGATTGGACTAACAAGAACATCCACCCTTCTAAAGTTGTTAATGTTGGCGACGAAGTTGAGGTTATGGTTCTTGAAATCGACGAAGAACGTCGTCGTATCTCTCTAGGTCTGAAACAGTGTAAAGCTAACCCATGGCAGTCATTCGCTGAAGCACAAGCTAAAGGCGACAAAGTTACTGGTAAGATCAAGTCTATCACTGACTTCGGTATCTTCATCGGTCTAGAAGGCGGCATCGACGGTCTAGTTCACCTATCTGACATTTCTTGGAATGTTGCTGGCGAAGAAGCTGTACGTGAGTACAAGAAAGGCGACGAGATCTCTGCAGTTGTTCTAGCAGTAGACGCTGAGCGTGAGCGCATCTCTCTAGGCATCAAGCAAATGGAAAATGACCCATTCAATGCTTACGTTGCTGACAACAAGAAAGGTGTTCTAGTTAACGCTACTGTAACTGCTGTTGACGCTAAAGGCGCTACTGTTGATATCGCAGAAGGCGTTGAAGGTTACATCCGTGCTTCTGAAGTATCACGCGATCGCGTAGAAGATGCTTCTCTAATCCTAAGCGCTGGTGATGTTGTTGAAGCGAAGTTCACAGGTGTAGACCGTAAGAACCGCGTAATCAACCTATCTATCAAAGCTAAAGACGAAGCTGACGAGCAAGAAGCAATGGCATCTATCAACAAGCAAGATGACAATGCATTCGGTAACGCAATGGCTGACGCTTTCAAAGCTGCTAAAGGCGAATAATATACTCGCTTAAGCAAAAAAGGAGCCGCAAGGCTCCTTTTTTATATTTGGTCATATTTAAGTAGTAATACTAATGACAGTAAACTATCTTAATAAAAGGCATTTCTTCATTGCGCATTTTGCATAAAATTTGTCTAGAATTGTCAGCAAGTGTTTGTTGGAATTAGTATTACTTACTATAATAAGTGATAAAGATACTCAAAGAGGGCAACTATGACTAAGTCTGAACTGATTGAAAGACTCTGCGCTGAGCAAACACACTTATCAGCGAAAGAGGTAGAGGATGCTGTAAAAGATATTTTAGAGCACATGGCCTCTACACTAGAGAGCGGTGACCGTATCGAGATCCGTGGCTTTGGTAGTTTTTCTCTTCATTACCGCGAGCCTCGCGTAGGTCGTAACCCTAAAACGGGCGATAAAGTGGAATTGGAAGGTAAATACGTTCCACATTTCAAACCTGGTAAAGAACTTCGTGAGCGTGTAAATATTGGTTAATGCACTCTTATTAGTTTGAAAAAAGCGGCATACGTTTGTGTATGCCGCTTTTTTGTAATGTATCCAAGTTAGTCATACATCCAAGATCGTTTACTAATCTAATTGTGGATTCAGCTGTTTTCTTTGCTGCTTTCTATACCCAAATAACTTTAACTTCTAAGCATGTCTACAAACTAAGCATCTTGAGGTTACTTGGGTATAGATTATTGCTAATATACGTAGTCTGAAGAAGCATTTTCCTGCATAATCTTACCGACTTACTCCTAGAAGGGTGATGTAACATGAAAATTATAAAAATCGTTGCTGTTTTAGCTCTCTTTTTAATTGCATTGGCGTTAGGTTCCCAAAACCAAGAGCTCGTGACTTTTAACTATCTTCTAGCAAAAGGAGAGTTCCACTTATCTACGCTATTAGGTGTAGTATTTGTGGTTGGCTTTGCTTTAGCGTGGGTTATATTTGGTAGCATCCAACTGAAAACTCAGCTACAGGTCCGTCGTTTAAAGAAAAAACTGAAAAAGTACGAACCAACTGAATCAAACAACGCTGCTGATAAGCCAGCCATTGAAAAACAGGCATAAGGATAAGGCTTAACTTTAATGCTTGAACTACTCTTCTTGTTGTTGCCTATAGCTGCTGCGTATGGCTGGTATATGGGGCATCGCAGCGCTCAGCAAGACAAGCAGAAGCAATCTCATCAAATCTCTCGTCAGTATATGACGGGTCTTAATCTGCTGCTCTCTGACCAATCAGATAAGGCTGTCGATCACTTTATTGAATTGCTCCAAGTTGATAACGAGACCATCGATACTCACCTTGCGTTGGGTAACCTGTTCCGGTCTCGTGGTGAAGTCGACCGCGCAATCAGAATTCACCAAAATCTTATTTCTCGTTCAGGCTTAACACTGGACCAAAAGAACCTCGCCCTTCAACAGTTAGCGAAAGACTACATGGTCTCTGGTTTTCTTGATCGTGCAGAGAAAATCTTCGAACAGTTAGTCGAAGAGCCAGATTACAAAGAGGCGGCTCTTCAACAATTAGTGACCATTTATCAGCAAACACGAGAATGGGAAAAGGCGATTTATTACGCGAACCAATTGGCTAAGTTAGGTAATAAACGCTCAAGGATGCGTGCAAATATTGCCCATTTTTGGTGTGAAATAGCCATGCTCGACCAAGCTGATGGGAATACTAATAAGGCAATACAGCATTTTAAAAAAGCGTTAGCGGAAGACCCGAAGTGTGTTCGAGCAAGTATTGCTTTGGGACGAATTTATCTAGAGTCTGAAGACTATAAGCACACCATCAAATATCTGACAGGGGTACTTGAGCAAGATAAAGACTTTATCAGTGATGTCTTGCCAACTATTGCAGAATGCTATCATCATCTGGGTCAGGAAGATGAACTTGTCGAGTTTCTGCGAGCTTGTATTGATAAGAAAGCAGGCGTATCAGCCGAGTTGATGTTGGCTCAATTAGTTGCTCATCACGAGAACGTTGGGGCTGCTCAAGAGTTACTGACGAAACAATTGCTGAAAAACCCAACCATGAAGGGCTTCTACCGTTTAATTGACTACCACATTGCAGAAGCAGAAGATGGTCGAGCGAAAGACAGCCTATCAACACTACAAGCGATGGTGGGTGAACAGTTAAAAGTGAAACCACATTACCGATGCCGGAAGTGTGGATTTTCTACCCATTCCCTTTATTGGCATTGTCCGTCCTGTAAAGGATGGGGGACGATCAAGCCAATCCGCGGATTGGATGGTGAATAATTCTTAATGCAGCTGGCAGAGTTTCTGTCCGCTGCATTTTTTTAACTTTTTATTTAATAAGAACCAAAACAGTTAGGAGATGAAATGATCGACCAAAAAGTTATTGTCGCACTGGATTATGATAACCAAGCAGATGCACTTGCGTTTGTAGATAGAATTGATCCTGCGTCATGCCGACTAAAAGTTGGCAAGGAGATGTTTACGCTATTTGGTCCTGATTTTGTACGTGAACTCCATAAACGTGGTTTCTCGGTATTCCTAGATTTAAAATTTCACGATATTCCAAACACCTGCTCGAAAGCAGTTCGCGCTGCGGCTGAAATGGGTGTATGGATGGTGAACGTACACGCGAGCGGTGGTGAGCGTATGATGACGGCATCACGTGAAATTCTTGAACCATATGGTAAAGATCGTCCACTTCTTATCGGTGTAACGGTACTAACCAGTATGGAACAAAGTGATTTAGCTGGTATTGGTTTGAATGTTGCGCCTCAGGAGCAAGTGATTCGTCTAGCAACCTTGACCAAAAACGCAGGCTTAGATGGTGTCGTATGTTCAGCGCAAGAGTCCTCACTACTGAAGAGCGAACTAGGCCAAGGATTTAAATTAGTGACCCCTGGTATTCGACCTGCTGGCTCAGAACAAGGTGATCAACGCCGTATCATGACGCCAGTAGACGCTATCCAATCAGGTTCAGATTATCTTGTGATTGGTCGCCCTATCACTCAAGCGTCAAATCCTGCAGAAGTGCTGAAGTCGATCAATGAGAGCTTATCTAACATGTAAGCACTGTCTCGATTGTATGGAGAAAAGTGAGGCTAAGATGCCTCACTTTTTACATCGAATGAAAATACTAATCGCGGTAAACAACCATTCCTTTTAACCAGCTATGTCTGATCATTTACTCGCTTTAACTGGTATATCGGGGCCAATTGAGATAAAGGTTCTGCGGTTTATTCTGAGTAAAGTAGGGCTTGGTACTATGCCGATCACACTTTTGTAACATAACTCACTGTGATGCCTCGAAAATGCAACCATGTGTTATTGATGGCTTGCGTTACAAATGTCTAAAGAATACTATGGCGAAGATGCATTCACTGCGTTGTAAGGTCTAGGATGACCTAGTGAAACTCTTTGAAATTAATATAGAAGCTGGCAGGACGTCACTTCATATTACGTTCCTATTATTTCCTATCTGCGTATTTTAAATCGCAGCTTTCTGTGAGCTTTCACACGCTGTCTTCCTTGTTACGACCTTAGTGCGCAAACACAACAAGGAAGAAACATGACTAAAAAACTGCCATTTTCAGTACTAGCAACACTGACCGCTGCCAGTTTTCAACTGAGTGCGGCAGAATTGCCAGCCGATATCGAATGGATTTCAAACAACAACGAACCTCTATTTGCCTCTGAAGAGGCGGTACGAGGTGGCACCTATCGCACTTACATTCAGAGCTTTCCGCAAACATTACGAAGTGTTGGTCCAGATGCGAACTCAGGTTTGCGCCAATACTTAATGGATGGTTCACCAAAACTGGCTCAGCGTCATCCAAATACTGGCAAATGGATCCCTCAACTTGCTAAGTCATGGGCATTTGGAGAGGACAACAAAACCGTATTCTTTAAACTCGACGAAACGGCCGAGTGGTCAGATGGTGAAAAAATTACAGCAGATGATTACGTCTTTATGATGAAGTACTACACGTCAAAAGACATTATCGACCCGTGGTATAACGACTTCTTCACAAACAGTATTGTGAGTGTTGAAAAAATTGATGACTACACGATCAAAGTCAATCTTGCTGTAGCTCAAAGTCATGACTCACTTATGGTTATGATTAACATGCCAAGTAATGGTTTTCAGCCTCGTCCTGAACACTTCTTTGAAGGAGAAAAGGACGCAAATAACGATGGCATGCCTGATAACTTCGTCAGAAAGTTTAACTTTAAATCTGAGCCAACCGCAGCGCCTTACTACATTGATCAAGTGAAGAAAGGTAAGAGCGTGACATTCAAACATGTCGGTGAAGATTGGTGGGGATACAACAACCGCTACTATAAAAACCGTTATAACGTTGAAAAGGTTCGCATTAAGGTAATTCGCGATCCTGATATTGCCATGAAGCACTTTGAGAAAGGCAACTTAGACTACTTTGAGATGGTGCTACCAAGCTTTTGGCATGACAAAACCAATAGTGATGTGTACAAAAAAGGCTATATCCAAAAGTACTGGGGCTTTAACGAAGCACCGCAAGGAGCTGGTGGTCTTTGGATGAACACAGCGATGCCTATGTTGGATAACCTAGAAGTGCGTAAAGGTGTTATGGCAGCCACTGACTATGACGGCATGATTGAAAACATCATGCGTGGAGATTATTCACGTAAACCGCATGGACTCGGCTTTGGTCATGGCGAATACGATGATCCTAACAATACACCGCCAAAGTTTGATGCTGATGCGGCGGTTAAACACTTCGAAAAAGCGGGCTTTGATAAAGTGGGCGCAGATGGTATTCGTGTTAACGACAAGGGCCAACGCTTGAGCTTTGCTATCACCTACGGATACAACTCTTGGACACCGCGTATTGCATACCTGAAAGAGCAAGCGAAACTTGCTGGTCTTGAGTTCACGTTAAACTTGGTGGATGGCTCATCTGCGTTTAAATACATTCTTGAGAAAAAGCATCAGCTAGCGTTTTTGAATATGGGCTCTGGTGAGATCCCTGCGTATTGGGAATACCTACACTCGGATAATGCAAATCGACCACAAACGAATGCTCACACCAACTACAGCAGCCCTGAGCTAGACAAGTTAATTGAAGCGTATGATTCTGAGTTTGATCAGGAGAAGCGTTACGACTTGTCGCATCAAATCCAAAACTATGTCAGCAAAGCGAATATCATCGTTCCTGGCTACATGGTGCCTTATTCTCGAGTTGCTCATTGGCGCTGGGTTAAAATTCCTAAAAACGGCATGACAAAAGCGACAGAATGGGTGCTTCATCCAATGGATATCGGTAATTTCTGGATTGATAACCAAGTAAAAGAAGAGACAGAAGAAGCGATGGACGAGGGTAAAACCTTCCCAGAATTAACGGTAATTGATGATCGTTACAAATTGTAAATCAGTAGTTTAGATAGAAAATGATAGCCCCGGTAATGAATTTTATCGGGGCTTTCTTTTTTACTTAACAAGGTAAGACACTTCTAAAAGGTAGGTTTTTGCATCACCAAGCAAAGAGAACGCTTTATCGATGGTTTTAAATCGATCATCAAGCGAGTCGCTGGATATCAGCTGGCTGAATGTTTGCAACGAGAAAGCTTCGTTTGCTTTGAAGAACTGATGTACGTTTTCAAGCTGCACTTTATGAATATGCTCCACCTTATTTAGGGCGGTGGTTAAATCGGAAATGTTAATCGACATTGCTACTCGGGAACCTTATCAACAAGACCTATATGAGGTCATAGAGTGGGGTTTTATATTTTGCGACAGAGAGTAACACCGAAGAGCAATTTATAGTCTGATGAAGATCAATTTGCCTTATTTAAGCATCTGTAACGCGGCACTAGACGTGTACCTAGAGCTAGTACACGTTACAACGCTTGAATATAGGCTAGGGTTTCACCTGATCAAAAGTAAAAGCCAAGTCCGACTAAAAGCCCTTGAGAAGCCGTATCATATTCAAATACCTCTTCATTTTTGTAATCGACCCAGGTCGACTTGTAAGCTAAGTTGAGATCAGACCATTCGTTAAAGCGATAACGAACACCAGTTTGAATGGCATAAGTGAAGTGAGTATCGTTGCCAAGTCCGGCGTCGATGCTGGCATGAAGTCGCCAGTTTTCGCTCAATTCATCAATGAGTCGCAAGCCAACTAAAAAATCGACCCAATCTTCTTGTAATGACAGTCTATCTTCTAGTACCCGGTTATCATTACGATACAGCTTGCCGGTGATGTCATTGTCCCACCAACGTAATCCAAACATATAATCCAGTTTACCAAATGAATATTGTTCGCGTTGGAATGCCTTTGCTTCTAGAACACCTTGCCGTATTTCGATGTCCGCACGATAACGAGCGTTAGGCAGAGCGCCCTTGATATTATTAACATCACCACTTAAGTTCATGAAACTATAATCTATGTAGTAGCCCCACTTACTTTGGTAAATACTCTCGAATCGCAACATCGCCCCAATATCGAGGTGGTCTACGATGAACTTAGGATCGACATCCACCTCTGATGAAAAGCGACCAATACTGGTATCCCCGTGGATATTCAGTCCTAGCATGTACACTTCTATGCTATTTCGCCAACGAGATTCTTGTGTCTCGGCTGAGAGCGCTACTGATGTAGGTAATACAAGAATGAGTGAGGAGAGTGATAGCAGGTTACATGGTTTCATCCAATTTCCTTTTCGGCTTTTCGTCAGCTTTCAGCTTAGTAGAAGTCGCTACACTCTGCATAAAAAAGGGAAGCAACTTGCTTCCCTGTAATTAACATTGACTTAGAGTTGTTTGGCAATGTCTGAGGTTAGGCTTTCTAAGCCTATGGATAAAGCGTTGACGAGCGCTTCATAGCCCTCATCTTGAAGCGGCTGTGAGATTTGTATTGGCGCACTGTTTTCGACCTTACCTTCGGCATTAATGAGCAACCATTCTCCCTCAATTTCGATATTACCTTTGTAGCTGCCATTAAATTTATTTAACGTAAGCTGTAGTTTGGCTTCACCGCTTTGATCCAACAGATTATTCATTTCAGTCGGCCAGTAATGACTTTGCTTTTGACGTAGTTCCGCGACAACTCTCTGAGTGATTTGCTCAGAAATACTGTGCGCCCATTGATTGTGTTTTGCCTGAATAACTTGGGTCTCAGAGGTTCGATAAACAATGCCATTATCATTCAAATAACTCGCCAATGTCACTGGACGAACAACTAAAGTTGGGCGCTGAGCGATATCAGAAGAGCTCAGAGTCACTGGTTCCGCCTTAGGTAGAAGGTACATAGCTCCTTTAGTTTGCGGAGCGCTACTACAACCCGTTAGACCGACAAATAGCGCGATAGACAGAAAGAATACTCGTTTCATTAGTTTTGGCCTTTAACTGGTATTGGGTCACTGATTTCATCTTCTCCAAACACAAGAGAGTTTGGCTTTTCGTTTAGCTGTTTAAGTACGGGTTTAAACTCTGTCATCACGCTTTCTAATTCTTTTAGCGTGGCTTCCATTTCGCTGTACATGGTTGAGTTGGGCCCATAACCATCGAGTGTTTTTTGTAATTGCTGTAAGCTTTGGCGAATATCTGTTGGGATCTCTTGCGTCTCTTTTTGATTCAAAAGTTTATCAATACTGTCCGTCACGCGTTCTGCTGAAGCTAACGTTTTTTCAGACGTTTTTAACGTTGAATTGAGAGAATCTAGCGTTTCTTCCATCGGTAAGTTATTAATCTTATTTAGGAAGTCGTTCACTTGGCGCTGAACCTGCGCAAAACCACCACGCATGGTTGGGAAAACATCTAAATCAGCAAACTTACTCGGTACGTAAGGCTCGTCGTTTGGATAGAAGTCGGCGTCAACATACAGTGCGCCTGTTAATAAGTTACCTGTTTTTAAAGTACCACGTAGGCCTTTAGCAAACTCACTCTTCAATTTATCTTTTAACATTGGTAAAGATTGGGATTGGAAATCGCCATAAACACGGCCGAGCTCGATACGTACCAATACAGGGATTTTTTTCGCAGAAAAGTTCTCTTCTGGGGTTGGAAGTCGCATTGGTACACGCATCACAGTACCAATTCTCAAGCCTCGATATTCGACAGGTGCCTTACGTTTAAGTCCTCGTACCGATTCATCAAAAAGCATAACGAATTCAATATAATCATCGTACATGCCTTCTCGAAGTTGTTTAATATCATCGTACAAGCGGAAGTTGACCATATTTTCAGTGAGCTGTTCACCGGATTCAAGACCTGGAACGGTATCGAAGGTAACACCACCCGTTAGCATGCTCTCTAATGAGCCAAACTTGACTTCGAACCCTTCAGCATTGAGCTGTAAATCTACGCCAGAATTCAGCCAGAACTTGGTACGAGTGCGCACTAAGCTGTCATAAGGCTTGAAAATAAAGAGTTGGTATAACGCTTTGCGAGTGTCAACATCAAAGCTGGTTTTCTCTACACGACCAACCGTAAAGCCTTTATAAATGACGGGGTCACCAACGCCTAGTTTACCGGCCTCGCGGTGTGTTAACACAAGGCGTAACCCCTCTGCATCAGGAGAGGCCACTGGGGGAACATCTAAGACCGTAAAGCGCTCTTTCTCTATCTTAGATTTACCCGGTTGAAGTTGGATATAAGCGCCAGAGAGCAAGGTCTCTAAACCTGAAACGCCATCACGGCCAATACGAGGCTTCACCACCCAAAACATGGTGTCATCTCGCAGCATGCGTTCTGCATCCTTGTTCATTTGTGCCTTAGCGATGATGTGATCGTAATTTTCACTGAGAGTGACTTCAGTAATCAGTCCGACTTTTACATTCAATGCTCGGATTTCGGTTTTGCCAACCTCAATCCCATCTGCGGTTGGCAGTTGGAGAGTAATTTGTGGGCCTGTACTGTTGATATATTGGAACAGCATCCACGCTCCCATGGCTAGCGCAAGGATCGGGACAATCCATATCGCAGAAATCTGCTTTTGCGGTTTTATTTGAGCGGTTACGTTGTTCTCATCACTCATATTTGGCTTTCTCGTTTAAGTTGTCAGAAATCGGCTCCTGCACTTCGTTTTGTGGCAATTGCCACAACAAACGTGAGTCAAATATCATTGCAGAAAGCATAGTAAAAATGACCACTGCCGCGAAAGAGAGCGCAGCAGGACCTGGATAAATCGCCATTAAGTTTTGCAGCTGAACCAGTGCAACTAAGATCGCGACGACGAAGATATCGATCATGGACCAACGACCAATAAACTCAGTTATGCGGTAGATCTTTAAGCGTGAAATACTCTCTTCGTGCGGAAGATATCGCGCTTTTTGCGCATTGTAATACAGCCACGCGAGTGCCAGCATTTTCGCCATTGGAATAAATACGCTAGCAAAGAAAATTACCATCGCAATAGGGTAAGAACCTAAATGCCAAAGCAATATTACCCCCTCCATGATAGTTGAACCTTCTGCATGTCCAAGGCTTACGGTGTACATCATAGGGTAGAGGTTCGCAGGGATATAGAAAATGACTGAAGCAAACAAAAGCGCCCAAGCTTTTTGTAAATTGTCTGCGGGGTTGTATTTGTGAATAGGGCTTTTACAACGAATGCAGTGTTGGTGTTTTTTAGCTTCAATAGGGTTGAGCTGGTGACACGTATGACAACCAATATGGTTGTGGTTATGGTGCGTATCACCCTCTTTTACATCAGATAGCTCGATAGCTGGAATAAAGTGCCCCCAGAGCCAGCTTTTGTCGACCATTGATATGCATTTGACTACCAGAACGGTATATACACAAAACGCCCAGAATGAAGTGCCCATTCCTATGTCTGCGAGGGAAGC
This sequence comes from Vibrio sp. 1727, assembly GCF_033344415.1. Lineage (NCBI taxonomy): Bacteria > Pseudomonadati > Pseudomonadota > Gammaproteobacteria > Vibrionales > Vibrionaceae > Vibrio > Vibrio sp. 1727. The sequence continues at coordinate 28,663 of NZ_JAWPOT010000004.1, forward strand.
GATTTTAATTAAGCTGACCAACACGCCAATCAAAAAGACATCCACCATTAACCAGGGTTCGACTCGAAACAGAAGACGGCATAAAACTTTTGCCATTCGTTGCTGCTTTCTAGAGGGGGTATGTTTACGTGCTTTTAATGCTTCAAGGTGAAGAAAGAGAATGAGACCAACATAGATTGCAGGCAAAACGATAACTGTTGCGAGTAGCAGCACACCCAAAAGCACATTTTGAAACTCAGCCAGCATTTTGGCAGCGTGCAACAAGGTGATTTCTTGCGACAACCCTTGCACGCTGAACGACATAAAAGGGAAAGAAATGCTTAGCACTAACATGATCAAACATGCCGATGATATGGCGATCACGCTTTGGTAAGGCTTGGCATTCACTTTAGTCAGCGAATGCGAACATCGAGGACATTGTGCTTTTTGCCCCTGTTCGATATCGGGAATGCGAACAACAAGGCCGCACTCTTCGCATGAAATTAACTGACGGGAATTAGGTTGAATACTCATCGGGTAGGTTTTAGATTCATTTGCTTTAAGAATACTCTTTTTTCACTGGGCACGCTTGTTTTGATTCAGGAGTTTACGAGTTTCTTACTTTTGGCATTAGAGCATATGGGAGATCTAAGACATAAACGAAGTCGCGTTTGGTACAAGATTTTACGGCGAAGATGAGTATGTTGGAAGCCGAAAGTAATATGATGTTGCTTGGTTTATTGGAGGGGGTAACTACTTGTTTTTAAGGGTAAGTAACCCTGCCCAGATAATCTGAGCAGGGAAAAAGAGCATTTTATTTAAGGTGCTTAGTTGTACTTTACTTGACCGTTCCGCTCTTAAAGGCATTGGAGCCGACTTGCGTACCGTTGAGCGTTTTGCCGTAATAGCCTTGGTGCTGGTGATATTTCTCCGCGTTTGCGGTGACATTGCCTTTGAATCGAGGATCTTGTGGACGCTCATGGCTGTTGACGTATGCTGCGACATCCCAAGCTTCTTGCTCTGTCAGCTGCACACTTTTCCCAAGCGGCATGTTTTCGTAAATAAAATAGGCTGCAGTGTTAATCCGGTGCATGCCTGCGCCCCAGTTATACGCATATTCGCCCCAAAGTGGTGGAATGTATGAATGGTCGTTGGTGTCTTTGATGCCTGAACCGTCGGCGCGATGGCAAGTTTCACAGTTCTTTTCGTAGACCAATGCGCCTCGCTCTATTGATGGTTCTTGCTCAGGGGCGGCGATTTCTGGGTAGCCACGCCCAGAGAGATTACCTCGCTTTTCAACTGGTAATGCTTGTGCGATGGCTTCGGGCAACGGAAAGTCTTTTGCTTTTCCACCAATTTGCAACGCTTTTGCGTCTAGCTCTGGAATGGGTTCATCCGCCATACCATGTTTGTCAAGCAAGCCGCCCATCGCTAACCAGTAGGCGTAAGCACTAAGGGCAACAATTTCTGTCGAATCGTAAGCGGGCGCTTTACCGTTCATGGAATACTCGAAACAACCTTGGATACGGTCAGCATAGCTGTTTACGCGATCGTTTTTCTTACGATATGCCGGGTATGCCATGTAAGCTGCCCACAGTGGCGCAGCGTTTGCTTTTCGTCCTGCCTCCATATGGCAGTTCACACAGTTTTGTTCGTTGCCAACGTATTTTCCGCGCATTTGTTGTGAGTTAACAAAGAGCGAGTAACCGCGTTTTACTTGCTCACCAAATGCGGTGTTTGGGATTGTGCTGAGATCACGCGGTTTTAAGTATTCACCGTGCTTTTCTTTTTCTATCGCAGGTAGCTCTTTCTGGCGGTCCGGTAACAGATCGTTAGCTAATACGAGCGTAGAAATGAAAGGCAGTGCGAACAAAGAATAGAAACGTTTCATGACTGCTCCTAGTAACGTAATGAGGCAAAGTAGTAAGCAAGATTTTCGATCTCTTTGTCAGTGAGATTTTTTGCGATGGTCCCCATCATATTGAGCGGGTCACCACTGCGAGTGCCGTTTTTCCATGCCATCAATTGCGTTTTTAAGTAATCAGCATGTTGGCTTGCGAGGCGAGGGAACTTGTCGACGCCCATACCGCTGGCTCCATGACAAGTTGCGCAAGCTGGAATGTTTCTATCCCAATCGCCTTGGAAAATTAACTTACGATACGGGCTACGAATATCAGCTTGGTCGCCGCGTTGTTCTGGATTCGTGAACCCATAGCTCGGGAGGTTAGCAAAGTACTCCATAACTTCCTTACGGTCTGCGGGATCGCTGAGTTCCTTCGCCATGCCTTGCATGACCACATTTTGGCGTTCGCCACTAAGGAATAGTTCGATTTGAGTGTTGAGATAATTCGCGTTTAAACCAGCGATCATCGGCGCGATATTTGGCTGTCCCATGCCATCTTGGCCGTGACAACCGCTACATACGCTGGCTTTTTCCGGAATAGACGAGGCGCTTGCGCCCATAGTGGTTGCTAACAAACAGGCCACCACCACTGGAAGAATTTTTGACATGCTGACTCACTTTAATTTTTATTAATATGTCTAAGTGCTACTTGGTAGTCACTTGGACAATATTGTCGGCCTTGTCAATAATGAAAGGTATTGTGGATTTCCACATATTTAATAAGTGTAAATGGCCGTATTTGTTTTTATTGGTTGTTCTATAAGCGATAAAAACAAAGTGGTGAAGAGCTGCACAAATCGGCAGCTCTAAGTGGTAGAGACGTCTTAACGTGCGGCGTTACGCTTTGCGGATTTTGGCCGGCAAGGACTGACGTGCCGCCGCGCCCACGACCCAATCCAACAACACGCCTTTGCCTTCTCGAGTAGGGTCAATTAAGCCAATGTCGTTAATATTGACGCCATCTTGGCTGCGCGTTTTTACGGGTTGTTGTTTATCGCCGATCCAGTGCGAGCGTTGTCCTAGCTCGGTATGACCAAACCCATGTTCAAATCCGAGTGTGCCAGGGCGAATTCCGCTGACTATCATCGCAAGTGCTTTGGTGCTTGCAGATGGTGTCTCGATAACAAACTCATCACCCGTTTTAATGCCTGCGCGCTCGGCATCGATTGGATGGATGTACACTGGGTTTACGCTTTTAATCGAGTTCAACCTTGGCGATAGGTTGGATACCGCACTGTGAATGTTGGATTTAAAGTTCGTTAGGCTGAAAGGCCATTCTGAGCTTGGGAACTGGTCTTCCATTGGTGTGCCATCGGCCAGTTTTTGTGGATGCCATGTTGGGCAACCCGTGTAGAAATCACCGGTCATGGTGTTTCTTGCGCTGCCGACACGTTCATTCCATATCGCGACAGGTCGTGTCCATTTGTGCTTCATTTGCTCACCTTGATACGCTTCGGTTGCATTTTCAAAACGTCCACCGCGAGCAAAAATAAACGCCACACGTTTCATCTCATCCTCTGTCAGCGTCTTCTGCATGGCTGGCATTAAACGCTCTAGGCCGGACCACGCAATGTCTTCTGCCGAAACTTCAGGCACCCCGCCTTTCACATAAGCCAAGTTTGCCGCGGAACGTAAGTAGAAATCTTCAGCTCTGTGGAGAGCGAGCCAATTCCCTTGCGCATCTTGAATCGCGTTGTCACCAAAGCCGCCTAGTTGCATTTTCTTGGCGACATCAATCAAAAAGTTTTCTAAGCAAATCGAGCGACCGTCGGCGGTTTTCTCTGTTCGTGCTTCCACTATCGGCCAACGAGCGGTGACGGTTTTCACCGGAACGTCGTGCCAAGGCGTTGCCATACCCCAGCTTTCGTAGGTGACCGTGTCCGGCACAATATAGTCCGACAATGCGGTGGTTTCGTTAATGAACGCATCAACAGACACAATCAAACCGAGCTGCTTTGGATCTTTAAGCTTGTCTTCCAGCAGCGCTTTCAAACCGGGTACACCATACATTGGGTTCGCCATGTGATTGATCCACGCTTTAACGCGGTATGGATACCCATCAATAGCCGCAGATAGGTGCTCTGTCAGCAGTGGCGCGGCAAACGGATACCAAGGCGCGCGAGTTGGATAAGGGGATTCACCAGCCTCAACGCGACGTTTGTATTCGCTGGTTTTGTGGTATGGGAATTTACTGCGCGATAAAAAGACGCCTTTCGGGCCGACTTTGCCAGCAAATTTGGTGAAGTCGTAACGAGGACCCGAAGCGGAAGTTGGATAGCCACCCGCTTTGGCCATCGCGCCGCCTTTCATGTTGATATTACCAATCAACGCATTGAGCATCATGATAGTAAACGAGTTATAGAACCCATTGGTGTGCATGTTGCCACCGTGGGTATCGATCACCGCTTTTGTTCCGTGACTGGTAAAGCGCTTTGCTAGTTCAACAATTTGTTCGACAGGGATTTCACATTGTTGGCTGTAGAACGCAAGACTGTATTTGAACGCCTCTTCTTTGAGTCTTTGTAGAGACGATTTTACGCGCACTTCGCCCGATGCAAGCGAAACCGTTTTATCGACAAACAGTGCCGCTTCCTCAGCTTGGGTATGAACACCAAATTCGCCGCTTTGCTCATCCACGATGACGTACGGGTCGGAGTCAGACAACGCTTCGCCCTCGAATGGCAGATTCAAGTCCGACGCGCGTAAAAACGTGCCGTTTCTCGGGTGCTGATTATCGCTTATCACGAGATGCGTAGCATTACACCAGTGCGCGGTGCCGGCTCGTTTCATCGCGTTTGCCCCCGGCTGCGCCAAGAAGGTTTTGTTGTAGCGTTGGTTTTCGATAATCCATTGGATCATGCCAAGCACGAGGGCAGAGTCGGTGCCCGGTTTGATTGGTATCCAGCGGTTGTTGTCACCGGCGGCCAAGCTCGATGAACCCGCAGGCAAACTTGGCGTGATGATGGTGTATTCCAAGCTACCTTCTGTTCGCGCATTGGCGAGTTGGCGCGCCTGGCGCTTAAAAGGGTTGCCAGCTTGCGCAGGCGACATACCGATGAAGATGATGTATTCCGCATTATCAAAGTCTGGCTTCAAATGTGCGTTCTTATCTAAGTCGTTCATAAATGCGCCGCTGCCAGCACGAAATGCGTAGCCGCAGTAAGAGCCGTGATGCCCAAAGTTACGTGTACCATAGCTGTTGAACGCGAAGCGTTTGAATATGTCGTCTCGGCCTTCGTTACCGGCGTTGGTCATTAACAATTGGTTGGCTTTCGGTCCATATTCTGGGTTTTCAGGATCAACGGGTGTTGTTAAATCGCGAATGTCGCGTAAGCCATCAACATGGCCTTCACCAAATAAATCACCACCTTCTACGACTTCTTCTATCAATTGCTCGTAGCTGATCGGAATCCATTTTCCTTCGCCGCGTTTTCCAACTCGTTTCAGTGGCTGAGTAATGCGGTACGGGCTGTTGCGAATTTCTAGCATCCCATTGCCACGTGCGCATGCTGTTGAACGACCGTCAAGGCCCGCTTCTCCTGTCAAACTTAAATAAGCATCTTTGACTGGCGTTTCGAACGGAATGTGTTGCTGATGAGAGAGTGGGTGATATGGGTTGCCAGTAATACGCAAAATCTCGTCGCTGCGGTTATCAATGCGTACACGCAATCCGCACAGTGACCAACAACCAAAACACATCGATGGCGCAACGCGCTGATTTGGATTCGGGATTAGGTTGCCTTTGCTGTTGACCGTGTACTCTGGTTCAAGCGAGTTACCGTGGTGAATATCACGCGTTTTTTCTCCCGCAGTGCCTTCGAGCGCACCCTCGACCATGTGTTTGGTGGTGGTGGCGTAACCCGCAGCGAATGCGCCAAGCCCACTCACTGCAATGCCTGATTTCAAAAACTGACGGCGTTTGTTATCCATGATGAAATCCCCTTTGATTAGCGTTCAGTTAAGGTGAGTGATGAGGCTTTTACTTCGATCTTTTGTTTTGGCTGAACCAGCTCCGAACCGAGCAGTGCCAGTGCAAGCCATAATCCGAGCATGCCGATAATGCCTATCCAGCCATTTCCATCCATAGTGAGTTGGTATGGATACAGCCCTGCATCGAACTTGGCGATGATTTGCACTTCCATGATGGTAAACCAGCGAATCAGCCATGCACTTGCCAGTGCGGCAGCAGACACAAAACTGAGCCCTATGACGTGATGAAATCTGGCTGATGCGGACTTTTGGGTATCGCGCAAGAAGATGAAAGCGAGCAAAACACAACCTAAAACGACAAAAGTGAGCAGGGCAATGTTGTGCATCCACAGTTCGCTAGAATAGAGCGAAAATGCGGAATTGTTGGATGCCCAAATCGGTAGCAGTATCAGCGTTAATACACCGCTGGTAACCACTGATTTTTTAAGTAAATTAGTATCGCCAGATGTCAGTGTCTTTGACTGACTAGGCAGCAAGAGCCAAATCAACAGAGAAAATCCGACCGCGCTCATAAATGCAGTGACAAACCAAAGAACCGGCGACGCGGGTTGGTGCCATAAAGAGCGCGATTTAACGACTGCAATTTCAGCTCCAGTATAAAGGGCGATGGTTAAGCCTGATAACACGGTGATTGCAGATATTGTGAGCATCACTTTGCGAGAAATAGCCCACTCACCAAGCGACAACTTAGATAACAGAGGTAGTACTTTTCCCGGTTGATTTCGCAGTGCGATAAGATCCTGATGCAGATACAGCCATGCAGTCACTACCGCTAAACCTGAGAAAACAGGCAGGAACAGCGAGCCTAGAGACATCCATGACCACGGAGTGATGTGTACGTAAAAATGCCAAGCTCGTCCCGGCTGGTGAAGGTCGCCAGTTAACGCCAACGGGCCTACGATAGCGCCGATGGCCATCGTTAGCACCAGCGCGGCGCGTAACCGATGACTGGTGTGTTGCTCAAATAACAGTGCGATTAGGAACAAAATAGCGGCAGCGTAAGCAGAACCGATGTAAAAGAAGTACTGCACCGCCCACGGGAGCCAAGCCATCGCTTGAGGTTGGACTAACACTTCGGTGATGTTCATGCGCGCTCTCCTTGTGGGTCGTAAATAGCTGGCTGCCCGTCGATGTGGCTGGTGAAGCGTTCATCCATGCCGATGTAAAACACATGCGGCTTGGTCTCTTCATTGGGCTTTAGCACTTTGATATCGTCTTGGTGCTTCGCAATTAAGCGGCGAACTTCACTTGATGGATCATTCAAATCACCAATCACACGTGCTCCGCCAACACAGGTTTCCACGCAGGCAGGCAATAGACCTTTTTCTAGACGGTGAGCACAGAAGGTACATTTATCTGCGGTGAGGGTGTCCTCATTGATAAAACGAGCATCGTAAGGGCAAGCTTGTACGCAGTACGCGCAGGCGACGCAGCGACTGTTATCCACCATGACAATGCCATCTTCGCGCTGAAAGGTTGCTTGAACCGGACACACTGCCACGCAAGGTGGGTTGTCACAGTGGTTACAAAGGCGTGGTAGCATAAAGGCTTTTGCTTCTCGCGTGGCTGTAGAGCCATCATCTAACGTAACTTCGTATTGCTTTACGGTGGTTCGGAACTGACCGATTGGCGCTTGGTTCTCGATGCTGCAACCCACAGTGCAAGCCTGGCATCCGACACATTTACGCAAATCTATCACCATGGCATAACGCTTCCCGACTTGTCCTTTTCGGTCAGCGGACTGGTTATTTCGAATAATGTTTCCCGCAGTTGCCGTGCCAATGCCTGCGACTGGAATTAACGCGGCTCCGGCTGTGACCGCGCTGAGAAAGCGACGTTTGGTGGAATCCATAACTCACCTGCTTTTTTGTTGTATTTGAATTGACTGATTCCATTGTGAGAAATGCACTGCGAGGCTTATATTGTGGATTTCCACATACCCAGATCAAACTTGATCTAAAACAAATGTGGTTTAGGGAAGGTAGCTGTTACTCTTGTCGTACTCTCTTGACGGAACGATTCGACTCATCATGAAAAAAGCACTGTGGCTTCAGCTTTGGATTCTTTGCTTAGTTGCCTTTGCATCTTTGGCTCAGGGCGCAGTTTCTGAACAAGCAGATCTGCAAGGAATGCAAGAGCAAAAGGCAGAGCAGCCAGAGGCCAAGCAGAAAGTTGAAGTGGGCGTGTTAGCGATACGCGGCCACCTCTATGCAGAGCAAAGGTGGCAACCGACCATTGATTGGCTCAACCAGCAAATTTCCGATGTGCATTTTGTTCTTCATCCCCTTAACTTGGATGAAATGGGCGAAGCGGTGAAGTTTCAGACGATGGATTTCATCTTAACCAACCCAGGTCAAGCAGTGCGGTTGGGCAGGCAATACGCGCTGTCGTGGATGGCAACGCTAACCAGCAGAGCACCACAAAACTCGAATTACGGCATTGGTTCGGCGCTGGTGGTTCGAGCCAATTCAAGTTATCAAACGGTGCTAGATGTCTCAGGACGTCCCGTTGCGGCGGTATCAGAAAAAGCGTTTGGTGGTTATCTAACGATGCGCTATCAAATAGTCAAAATGGAGCTTAATCCAAACGATTTCTTTTCTGATGTCCGCTATCTTGGTTTTCCTATTGATGCCAACCTGTATCAATTACGTGATGGTAATGTGGAAGCGGCCGTCGTCCCTGCTTGTTTATTGGAACAGATGTTAAGTGAAGGGCTTTTACAACCGGGTAATTACCGAGTTTTAAATCAACAGCCGAACGAGCGCTCGTTATGCGCTGTTTCCACACCGCTTTATCCTAACTGGTCATTTGCCAAAACAGAGCGCGGCTCAGCTCAGATCGCCAAACAGATTGCGCAAGTATTGTTAGCGATGCCACCTGAACACCCTGCGGTTATTGCGGCAGGCGCGTCAGGTTGGACGTCCCCCGTCAGCTTGCTGAGCATCGACAAACTTTATCAGGCGTTGGATCTCCATCCGTTGCAACAACCTTGGTGGAGTGAGGCTCTACGCTGGCTGCGTAGTCATCAAGAATGGGCATGGGCGCTGTTCATGTTTGTGATTGTGTTGAACGCGTACCACTTTTGGCTTGAGTATCGATTTAGCAAGAGTAAGCAAGCGTTGGAGCAGACATCGTTACGATTAAAAGAGAAAAGTGAACAGTTAGAACATTCACAAAGGGTCGCGATTGTCGGAGAAATCGGCACTAGTCTTGCTCATGAACTCAATCAGCCATTGGCAGCTATTCGCAATTATAGTGAAGGCGGTTTACTTCGCTTGGCCAAAAAGCGCCCTCATGAAGATATTGTCCCTGTACTTGAGAAAATACAGGGCCAAGTTGAAAGAGCAGATGCAATTATTCAGCGATTAAGAACGTTGATTCGTAAGCGCAGTGTCGACAAAACGTCGTGCGATCTTCAAGTACTCATTGATGACACGATTGAGTTGCTCCATTTTCGAATGCAGAAGCAAAACATTTCTATTGTGACCAGTACAGAAGGGAACATTCGTCCGTTACTTGTCGATGCAGTTGGCGTACAACAGGTTTTAGTTAATGTGATCAGCAACGCGATTGATGCGTGTACTTTGTTCCAAGATAAATATCACTCATCATGTTATCAAGGTAAAATTGCCCTGCATTGCGATTACCAAATCAATCAACTCTCTATTCGAGTGTTAGACAATGGTACAGGGTTGCAGCAAGAGAATCCGACTCAAGCGTTTGTGAGTAGCAAAGAAGAAGGGCTGGGGCTAGGGTTAGCCATTTGTCGTGATGTGATGGAAATGCATGGTGGCGAGTTTGTCATCAGCTCGACAGTACCACATGGTTGTTTGGTTGAGCTTGTGTTTCCATATCAAAACTAATCTGAACTAGGCATAGGAGCATTCAATGAGCAGCGGTGAAAAGCAGCTACCTGTTTTTGTAGTCGATGATGATGAATCGGTGCGTGACTCGCTCGCTTTTATGCTGGAAGAGCATGACTTCAACGTGACGACTTTTGCTGATGGGCAATCTTTTCTCGATAAAGTGAACATTCATCAGGCCGGATGCGTGATCCTTGATAGTCGAATGCCCAACCTTCGTGGTCAGCAAGTGCACCAAATTTTAAATCAAGCCAACAGCCCGTTGGCCGTTATTTATCTGACAGGGCATGGTGATGTCCCGATGGCGGTCGATGCATTGCAAGCTGGGGCGGTCAATTTCTTCCAAAAACCAGTCAAAGGCGATGAACTGGCACGAGCCATTTTGCAGGGACAGGCGCAGTCTGCCACAAACCTCGATATGGCAGCAGCTAAATCGGCTTATGAATCGCTCACACCTAGAGAAAAAGACATTTTACGTTTGATTATTGAAGGAAAGCGCAACATTCGTATTGCTGACGAACTTTGCATAGCAATGCGAACGGTTGAAGTACACCGAGCTAATCTATTGAAGAAGTTCTCGGCAAAAACCGTCGCAGAGTTGGCATATATTTATGGCAAGCTAGATTAAAGCTTACCGAGTGAAGCCTCTTAAGGCTATTTAGAGGATACAACTTGAGCTTTATGACGACTCGCGTATTATCTTCTTCGTTCTTACTTTATCTGAATTCTTATGAGTTTGTTGACTAAACGACATCACACGCCACATAAGCGGGCAAAATGGCTACTGGCGATTATTGGCTGGGTGGTCGTTGTGTGTCTGATGCAAAATTCAGGCTTTGCATCGTCATGCTCTATGAAATATGAGACGGAATCGCCCGCGGTTTCACTTGCTGATGAGCGTTCGAGCGTCAAGTCGATTGATACTAAAGAAACCAGCAAGTGCGAATTGTCTGAAAAGTTAATTCAGTTTTCTCAACATCAACTCGATGTATTTATTGTTGTTCTGTTTGTCGGTCTTTTTGCTTCGGCAATTTGGTTGTGCAGTGCCTATATTGGTGCGCAACATTGGACGGAACCGATAGGCCGTAAGTATCGAGTCCACCTGACTTTCTGTGTGTTCCGAGAATAAAAGCGTGCTTTCTGACCACTAGCGTCAGTTATTTAGCACCTTTGTCTTTTAACTAGGAATCACTATGAATCAAATTACTAAACTGACTCAGTTTGCGTCCATGTTTTTTATGACGCTTGCTTTGAGTTTGCTCTCTCTGAGTGTTTCAGCTCAAACTACTGATACAGGTTGGCTGACCAACCCACAACATCCTCCAGTGCAAACGCGCTTTGTGCTCACTGGTCAACAAGATCCGCAAGCCAAAACAATCACTGGTTATTTGGATGTCAAGTTAACCGGAGACTGGAAAACTTACTGGCGTTCACCTGGTGAGGGCGGCGTAGCACCATCTATTGATTGGCAAAATTCACAAAATTTATCCAAAGTGGATTGGCAATGGCCGCACCCACAAAAATTCGAACTATTAGGTATCGAGACTCTTGGGTATAAAGGCGATACTTTGTTCCCCATGACGCTGCACGTCGAAGACATGTCCAAACCTGTCACGATTGATGCGGTACTGACACTTTCTTCTTGTACGACGATTTGTGTGTTGACGGACTATCAAATTCAATTGACGTTCTTGCCTTCTGAGCTAACAGTCGATGAAGGCGTGATGTTCAGTTACGCTCAAGCAGTGAGTAACGTGCCGCAGCCATCGCCGTTTATTGATGTTACTCAGGCGAGTTGGGATGCGAACCAATCGAAACTGCAAATCAAGCTAAAGAACAGTCAGGGTTGGCAACAACCACAAGTGCTGGTGGATGGCGTCGATGAAGCAACGCGAGACTATAGCTTCAAGCTTGAAGGAATGCATCAAGAAGGAAACATCGTCACCGCGAGCTATATCGTTGATACTTGGCTGGGCGATGTGGAGTTAGATGGTCAGTCGCTGTTTGTGACCATCAAAGACACCAATTTACTAGCAGAAGAAACCACTCAAGCAACTGCTGAGGCAATAGTTGAACCGTTGCCGAGCACGTCTCTAACGAGTGTTTTTCTATTCGCGTTGCTCGGCGGTTTAATTCTTAACATTATGCCTTGCGTTCTTCCGGTTTTGGGGATGAAGCTAAGTAGTATTGTTGCCGCTCAAGGTATCGAGCGTCGTCAAATTCGCGCTCAGTTTGTTGCCTCGTCACTTGGTATATTAACGTCGTTCTGGATTCTCGCTGGTTTTATTTTTGTGCTCAAGCTAACAGGTAATGCCATTGGTTGGGGCGTGCAATTTCAAAGCCCTTGGTTCTTAGGTTTGATGGTGTTGGTCACCACTTTGTTTGGGGCAAATATGCTGGGGCTGTTTGAAATCCGTCTATCATCGGGTACCAATACATGGCTGGCCTCGAAAGGTGATAACTCCCTAGTTGGTCACTATGTTCAAGGTATGTTTGCCACATTGCTTGCGACGCCTTGCTCCGCGCCTTTTCTAGGAACGGCCGTGGCGTTTGCCTTGGGTGCCGACGTATTAACGTTATTTGCAACTTTTACAGCATTAGCATTGGGTATGGCACTGCCTTGGCTCTTAGTCGCTGTGTTTCCAAATATCGCGCTGAAACTACCAAAGCCTGGCTCGTGGATGAATGTCGTTAAAATAGCGTTTGGCATAATGATGTTGGCAACCAGCGTTTGGCTACTTTCATTAATGGCAAATCATGTACCGATGTTATGGATTGCACTTATAGCTGTGGTTGCTTTTGTTGTAATGATGGCAAGAGTTAAGAAAGTGTATGGTGAGAAAGCGCTTGCTGTATCCGGAACTGCGTCATTAGTGTTGATAGCTGGTGGCTTATTACTTGGTAGCGTCACTGCCGACCAATGGGCGACACCGCTTCCTGAGGACTTAGCGTGGCAGAAGCTTTCTAACTCGGCGATTGAAGATCACGTCAATAATGGGCGAGTGGTGTTTGTTGATGTAACGGCAGATTGGTGTGTCACGTGTAAAGTGAACAAGATCGGTGTGATCTGGCAAGATCCTGTCTACTCATTGCTGCAAAGCCCTAATGTGGCGACGTTAAAAGGGGATTGGACACATCCGGACGGCTCGGTAACGGACTTTTTACGAGCTCATGGGCGTTACGGTGTGCCGTTTAACATCGTCTATGGCCCGGCGGCGCCACAAGGTATCCCGTTACCTGTTATTCTGACTGATGATGTTGTTTTAAGCGCGGTGAAACAAGCGAGTGGGGGAACCATTCAATGAGTTCGACAAAGCAGCGTAGAACATTCCGATATTGGCTCGTTCAAATCGTACAGATGGTGCTCATTGTCACCGCGATTTCTATCGCGATGGATTGGTATCGCACCAAAGATATTCCTAAACAGGAGGCTCCACCATTGAGCTCCGTATTGAGCGATGGTGAATACTTCGATGCAATCGCGCAAAGTTATGAACAACCTGTCGTTGTTTATTTTTGGGCTACTTGGTGTCCCGCTTGTAAATTTGTAAGCCCAAGCGTGAGTTGGCTGAGTGATGACTACACCGTAGTTGGCGTTTCTGGATCGTCGGGACCGAATGAGCGTGTGGCGCAGTTTATGAGGGCAAAAGAATATCGTTTCGAAAACATAAACGATCCTTCAAGCGATATTATGCGCGAATGGAAAATTAGCGTGACCCCAACCATTTATATTTTAAGAAATGGTGAAATTTCCTCTGTCACAACTGGCGTTACCACTCCGATAGGAATACTAGCGAGAATTTGGTTAGCTCGATAACGCTATAAAAATCCGATATTCAAAATATTGAGTATCGGATTTTTTGTTGTCCTAAACAACCAGTCGGTCACATACCATAAAGAACTAGTTAACTAATAAGTGTCTAGATGCTTATTGCGTGCTACATTCGAGCATCGTTCTGGTTATCAAGGAGGAAACGATGAACGTAGCAAAAATGTATGATGATGTGTCGGATCGCTATCAAAAGTTGGTGGATGGCAGTCACTACGTCGGTCCACGTTGGATTTCTGAGAAGTTAAAAACCTTTCCCATCGAGCAAGGCTCGGCTCTCGACCTAGCCTGTGCGACTGGCAGTATCGGCCATGTCGTAAAAAGTCACTATCCAGAACTCGCCATCCATGGCTTAGACATCTCGTCCAAAATGGTTGATAAAGCGCGCCAAACTAGCCTCTATCAAAGTGTCGCGGTTCATAATCTCGATGAGCCATTTTCCCTTTGTTTGAGCAAACCTTCGACCTTATCACCGCACTTGGTTTTACTGAGTTTCTAGCAAAGCCTCAACAACTTCTGGAGTGCATTTCGCATAAGCTAACTGCGAATGGACGATGTTTTATCAGCTTTCAATACCACGATCCGGATGGGCAAGATTTGCCTCGAAATACTTATAGTGGATCGGTCGTGCATAAGGCATATACCGAAAGTGAAGTTGAGCAACTCTGTCAGCAAGCTGGGTTGGAAGTGGTTTCCCTAGAAAATGTGATTGGTTACGTATCTGGTGTTGGTTATGTGTGTCGATACTTGATGCTAGAGCTGAAAAAGTCACACCGCTGAAATAAGTAACAAACAAGGATTGTTTTTGAAAACACAAGATTTAACCGAGTTCGGGTCTGGAATTGAATACGATGCTCAATACGACCAGCATTACCATCACGACATTGCTTTCATCACAAGGTTAATCGAAGAAACCAATGCTCGAAGTGTATTGGATGTCTGTTGTGGTTCCGGTATTGTCACGATTCCAGTCTCTGAGCAACTCAACGAAGCCATTGGCATTGATATTTCTGAAGGGATGCTCAAACATGCAAAGGACAAAGCCAAAAGCAGGAGTAACTTGCGTTTTCTTCATCTCGACGCAACCCAGTTTTCGTTAGGTAAGAAGTTTGACCTAGCCATAATGACAGGGAATGCATTCCAAGCCTTTTTAAGTGATGAGATGCTAGCAGGTGCACTGAGCTCAATATCAAGACACCTCGAAAAAGGTGGGCGATTTGTCTTCGATACGCGGTTACCAACGCCAGAGAATCTAGAACTGGATAATGAGATGGCACTGTGGCAAACCTATGTTTCTCCTACTTATGGTGAAGTGAATTATTTAGGTATGAAGGCCGAGTATGACTTGCAAACATCCATCATGTATTTGAAGAAAGAGCGCCATTTTGAAGGTGGAACGATTGAGTATTCCAGCATTGATTTAAAATATCGTCCGCTGGAAGACATAGAGGTTTTCCTTGAACAAGCGGGATTCAGAATCATAGAGAAGTACCAGTCTTGGTCAGCGCAAGTATTTGAGGCGAATGCCAACTCGCTTGTCTGTGTGGCTAAGAAAATATAAATCAATGTTGAGGGATACAATGCAAGGATTTCAAATTACTACGTCGTTAGATGACATGGATTTAGACGTTATCTACGAGTTCATTTCAAACAGTTACTGGGGAAAGGGCATTCCAAGAGAACGCCTTGAGAAGTCATTGCGCCATTCGTTCTGTTTCGCGGTTTTGGATGATGAAAATCAACTCGTTGCTTTTGCTCGGTTAATTACCGATCGTACCACGTTTGCGTACCTTGCCGATGTGTTTGTTATGGAGGTACACCGTGGTAAAGGCATCAGTAAGTGGTTGATCTCAGAAATTGTTGCTCATCCAGAACTACAAGGCTTACGCCGTATGATGCTTGCAACCCGCGATGCTCATGGGTTGTACGAACAGTTTGGGTTCACTCCTATTGCTCCAGTAGAAAACTTTATGCAAATCTGGAAACCGAATGTTTATCAGAGCTAAATCATGATGAGAGTTGAATCTCAACAAGTGGCAATCAGATACCTCAAAACAACAGACGCTGCTCCCCTGTTTGAAAACTATTTAGGCGATGAGAAAGCATGCCGCTTCCTCAATCGCCAAGCCCACCAAAATGTTAATCAAACCCTTGAAGCTATCGAAAGATGGTGTGCTCAATATGATCAAAAGTCTCCCAATCTCTTAGTCTTCGCTATTGAAGAACTCACTTCTCAAACTCCTATTGGTTGTCTGGTGCTGATACCTGAGCAAGACAGCAGTGAAATCCATTTTGGTATTTCTGCTCGCTATCGGGGAAAAGGCTATGCAACCCAAGCCTGCAAACTTGGCGTTGTCTACCTGCAAAGCTTGGGTATAACGCGCATTCGCACCGCCCCGCATATTGGCAACCACGCGAGTATCCGTGTGTTGGAGAAATGCGGCTTTATCAGCCAAGGCATTTTAAAAGCGCATGCAGTTTTTCCTGCTCTAGGACGTGAGGCGCAAGACTGTATGGATATGCGATTGGAGGATATCGAACAGCGCCATTTTGCACATTGTTCAGAATGAAATTGATAGCGGTTGAAACGAGCGGTTACAGATCTTGTCAGTCGCCATCGTAGACAGCGTCTTCGCTGAATGATTCCTCGAGATTTTTTTAGTCTTTGATTGTCAGAGGTGACTGACAAAACCATACCAACTGTGACAACCAAACCGCTATTAAAGCAGGATATTATTCCTTCAACTTTGTGTTTTAGGAGTAGTCATTAGACTACCCAATAATTGTTGGAATAAATAATGACGAAACGTTGGCTTGTCTCCGCAGTGAGCATTGCGCTGCTCGGCGGTGGTACGTACTTCTATCTCCAATCTGCTGCTCAACCAGAATTGCTGCCTACATTGATTGTGGAAAAAGGCACGATTGAAAAACAAGCGGTGGCTGTTGGTAAAATTGTCCCTGCACACTCCGTGTCTATCAAGTCACAAATCGACGGTATCGTCGGTGAAATTTACGCGAAAGTTGGTGAAAAGGTGAAGCAAGGCCAGCCGCTGGTCAAAGTGCGTCCAAACCCAACCCCCCAAGCATTAACGGATGCATCGGCAGAACTCATGCGTAGTGAAGCCGATCTGGAATCCGCCAAACAAAAACTGTCCAACTTAGAAAGCTTGGTCAAGCAGGACATTATTCCAAGTAACTACGACGAATACGTAAGTGCGCGCTCGGCAGTCAAATCTGCGCAAGCGGACGTATTGCAAAAGCGCCAGAATCTCGAACTCATCCGCAGTGGTGAGGCGTCTATCGGTGATGCGCGTTTAACGTCGACGATCTACGCGCCAATTGATGGCACGGTACTCAACCAGAAAGTTGAGGTCGGAGAGCCGATCATCTCGACTCAATCAAGCCAAGCCGCGACTGAAATGATGTCATTGGCCGACATGAACAGTCTGATTTTTAAAGGTAGCGTCAGTGAGCATGATGCTGCGCAGTTGTCTCCGGGAATGCCCGTTATGTTGACGGTTGCGCCTTATCCTGATGTGGCGATTTCTGGTGTGCTAACCAAAGTAGCGATTCAATCTGAGAACCTTAACTCACCAGAAGGCAACGCTTTGGCTAAAAGTTTTGATAACGGTTTTGAGGTTGAAGTGGGAGAACTCAAGATCCCACAAGATGTGTTGCTTCGTTCTGGTTTTTCATCGACGGCTCAAATCATTCTGAAGACTTCTGAAAACGTGCTCACGCTACCGGAGCGCGCTCTGCAATTTGATGGTGACGCACCGAATGTTCTGATCCCCGATAGCTCAGAACAAGGGTTTCATAAACAACCTGTGAAACTCGGTCTGTCAGATGGCATCAATGTCGAAGTGCTTGACGGCGTGGAGCTTGATGAAGAGGTTATCGACAACAGTATGATGGGAGCGGCGCATGGTTAAGCTGCAACGATCAACAATCGCCTTTGCATTGTTGGCTGCCACGCTCAGTTTGCCGACCTACGCAATTTCTATTGAACAAGCTTGGCAACAAGCAAAGCAGAACGATCCAAATTACGAAAAAGCGAAAATCGGCGTCCAGCTTGGCGAGGTTGGCGTACAGAGTAGCCGCAGTGCGTTATTGCCGGGTTTAAGTGCCAGTGCGTCAGCGGATTGGAATGAGTCCTCAAGCCATTCCAACAGTTACGGCGCTACCTTATCTCAAACTATTTGGGATAGCAGTTTGTGGTCGGAACTGGATCAAGCGAATGCCAATTATCTCAAAGCACAGTTAGAGCTATCTCAATCACATAACGAGCTTGCGCAGAAGTTGCTCACCGCTTACCTAGATGTGGCAAGCGCACAGGGCGACCTCAAATTGGCGCAGTCCAAGCTGGAGGAGGGGAAGGAACTTCTCAACATCATCGAGAAACGCTATCGAGCAGGCAAAGTGAAGTCGGTTGATGTTGAAGAGATGCGAGCGAATCAAGTCTCTGAGCAAGCAAGTATCCTCAATGCAAAAGCCGATCTCGAAGTGAAAAAAGCAGAGCTTGCGGCGTTAATCAATCAAATGCCGGAGAGTGTCGACCAAATTCGAACGGATTCTTTGATTCAGCCACCGATGCTGGTGGACTCTCAGGAGCAATGGCTAAAGCTGGCGAAAGACAGTAGTCCAGAGCTGTTGGTGGCGGCGCAGATGGTGAAAGCGAGCGAGTTCGCGAAAGATTCAGCTAAAGGTGGATACTACCCAACCGTCAAAGGCAGTGTGGGCTACAGCGATGGTGATAGTCGTTCAAACGGCGAGTTTAACGCTGGGATTAGTTTGAGTTTGCCGATTGACCTCAATGGTGCAGTGCGAGCGAAAGTGGACGAAGCATCGTTGAACATTTTAAGCGCCAAGCAAGATATGCGTAGAGTGGAAATTGATATTCAGAAACGAGTTATTCAGCAGTTTACGCAGGTCGATATCAACTGGAATCAAGTTTTGATAGCGAACGAGCTGGTTGAGTCGCGCGCCAGAGTGTTGCAAAGCAAAGAGAAACTTTACGACGCTGGCCTGCTTGAAGTGTCGGAAGTTATCAGCGCACACAACAGCTTGTTTGAGGCGAAAAACAGTCTGCAAACCAACTTGTACAGCTACTGGCGTAAGAGAATCGGCTTACTGCAAACCGCAGGGAAACTCGATGACGATACCATGGCGTTGATCTCTCGGGCTTTTCATTCATGAGCAGCCTATTGCAACAAACTTGGCAAACGTTGATGGCGCACCGCATGAAGAGCGTGCTAGCCATTATCGCGATTGCTTGGGGCGTGATCTCTGTGGTGGTGTTAATCGCACTTGGCGAAGGCTTTTATCGCCATCAGACCCAGTCGTTTTCATTTATGATCAACAATGTGCAAGTGGTGTTTCCGTCGAGTACCAGTAAACCGTGGCAAGGGTTACCTTCAAGGCGCCAAATTGATATACCACAAGAAAAAGTCGACACGATCAAACAGTCGGGCTTCGTGCAACAGGCGTCGAGCGTTTACGCCAAATGGGATGCGAATATCACCAATCTCAAAGGACAGAACTTATCGAGTACGGTCAGCGGTATTGACACGTCTTACTTTCCTTTAATGCAACGCAAGCTGCAATCTGGTTCGAGAAACCTGTCACCAAGTGATATGAACAACCATACTCGCGTGGCGGTGTTAGGCGATCAAATTGCGCAAATGGGCGGAATCCAAATCGGGGATAGGCTCAAAGTCAACGGCATTCCGTTTTTGGTGATTGGGATAACCGTTGGTGAGGACACTGGCATTTCATTCGGCGATAGCCGCACGGTTTTCATTCCTCAAACAACGTACCGCGATTTGTGGGATGCGAAACCTTGGATGGTATTGATGAAGCCGAGAGACGGGATGGATGCACCGTCGTTTCGACAAAATATCGTGAACTTTTTCGCCAAGCAGCTTCATTTTGACCCCAGTGATAAAGATGCGGTCGAATTACCCGATTTTAGTGAAGGTGCGGCGGTCATCAGTGGAATTTTGCGTGGCATTCAGATTTTTCTTGGAGCGAGCGGCGCGATGACCATGGCGGTCGGTGCGCTTGGCGTTGCCAACATCATGTTTTTATCTGTCACGGAGCGCACGCGTGAAATCGGTGTGCGTTTGGCGATCGGGGCGACTCAAAAATCCATACTCAGTCAGTTTATTCTTGAAGGGCTTATATTGGTAGCCGTGGGCACGGCATTAGGTCTGATGTTTTCGTATGCCGTGGTATCTGTCTTAAGCAGCATGGCATTACCGGAATGGATTGGTTTACCTGTGATCACGCCAGATTCCATTGCTTGGTCTTTACTTGTGACGCTTATCTTGGCATTGATGGCGTCGTATTTCCCAGCAAGGCGAGCATCGCGTCTCACGCCAGTCATTGCTTTGAGTGCGAGGGCTTAGTCATGTTGTTACCGATGAGACAAATTTTCCAAGAAATGGCCGCAGAAAAGCTGAGACTGGGTTTGACCATTCTAGCAGTAGCGTGGGCGACCCTTTGTATCGCTGCTATGTTGGCGGTAGGTGAGGGTATTCGTCAGGGCGTATTGAAAACCGCACAAAATGGTAACGGCAACTTGATTTATTTGACCGGAGGGATGGCCACCGTCGACCACGGTGCTTTTCACCAAGGTAAGTTTCTGACACTAAAAATGGACGATTCAGAGGTCGTTCGAGCGTTACCTGATGTAAAAAGCGTTGCGCCAACGGCGAAGTGGAAAGAGCGCATCACCGTTGGTGACAGAAGCTCGTGGCAAGAGCCGTTAGCGGTCACGAGCGAGTTTCAATCCATGACCAATTTGGTGCCGATGGCGGGGGGGCGATGGTTAAACCCACTCGATCAAAAAGAGACGCGCAAAGTCGTTGTACTGGGTTATGAACTGGCAGCCGACTTATTCAACTCGAATGAGGACTTTAGTTGGTTTGCGACAGTCACATTGCAAGTCAACCCTGTGGGGAAAAAGGTAAAAATCGGCAATGAGGAGTTCACAGTTGTGGGCGTATTGGAGAAAAACAGCGCCCAAATAGAACTGGGGGATCTTATCAACTATTCCAGCTTTGTGCCGTTAGCGACGTGGAAGCGATTTCATGTCAACGGTGAAATTGGTGGCATCAATGTGCAACCACAAGCCGATGTAAACCGAGAAGCTTTAGCAAAGACGATCAGGCAAGTGATTGCCCGTAAACACGGGGCAAGTGTCAGTGATGAACAGGTCGTCCAAGTCGATGATATGTTCCTTAAACAAAAGAGTATGCAGCAGTTTCTGATAGGTTTGCAGAGTTTTCTTGGCATTATCGGCTTCGTGACGTTAGCTGTTGCTGGCGTTGGCATCGCCAATGTGATGTATGCCACCGTAAAGCGATCTACGCGTGATATCGGCGTGCGCATGGCAGTCGGTGCAACCCCAACTGCCATTCGCATGCACTATTTAGTACAGTATTTATTGACAATGTTGATGGGGGGTGCGCTTGGGTTAGCCGTGACGTACGCGCTGGTGTCTGCCATCAGTTCCATTCCTTTAGAGGGCAATGCCTTTTATGAACAACTGGGTAAACCTGTCCCTGAGTTGTCGTGTGTCGTTGTCGCGATTGTCATCCTCACCTTAATGATCATTGGTGTGGCATCTGCATGGTTACCTGCAAACCGAGCCGCAAAAGTCAGCCCATTGGAGGCGCTACAAAGTGAATAACAACAATAACTCTGGAGAGAACATGTTGAACCAGCCGCTTGTTGAGCTAACCAACATCTGCAAATACTACTCAAGCGGAGAGGCGGAAGTACGTGCGCTCGACGGCGTTGACTTAACCATTAATCAAGGCGAGTTTCTTTCGATTCTTGGCCCGTCCGGTTCGGGTAAGTCAACGTTGATGAACATGCTCGGCTGTTTAGATAAGCCCACTGATGGCGAGTACCAACTTGGCGGCCAAAACGTCGCAAGTTTAAGTGCGAATGACCTCGCTGGCATTCGTAACCAAAAGATCGGGTTTGTCTTCCAAAGCTTTAACTTATTGGAATACGCGACGGCGCTTGATAACGTGGCACTGCCGTTGGTTTACTCTGGTATCAAAGCCAAAGAACGTCGCCAGCGCGCAGCTAAATTGCTAGAGCAAGTCGGGCTAGGGGATCGTTTAGAACATAAACCAAACCAGCTTTCTGGTGGTCAAAAGCAGAGAGTTGCGATTGCAAGAGCCTTGGTCAACGACCCTCAAATCATCCTAGCTGATGAGCCAACCGGCGCGCTCGATTCAAAATCTGGTGCTGAGATCGAAGCTCTGTTCAACCAACTCCACGCCGAAGGTAGAACCTTAATCATCGTGACGCACGATAACGCTCTGGCAGAGCGTACTAAACGCATCATCACCATCAAAGACGGCAAGGTAATTTCGGATAGAGTGCCGGTAAGTAGGGAGAAATGAGCTTTTCTTAATTGAGAACTGAGTTTTAAGGGAAATAGCGATACAGAGGCTATCTCCCTTTACTTTTTATTGGCGATGTTCGTTTTGTCTCTCTTTTATCAAGTCATGCTTTTGTTCTTTAAGTAGAGTGATTGCGAGCTTAGTGTCCTCAATCAATTTACTGTTATCGTTGAGATCTTTGCTCTTCAAAGGCAAAACTAGATAATGAATGCTGCCATCTGCATTCTGTACTCCGGTAGCGATGATGACATCACCTTCAGACGCCGTACCAAAATACTCTGATACGACTTTGGTTTCGCTGACACCGTAGCTATCCAAATAGGATGACTCCGTATTGTCAAACAAGATAGGAACCCCTTGCTTGGCTAATGTTCGCAATTGTTTTTGCTTTTGCTCGTCGAATGGATAGTCGGTCGTACTGATGTAACTTACCTGTTCAGCTTCAATAAAATCGTACAGTTCATTGCTCAGTTCATTTAATGGGGCAGATATCCAAGGTGTAGCTGGAATGACGTCGGAAGTATCATCATTGCCACTTTGTGGTGTTGGAGTGGTAACCACCTTTTGAGCAGCATCGCTCTCAGGAGGCGTTACACTTATTGTAGCAGCGTCTTCTGTCTTGATTTGCTCGTCAAGGCTTGCAACAGGTTCGGTCTGGGCATTCTTGTTATTTGAATTAATCAGAAATATGGCGAGTACTGCACCAAGTGCTAGCGCCGATCCAGTCAAGAGGTTTTTGTTACTTGTCATGTGTCATGTCTTACCGTTTATTTCATTAGTAAATACGGCGGCCACTTATTTATTCCGTGGCCGCAGGCTAATAAGTTAGTGGTAGAGATCGTCATTCCAAGAGATAGTTACGGCTCGGCTAGTCTCTGTCCATTGACTGCTATCACGATTTTTCTTCCAGGTATTTTCTGGAGTGGTATACCAGCTACACCAGTCGCGACCAAAGTAGTAATTGGTTTTTCGCCAACCAGCAACCAGCTTGACCTCTGATGTATCTAGGCCATCTTGAATGTCATTTTTTCTATATACGACGCCGACTTGTGGTTTAAAGTCTGAACGCATAACGACAGGTAACTCATTGTAATCAATCAAATTACCCATGTCACAACTGGTCCAACGATACAATAACCAGTCTTTAGCTGGCGTATTATGGCGGATAGTCTTGTTTTCAATTAACCAATTAATGCTTTCGTTAGCTTGGTTAAAATCGGCAACCGTTTGAAACTCTGGCTGGTCGTACGTTACACGGTTGCTCCAGGAGATTCCCCCACTAATATTTGGAGAAGTAGAAGCACTGAATCCAAGGTTAAAATCTAGAGACTCACTGACAGATGCCGTTGCAATGGTGTTTTCTGGAGCATGGCTCATGTGGCGTAAAGGGGCGCCATTTAAATAGCTCAGTGCCAGCTTAAAAGCCGTTGGAACGGTGTAACGGTAATCTCCCCCAGTAGCAAAACCATAGATTTGTTCTTTGTTTGGAACATTAGTCATGTCGAAGCCAGAACCGCCATTTAGGATCAACTTGGCTTCTTTAGCGCCATTTGGTAGCAAAGATTGGTTCCAGACATTTTCTAAAGAATAAATTAAGCGGATTTTTTTCGAGCGTGCATCACCATCATCAAGCTGAAGCAACGTCGAAGTGTAAGATTTTAATGTATCTTCAGCATGTGCTGGTGCTAAAGAACCAAGTAAAGCGAGTGCGATAATACTCGCGGAAAGATGCTGTTTTTCCATTATTTTTTCCTATTAGTCAGCCCATAAAGACTTTTGTTTTAAACCATCTTGATGGGCACTTTATAATTATGGACAGGTTATAAATTCAAGCTCAATAAATGAGCGGTGAAATAGTGCATCTTGTTTTTTATTAAAAAAAGAAAAAGGATAGATTCGTGGGATTAATGTCTCATAGTTTTTAAATTCACCACTCAACTATAATAAATAAGAATTTGGTTATTAAGTCTTGTCTTTTTAAGTTATTGCTTAATTTTAATTTTCTAATGTTTTGTTGAGATTTTCTATTGATAAAAGTGAATTTTATAAATGTTAGTCATGTTATTTTTAGGGTTTTTGTTATACCAAATTAAGTAAAGTATCGTTATGTGGTTATCTCGGGTTTATGGGTTTAATTCAAATTAAAACAGTGGTTTATGTTTTTTTTGTTATTATTTTTTTAGAGCTTAATGTAATAGTTTAGTAATAAAGTCCGTCAATGAAGTTGCCATGTTCGTGTATGAAGTTATATGTGCTTTTACAGCAGGAAATTAAACTTTACGTTTAAGATGGTAAAGATAGAAAAAGAAATAAATAAGATTATTAAATAATCATGTTTCGAGAATATAAAATGTAACGTACTTCTAATTAAACGAATGCTTGAATAAACGATGGAGTGTGAAAAGTGCTATTTAAGTTACGCTGTCCTATATTCCAGTTGGTGCCTTGTTCATACAATGCGTTTTCTCGGCTTAAACTGGTTTACGTACTGCTAATCTCTTATCCGTTTCTTAATTACACATATTGGCAATATGCTCGCCAAGTTACGTGTATTGGTGTCAATGAAAAACAGTATCTACGATAGCTCTCTCAGGGTTGGAACTGCCACTATGAATTTCCTTCATGTTCAATGTGAAACAATACCAATATTACTCAACTCGTGAAGCAAGTATAAAAAAAGGACTGCTCTGGTGTTAGGCACTGCGACGGTCGTTTTTTGTACGAACCGTTCGTCGTAAGTGCTGTGCAACCTAACGATTGGGAAAACCAAAAAACAAAAAATGTCCCCATGCACAGAGTTAGGAAAAGTCTGCTTTATCTAAGGAAATAGGATACCAACTCACGATGAATAACGATTTCACATTTGCTATCAAAAGCATTCGCTTTGATGAGAATTACCAACCATCAGACAACACGCGAATCACTACCAACTTTGCTAATCTGGCTCGCGGAAACTACCGCCGAGAGAATCTGCGCAATGCGCTCCGAATGATCGATAATCGTTTTAATGCGTTGGCATATTGGGATAACGCGCAAGGTGACCGCTACTCAGTTGAACTTGAAATCATCTCTGTTGATATGGATATCCAAGGTAGTGGAGAAGCATTCCCATCGATTGAAGTGCTCAAAACTAACATTGTTGATCACAACACTAACGAGCGCATCGAAGGCATTGTGGGCAATAACTTCTCTTCATACGTTCGTGATTACGACTTTAGCGTTTTGCTGTTGGACCACAACAAAAACCAGCCACAGTTCAGCATCCCAGCGAACTTCGGTGACTTGCATGGCAAACTGTTCAAAGCTTTCGTTAATTCTGAGTCTTATAAACAGCATTTCAAAAAGCTGCCAGTGATTTGTCTGAGCGTATCGGACAACAAGGTATACCGACGCACCGAAAATCAACATCCTGTTTTGGGCTTTGAATATCAGCCGAACGAATCTTCGTTGACGGAGCAGTACTTCAAAAAGATGGGCTTACAGGTGCGCTACTTTATGCCGCCAAACAGTGTTGCACCATTGGCATTCTACTTCTTCGGTGACTTGTTGAACGATTATTCAAACCTAGAGCTTATCAGCACGATAAGCACGATGGAGACATTCCAGAAGATTTACCGACCTGAGATTTACAATGCCAACGCGGTTGCCGGTAATTGCTACCAGCCAAACTTAAAAAACCTAGACCACTCGCTAACTCAAATCGTTTACGACCGAGAAGAGCGCAGCCAACTGGCGATTGAACAAGGGAAATTTGCCGAAGAGCATTTCATCAAACCTTATCAATCTGTGCTTGAACAATGGTCTGCAAATTACGCGTAAAAGATAACGAGAATCTAGAAAGGAATGACGATGAAAACACTATTACCGACTTCAACGGCTGGCAGCTTACCGAAACCTTCTTGGCTGGCCGAACCAGAAAAACTTTGGTCACCGTGGAAACTGCAAGGTGAAGAACTGATTGATGGCAAACGCGATGCGCTACGTGTCGCTTTGCAAGAACAAGAACTGGCAGGCGTTGATATCGTCAGTGATGGCGAGCAAACTCGGCAACATTTTGTGACGACCTTTATTGAGCATTTAAGCGGCGTAGATTTTGAAAACCGCAAAACGGTGACCATTCGCAACCGTTATGAAGCAAGTGTTCCGACTGTGGTTGGCCCAGTAAGCCGCACAAAGCCCGTGTTTGTTGAAGATGCCAAGTTCTTGCGTCAGCAAACTAAGCAACCTATCAAGTGGGCGCTGCCAGGCCCTATGACGATGATCGACACGCTTTATGATGATCATTACGGTAGCCGTGAAAAGCTGGCTTGGGAATTTGCAAAGATCCTCAATCAAGAAGCGAAAGAGCTTGAAGCTGCAGGTGTCGACATCATTCAGTTTGATGAGCCTGCGTTCAATGTGTTTTTCGATGATGTGAACGAGTGGGGCATTGCATGTTTAGAGCGTGCGATTGAAGGGCTGAAATGTGAAACGGCGGTGCATATCTGCTATGGCTACGGCATCAAAGCGAACACGGATTGGAAGCAAACGCTAGGCACTGAATGGCGACAATACGAAGAAGTATTCCCTAAATTGCAGCAGTCGAATATCGATATTATCTCGCTCGAATGTCATAACTCACGAGTGCCTATTGAGTTACTTGAGTTGATTCGCGGTAAGAAAGTGATGGTTGGTGCGATTGACGTTGCAACCAACGAAATTGAAACGCCAGAAGAAGTGGCGAATACACTGCGAGAGGCATTGAAATACGTTGATGCCGACAAGCTTTACCCATGTACCAACTGTGGTATGGCGCCTTTGTCTCTTGAAGTATCGACCGCTAAGCTCAATGCGTTAAGTGCGGGTGCGGAGATCATTCGTAAAGAGTTGGTGGGTTGATGTTAATACTTAGGCTCCGCACCATGAACTAAAATTAGGGTCATTCTAGCGAGTTTAAATGAGACTAGGAGTCGGTTTACTGCTCGCTAGGAAATAGCGATAACTTCCGCACTTCAAAGCACTCGGTGGGTAGATCCTGAATCACGCTCGTCCCTCGCTGTTCAGGATGACGGATGTTGGAAGATATATTGCTCGCCACAACCCTAGGTATTGGGGCAGCTCCAAGATAGGATCATTCTAGCGAGTTTAAACGAGGCTAGGAATCTGATTACAGCTCGCTATGAAATAGCGATAACTTTTGCACTTCAAAGCACGTGGTTAGTAGAACCTGAATCACGCTCGTTCCTCGATGTTCAGGATGACGGATGTTGGGAGATATGTTACTCACATACCCAACTATTTGGCTTGTATTCAAATTTGGGTCATTCCAGCGAGTCTAGACGAGACTAGGAATCTACTAACAACTCACTGGAAAATGGCGATAACCTTAGAACTTCACAGCACTCGGTGGGTAGCTCCTGAATCACCTCGTCCCTCGTTGTTCAGGGTGACCGTTTTAAATAAAAATGCCGCTCACAGTAAAGTGAGCGGCATACATTTCCCGTTTCCAGCCTCGGCCAGATTTAATTCAACTCTACGCTCTTCATCTCAGGATGCTTTAGCAACATCACACGAATCCAGTGATGCACCACCCACATCACCATCGCGGTGAGCAGAACCGCAACGAAAATCGAGCTGAAACGGTACAAGATCGAAAAGAACGCGTCTTTTTGTTCTGGCACCAACGAGGTCGTCAGCGGAACCGATAGGGCAGACATGGCAGAAAACGCGATAGCCGCTTTAATTTGCCCCTTGGTGAGCCACAAGCAGAATGGCCCCATTGCAATGGTAAAGGCGAGCCAAAAGAGTAGCCCATGCCCATACCAACTGCCCAATATCAGCTGAACAGCCATCCCTGCGATGCAGCCTAGTGCGGTGCCGATGATGCGAATTTTTGCCATGGCGAGCGAGCCCGCTAAAGTCATTGGGGTTAGGATGATCAAAATGGAAGCTTGTGCGGATAACGAGTCATATAAGTCCGCTACTTGGAATACGATAAACGCCGCCATCGCCACTACCCAACCCATGGCAACTTGGCTGATGTAGTCAATATCGCTTTTCACTGGGGTCGACATCTCAATGTGCTCGGTGTGGGACTTTGGCTCAGGGAACAACCAATACGCGAATGCGCAAACAAAAATATTGCTGAACGCCATCACCCACATGTTGACATTGAACTCTTCAATATCCATGAAGTTATAGCTGGCAAAATTCAACACAATTGAACCCACTAACAGCCCCATGTAACCAAACAAATAGGTTTTCTGGTTCATCATTGCAATGCACTTGAACAGCATAATGATTCCGACGGCTACGGTCATTAATGTTGGATGAAACTGCAAGTATTCCAGCAAAAATGTGGCTTGTATGGTTGTCCACACCGCAGAGAAAAACACGATCAATAAAGCCGAAAGATTAAAGTTGTCCATTCTGCCCAATATAAACAGCGGCATCATGATGGCAAAAAATCCGTAAGACCAACCGAAGATCATGCTTAGCGCGAGCCCTAAAGAGCAGCCGAACCAAATTCGTAAGGTTTTCATTGTCGCCGCCTAGTAAATGAAGTGGAACCAGCTTGCGAGGTGAATCTGTGCTTGCGCCATCAACTGCCAGAAAATGCTGTTGTCTGGGTACAAAACAATGGTAGCGCGAGAGCCGACAAACAGTGCTGGTGGTAACTCTTCGCTGCTGGTTAGGTTCACTCGTGTACGCTGCGCATCACGTACCCAGCGGTTGTTCACTTCCACTTTGGTTAGTGCGCCATTAGGCGTTTGTTGTGCGGCTGCTACACCGTAATCGCGGCTAGCTAAATCAAAGTCGTACACCGAACCTGGGTTGGCATCAAATGTGACCAAGGCGTGGAAAGTCTTGTCTATGTTCGCGACGGATTTTTCACGAAAATCAGCGGCTACCCAGAGTGATCCTGTTGGTACAAATGTCAGCAATGGCATGTTGGTGTTTGCCATCGTGCCAACTTCTAGTTGCAGGTTGGTCACGACACCATCACTGGGAGCGAGTACCGCGGTATTTGTCAAATCAAGTTGCGCCTTTTCGATGCCGTTTTTGGCAATTCGAACGGCGGTGCTTTGACCTTTTTGATCGCCTAATTGCGCCTCAATGACTTTTAAGTTTTGTCGTTCCGCTTTAAGCGCTGCACGTGATACCTGATTTTGGGCAAAGGCATTATCGAGTGTCGATTGAGAGATGACTTTCTGCTTCGATAGTGTCAGTAAGCGGTTGTACTCGCGGTGTGCATTATCAAATGTCGCTTGTGCGCGGGCAATATTGGCAAGAGCGGCTTCGCGTTGAGAATACAGCGTTGCTTCTTTTTCATAAGCGGATTGCAGAGACAGCTCCGCCTGTTCAAGCGCTATCTTGTATTTACGATCATCAATCGTAAACAACACATCGCCTTTTTGAACGGACTGGTTATTCTCGATGAGAACGTCGGTCACTTTACCAGATACCTCGGGTGCGACTTGGACAACGTATCCTTGCACTCGTCCTTCGGTCGTTAAGGGGGCGTGGCGGTCAGCAATGATAATGTACAAAAATAGTACGATGAACAGGACAATCAAAGTTCGCATCCAGTGTTTGAATTTTTGGTCAGCCGTCATTACAAGCTCCGTTAAACATATTGGATAGCGGATTATAGAGAAGTCACTCACAATTCAGTAGAATGATAATACGAACATAAATGACCTAAAAATAGGACAATGAACGTTAATTTTGATGATATTTACCTATTCACTCAGACGGTGGTTCACGGCGGTATAAGTGCAGCGGCAGAGGCGAATCAACTACAACGCTCAAAAGTGAGTCGTCGTCTGCAAGAATTAGAGAAATCGCTCGGGGTACAGCTTTTGATTCGCACAACACGCAGCATTGAGTTGACGGAGCACGGGAAACGCTTGTTTGAGTTGGTGGGGCAGCCTATTGACCATATTCAGCAAGGTTTAAATGCCATGCACGAATATCAACAAGAGCTGACGGGCAAGGTGCGTTTAGCCATTCCTTCCGCATTGATGAGCTCTGCCGCGTTTAACGCGATCATCACCGAGTACACAACGCGGTATCCGGAGATTTCGGTCGAGATTGAAAACCATCAAGAGAGTGTCGATCTCAAGCGTCAATCGTTTGATTTACAGCTTCTTCCGAGCGTGGTCAAAGTCACCGATGACAGCTATGTGCAGTTCAGTCTTTTGCCTTATCGTAGTCACTTTGTTGCGTCAAAAGCCTATCTAGAATCGCATCCGCCAGTAAAAACGGTGGAAGATCTTAAGCAGCATCGCCTTTTAACTAATCGTTACAATGCCGATTTGCTCGATTCAGATCTGCATGTGGCGTTGCGTTCGGATGACCTCAACTTGCTGCGCTCGATGGCGATAGCAGGAAACGGCATCGCGTTTATTCCTCAAATTCATTCCAAGCCTGCACTGAGAGACGGTTTGTTGGTCGAGGTGCTGCCTCAATTCGCGCATCCGAAGCAGCATCTTACTCTGATTTATCCCTCGGCCTTATTTCTGCCCAATAAAGTCAAAGCCTTGATTGAACTAATTCGAGAGAAATTTAAATAGTCAGTTCAAACCACTCTTACCTAAGGGCAAATGTGTGAGCGAAGGTCATCTTTCTAGGTTTTATTGCTCTAACATGAAAGGGTTCTGATACATTAACTGTTGCTCAACTTGTTGAGTATGGTTTGTGGTCGCACAAGATAGGAGATGGAAATGTTATCGAAAGGAAACACGGGCCTGATTGTGGTGGATGTTCAGGGCAAACTCGCTACATTAATGCATGAAAGCGACGCACTGATTGAAAATATCACGAAACTGGTAAAGGGCGCCAAAGCACTAGATTTGCCTATTCTGTGGCTAGAACAGAATCCAGAAAGGTTGGGCCCAACCGCGGAGCCGATTCGTGAAGTGCTTGAAAGCACGCATTTACCTATTACCAAGTACACGTTTGATGGTTGCAAAGAGGCGACGTTTAAGGTCGCGGTGGAGAACGCGAAAGTTGATACCTGGTTGGTTTGCGGTATTGAATCCCACATTTGCGTCTATCAAACCGCGGTTTCTCTGCGCCAGTCCGGTTATCGCGTTGAATTAGTCACGGATTGTGTCTCTTCCCGAACCGCTGCCAATAAAGCGCTCGCTCTTGCGAAGTTAACCGCTAACGGTGTGGTGCTCACTGGGTTAGAAATGTGTTTGTATGAAATGGTCGAAGATTGCCGAGCACCTGAATTTAAAGAAATTCTGGCGCTCATCAAATAGTGGAATCACTGTAATCAGCAACAACTTTATTTGAACACGCTATTCAAATTCTCGTTGATATCTTGGCAACATCGACTCGTTGCCAAGTAACCCGCCTTGGTGAATATAAATCACCGTTTTATCTGTGTTCTCTTCCAACCAAGGGGTGAGGCATTGCCACATATACGGGTCGTATAACAGGTCAAATTCGAGGTCGGTTTGCTCAAAGAGTGCTTTCCATGTGATGTAATCTTCTTCGTACAAGCGACCAAAATGGTGTTTGTTGCGCACGGTTAAAATGGTTGGGTGGCTGTTTTCACCGAGCTGGTTGAACTGCTCAGTTAAGTAATCTGCATCGCCTACGCAAGGGCAAGTTAGCACTTCTATGCCGTGTGGGCTTAAATGTTTATGAAGATATAAAGCCGTCGTGCCAGTACCTGATGGCAGGGCGACCGTAAACTGCTCTTTACCTCTCAATCGCGTCCAATCAAGAATTTCTCGTGCTAACTGTTTGATGCCAGCTTCAGCGAGGTGGGAACGTCCACCCTCTGGAATCAGCAATGTCGACTCATCTACTCTTCGTACCTGGTGGATGTATTCACTAGGGTGGAGTTCGCTACCGATGTCTTGCATGGCGGTGATTTTCATACCCAAATCGAGAGCGCCGCGATAGTTTCCGATGGGGGAGCTTTTTAGCCAAGATGGAATGTGATGAACATAAAACTCAAATGCCCAACGTTTAATCTGGGCGAGAGCCGCTAGCGAGTACATGGCATTAGATTGAGCGGAGCCAAAGCTTATTAACGTGGTGATGTCGGGATTTTGCTCTTCCATTAACGTCATAAACTTACGTGCTTTGTTCCCAGAAAAGTGGGAGTGGAGCATGTCGTCACGTTTAAGGAAAAATTTGCGCCCATTAAAGCTATGTTGGGTGATAGGACTTTCTGAGAGTTTCATGTCGATGCTGACGGAATAAACCGTGTCACCTTTGCCATTTAAAAAGGGCGCGTAGTGTAACGCCATTAAACCCAGATAAAAAGTCTGGGTTTCAGTACATCCATTTCGGTTATTCCTGATGTTCTGTTGCGAGGTCAATCACCGCCTCACAACCACCTTCTGGATGTGTACCAATCTTAAATTGCCAGCCATAGCGTTGGCACAAATCATCCACAATCATCAAACCTAATCCGTGCCCATCAGAATGTGGAATGGTCGAAAAGCCTTCACCTTCATCGCGCACCGAGATGGTGTTTTCATCCATGCTGATATGAATTGATCCCGATGGTGTCGCGGCGATGCCGTTGCGAATCAGGTTACCAAGAATTATGGTCAACACGGCATTGGTCGCACGCGTTCTTGGGTTGCCGTCGTTCTGTACATTAAAGTTGAGTGCTTTCTCATCCGCCTGAGCTTGGCTTTGGAAGATGATTTGGTTGAGTTCTTCTTCGGTGATGCTGCGCACTGGTGAATCATCTGCATTACGCTCGTAACGCACTAAGCCGAGTAGGGCATCTACCATGGTCGACATCTGCTGCGTTGCATCTTGAATTCGGTTCACTTGGCGAGTCTGGAAATCCGTGTTCGCACTTCTCGCCAGTAGGCTGCTTGAGCCTTTCATTACGGTTAACGGTGTACGCAGTTCATGGCTTGCGTATCGTGCAAAGGCTTGCTCACGCTTGATGACTTGGTTGATTTTGTGGCGATACTCATTCAACTCATCCGCAAGGGTTTGGAACTCTTTGGCTGAACCCTCTGGCACACTAAAAGTCTGTGTGGCATCGCCTTGATGATGATCGAGTTGGGTTTTAAGCGCATTGACGGGTTCAATCAAGCGCTGTGATAAGCGCAGCAGCAGACTACCAAACAGGAACACCAGCACGGCGACAATGGACAGCACCATAGCAACGACGAGAATGAATTCCTCTGAGGTGATCTCTATTTCATCAATCAAGGAAACCAGAATCACAGGATGCTCAACGCCTTTATAGGTGTAGGTGCTCATGTAAACCATGCGCGAGTATTCACCGTCTTCTACTTCATCAAGAAAGTGCTTTTGACCAATCAGGTATTTTTGGTAGCGCTCGGCAACCAGTGAGATGTCGTTGTAAGCGGTGGTGAGCAGATCAAGCTGAATACTGCCTTGCTCTGGGTGGGACTGGAAATGTTCAATCGCTTCTTTTTTGTCGACCATAATACGACGCTCGCCCACGCGGTCTTCAGACCAAAGCAGGGAGCCGGTAATCAACAAAAAGCAGAAGATGCCAATCACGACCGACACAAAAGAGAAAAACAGAGCGAGTCGCCCTGTCATACTTTGTGTGCTTTGCGTGCTAGCCAGTAAGCGATTGATCATGCACCAGTCTCCAAGCGGAAGCCAACTTTCGGTACGGTGATAAGCACATGCTGTTCAAATGGCTTATCAAGTTGGTTGCGAAGTTGGTAAATGTGGCTGCGCAGAACGTCGTTGTTCGGCTCGTTTTCTTGCCAAAGTTGGAAGGCGATTTCTTCGCGTGTCACCACATCTGGTGCGCTTTTTACAAGCATTTCCAGAATGGTGTAAGTGGTTGGGTTTAGCGCCAACAGTTTATCTTGGCGATAAGCTTTACGCGTTTTTTGGTCGATAGACACTTCACCGTATTCCAACTTGCTCGATGCGACAGTGCCACGGTAACGGCGGATCAGTGCCATCATGCGCGCTTCAAGAATATCCAGATCGAAAGGTTTGGTCAGATAGTCATCCGCACCGTGTTGGAAGCCTTTGAGCATATCGTCACGGCTATCGAGCGCCGTCAGCATAAGTACCGGTGTGTTGTTGCCCTCGTCGCGAAGTTTATTACACATGGTCAGGCCATCCATGCGTGGCAGCATGAGATCGAGCAAGATGATGTCGAAGGTGTTTTCCATCGCCAGTTTCAGGCCGAGCTCGCCGTTGTCTGCATAATCGAGTTCCATACCTGCACACTCAAAATAATCGAACAGCATGCCTGCGATTTCTCGATTATCTTCGACTAAAAGTACGCGTTTCATGTATTTCTCTCCAAGTGGGCAGGTGTTCGAAAATAACATTTCGTATTAACCGAACATTATTCACTAAGGACGTGAAAAAGATGTCAATAACATCTCTTTCACGTTGATGTTTGTAGACTGGATTCATTCATCGGATTTAGTGGAAGAGTAGCATGTCAACCTTCAACATTCACGCTGCAACCTTTTCAAAGGTGAGCCAACACACTGAGCCTAAAACAGTTTTGTCTGTTGTGGTGCCATTCTTTAACGAGCAAGAAGTCTTACCTGAATTTCATCGTCGTTTAGCCGCCGTTTTGGATGAAATGCCAGAACATTGCGAAATCGTCTATGTCGACGACGGCAGCAAAGATGACAGCCTAATGATCGCGCAAAACTTTTCTCAATCTTCTAGCGACGTTCGTTGTATTGCACTAAGCCGTAACTTCGGCAAAGAGTCCGCCATGAGTGCGGGTCTGGAACACTGCCAAGGTGAAACGGTGATCGTGATTGATGCCGACTTGCAAGACCCGCCTGAGTTGATCCCGCAAATGGTATCAAAATGGCGTGAAGGGTATGACGTAGTGAACATGCAGCGCAGTGAACGCCACGGCGAAACTTGGTTCAAACGCTTCTCGGCCGCTTGCTTTTACAAAGTGCTTAACAGCATGGCGAAATTGGATGTGCCTGAAAACGTGGGCGATTTCCGTTTACTGAGCGCAAAAGTGGTCAAACACATCAGTGCGCTGCCAGAACGTAACCGATACATGAAAGGCATTTTCTCTTGGCCGGGTTTCAAGCAAGTGACGGTTCAGTTTGAGCGTGACGCTCGTTTCTGTGGTGAGACTAAATGGAACTACCTCAAGTTGATTGGCCTTGCAATGGACGGTATTACCTCGTTTTCCATTCGCCCCTTGCGCTTAGCGACACTTGCTGGTGCGTTAGTGGCGTTCAGTACCTTTATCTATGGCGCATTCATTGTGATGAAAACTGTTGTATTTGGTGAGCCTGTCACTGGCTACCCATCCATGATGGTCGTCCAACTTGCATTGGGCGGTGTGCAACTGCTGTCGATTGGCCTTTTGGGCGAATACATTGGCCGCATTTTTATCGAGACCAAGCAACGTCCTCTTTATCTTGTTCAGTCTGTTTACGAGCAGCCTGCAAAACATCAATCCATCCAAACCATGAAGTTTAAACTGGGAGAAACCGCGTAATCATGAGTATTAATAAAACCCATCTGTGGTTGTTGTTGGCGTTTGCTCTTTTACTCCGTCTTATTTCACTTGCCGCTTACCCTTTGATGGACACCACAGAAGCCCGCTACGGCGAAATGGCGCGCTTAATGGTGGAAACAGGCAATTGGCTTACCCCACAGTTTGATTACGGCGTGCCTTTTTGGGGGAAGCCACCCCTGTTCACGTGGATGAGTGCTTACGGCATTGAGCTGTTTGGATTGAATGAATTTGCAGTGCGCGCGCCTCATTGGTTAGCGGGCGTTGCGACGATTGTTTTTGTTGCTTTCATGGCGCATCGCGCTGGCTTTAATGCTGTCATCGCAGCGTTGGTACTGGCGACGTGTGGCATCTTTTCAATTGCGGCGGGTGCGGTGATGACAGACATGGCACTGACGTTGGCAATGACGATGGCGATGGTTGGTTTTTACTATTGCTGGCTTGGCAAAGACAAACACAGCCGATTGTGGGGTTACCTCGGTTTCTTTGGCTTGGCTTGCGGGCTGTTAGCAAAAGGTCCGGTGGCGATCGTGATCATGGGCATCGCAGTATTTCCTTGGCTCGTGATTCAGCATGGTTTTTTTGGTGCCTTCAAAGCCTTGTGGCAGCGTTTTCCAATTGTATCGGGGTTGGCGTTCATGTTAGCGATTGCTCTGCCTTGGTACATCATGGCTGAAATGGCGACGCCTGGATTTATTGATTACTTCATTGTTGGCGAGCACTTTAAGCGTTTTGTTGTCAGCGGTTGGGAAGGGGACCTGTATGGCTCTGCTCATGATCAACCACGTGGGATGATCTGGGTATTCTGGCTGCAGTCGGCTGCGCCTTGGTCAATTGTATTGCCTATCTTGGCGTGGAAACGTCGTAAGGTGCTCAAAGCCATTGAAACCGATCATCAAGGTCTATTTAGCTTCCTGATGTGTTGGCTGATTTCTCCAATGCTCTTGTTCACCATGGCTGGGAATATTTTGCCTGCTTACGTACTACCGGGTGTGCCTGCGTTGGGTATCTTGATTGCGATGCTGGTGGATAAACACGATTTCAAATGGTTGACCGGAACGGCAGCGGTGTTGCCAGCCCTGCTTATGATTGCGATGTTGGTTTTGAATATGGGCAAAGCGGATAGCCGCAGCGACCGCATTATCTTCGCGCAAATTAATGACAACGCTCCGGTCTTTTATATTGGTAAGCGCCCGTTCTCAGGCCAGTTCTATAGTCATGGTCAGGCGAAAAAGCTTGAAGATAAGAATGACTTAAACAATCTGAAGAAATTCCGCCTGATTGGTAAATCGCAGCAAGTGGATAGCATGATTCATGAAAATGCGTTGAGTTGTACCAACGAGTTCACAGCAAAATCGAAACGCTCACTCTACACCTGTGTGGTTGGATAACGGAATGCGCAAATTACCAAAATTTACTTCGCTGGAAAGGTTTGCTCTAGTAGGTGGTGTCGGCTTTATGGTCGACACCCTTATCTTTTCTGTGTTGTTCCATAGGTTTGGTCTGGATCTGATGCTGGCTCGTGGGATAGCATTTTTGTTTGCAGCTACCACAACGTGGCTTGGCAATCGCTGGCTGACTTTCTCTCAAGCAGAAAAAACCAACCCTTTCGCTCAATGGCAAAAATTTATGGCGAGTGCCTTTATCAGTGCTTTGCCTAACTTTATTGTGTTCAAAGGCGTAACGCTCGCGCTAGGAACGCAAGGGGTGATGGTCTATTTGGCTTTGATCTTAGGCATATTGGCAGGCATGGTGAGTAACTATTTACTCAGTGCAAAATGGGTGTTTAGTTGAGGATAGAAAGGTTCGGGCTTACTATCCTATCCTCGAGTTAAAAATTCGTTATTTGAACCAATTTTTCTTTTTGTACATCAGAGTAAACCTAAAGCTTTTCATGGGGGGATGTAAAAAGGTAAACAAGCCAAGGTTTATACCTTGGCTGCCGTTAGTTCAGATTTTGATTGTTCGATTTCAGACTCGGTTTGCCACTTGCCGTTGTAAAGATACTTACACTCTGGGAGTGGCGCTTTCGCATCCCTTAAATCAAACACTTCATTGGTAGGGTATTCACGATAATAAGCGGGAGTCGTAAAAAGTCTAGGTTCAGGCTTCGCTTCAAACAGCTTTTTATGATCATTGACCTCTTTACAATCCAGTTTGTAGGCCTCTGACAGTTGCGTGACCATGGATTCTAATTCCACTTCATTTTTAAAGAAAATGTAACAATAAAATCGTCCCTGTGAGAGAAAAGTAATCTCCTGAGCAGTATCTTGGTATTCGCACCTGTCATACTTAAAAAAGAACTTAATTACTTTCCTTTTCTTATTGTAATCAGCAAAGAGCCAGTCTTCACGTTCTCCGACCCTCACTTCTGTTGGTTCATCAGGCTGACGTTTAAGCATTTTAAAGGAGACTAATATAAAAGCACCAGCGCCTGCTAACGCCATCGGGCCAACTACCGCTACCATCAAAACGCAAACTACCGCACCGATCCAGCCAACGGCTTGTGTGGCGGTATTCGCCCACTTAGGCATGTTGCGACGCTTCTTCATCACAAAGCCTTTGTCAGAAAAAATATAGTCATAGCGATAGTCGAGGCCAATCGTAAGGTAAAAGGCTCCAGACACCATCACCGACAAAATAAAAGAAAAAATAGTTACGCCAACCGTGTCACTCGTGTGTATAAACAAAGTTAGTAGGAATGGGGCGATCACAAATGGAAGCGCAAAAAGTTTAAAGTAATAGCGAAATGGTTCCTCTACATCATACTTATGCCATGTTCTGACATTATCGCCTGCGAGTATTTCTTGCTCTTGCGCCTCTTGATAAACTGCCAACTCTTCTGGGGTGATGTAAAATGGTGAATATGCCAAGGGTTACTCCAGAGCTGTAGTTAGTTTAGACTTTGATTGTTCGATTTCAGACTCGGTTTGCCACTTGCCGTTGTAAAGGTATTCACGCTCAGGAAGTGGGGCATTTGACGCCCTTAAATCAAATACCTCTTCGGTTTGATATTCTCTACTACAAACTGGAATACTAAAGAGCCTTGATTCTGGCTTCGATTCAAACAGCTTTTTGTGGTCATCTACCTCTGTACAATCCAGCTTGTAGACCTTTGACAGTTGCGCGATCATGGATTCTAAATCTGCTTCAGTTTTAAAGAAAACATAACAATCTGATCTATCTTGTGAGCGAAAGATAGTCTTATGAGCAGTATCTCGATATCTGCATATGTCCTGCTTAAAATAGAATTGGATCACTTTCCTTTTCTTGTTGTAGCCCGCAAACAGCCAATCTTCTCGTTCGCCTACTCTCACTTCTGTTGGTTCATCAGGCTGACGTTTAAGCATACCAAATGAAACCAATATAAACCCACCAGCTCCGGCAAGAACCATGGGTCCAGCAACCCCAACCATCACGACACAAACTATTGCTCCAATCCAGCCCATGGCTTGAGTCGCAGAGTTGACCCAATTCGGTAAATCACGTCGCTTTTTCATAACCAATCCGCGATCGGACAAGATGTAATCATAACGATTGTCCAACCCAAATGTCAGGTAAGATACACCAGACATGATAATCGTCAGACCCGATAAAATGTAAGTTAAGATCATGTCACTGTTATCATGTAGGAAATAGGTAAGGAAAAATAATGGACTGACAGCGGCTATAGCAATCGATAGGTATAAGTATCGAAAAGGCTCTTCAATATCGTGCTTGTGCCAGGTTGTGAGGTTCATCCCCTTTAGAATTTCTTGCTCTTGTTCTTCTTGATAAGCCGAAAGCTCGTCTGGCGTGATGTAAAAAGGTAAATAAGCCAAGGGTTACTCCTTGGCTGTCGTTAGTTCAGGTTTTGATTGTTCGATTTCAGATTCCGTTTGCCACTTGCCGTTGTAAATACGTCGCCATTCAGGAAGTGGGGCGTTTTTAGCTCTCAGGTCAAAGGTATCGGCTACCGGAAATTCAAGGCTGCGAGAAGGGATATCTTCAATTCGAGGTTCAGGTCTTCCTTCAAAAAACGCTTTATGGTCTGGAAAATCAATACATTCAATGTCGTATTTGTTTGAAAGGGTCTCTAGCATTGCATCTAGGTCTTGAACAGTCCTAAAGAATATGTAGCTATAACCACGAGTTTGAGCTCTGAAGATGGTATGCTTCTCTAGGCTCCATTTAGAACACTCGTCATACTTGTGGTAGAAGCGAATCACTTTACGCTTTTTGTTGTAGTAGGCGAACAGCCAATCTTCTGTCTCTGCTACTCGAACTTCCGTAGGTTCGTCAGGCTGACGATTTAGCATACGAAATGAAACCAGTATAAACCCTCCAGCACCGACAAGAACCATGGGCCCAGCAATACCTACCATTACTACACAAACTATAGCACCAACCCAGCCCATGACCTGCGTTGCTGAGTTTACCCAATTAGGTAAATCACGTCGCTTTTTTATCACTAAGCCGTTGTCGGACAAGGTGTAGTCATAGCGATTGTCTAAACCAAAAGTCAAATAGGACACTCCAGACATGATTATCGTCAGACCCGATAAAATGTAAGTTAAGATCATTTCACTACTATCATGTAGGAAATAGGTAAGGAAAAATAATGGGCTAACTGCGGCTATAGCAATCGATAAATATAAGTATCGAAAAGGTTCCTCAATATCGTGCTTGTGCCAGGTTGCAAGATCTTTCCCCTTTAGAATTTGTTGCTCTTGTTCTTCTTGGTAGGCCGAAAGTTCGTCTGGCGTGATGTAAAAAGGTAAATAAGCCAAGGGTTACTCCTGTAAGCTAAGTTCACTAGCATCAGAAGTTAATGAACTTCTGATCGTTGCTTGTTTAGTATTGTCTGAAATCGCCGTATAAGTTGCACGCTGTTTTGCATTATTTTGGAACCAGTACTTACGGCTTAATTCGTTTTTATCATCAAGGATGTATTCAATCTCAAATGCTAGATAGTTAGCTGAGTCTTTCATTGGTAAAGTTAATTTATAGACGCTTTGAGAATCTGAGGAATCCGTTGAACTATTCAACGTTTCTAGATTTACTCCAGTGTACCAAGCTCCCGACATCAGTCCCTCCTCTGTTACAGAAGTATTTGTCCGAAGTTTTATGCCATCTCTTGCATTATTGGTGGGAACTTGGATATGTAGCTCAATACCAAACAATTCTTGTTTTGCTGCTGGGTACTGTGTTGATGAATTCGGAACGGTACGCATCATTGGTGTTTGGCAGATTAAAGGTTTATCCATTATGGTTTTTAACTCAAAAAGGGCCTCTTGTACTAAAGAAGAATTATGCTTTTCTCTCTTTACCAAGCTTGAGGATTGACTCCAACGTGCTTTATCTGGGTGATAGCCCCAAGGAAGTTTATCTAACCATTTTTGATAATCGTCTTGTTTAAGTTTACTCATGATATGATTACTAAGAAGGTAAACCGCAGTGAGTCCCATAATGACAAACATTACTGGTCCTCCAAAGAGAACGTTTGCCGACCATATACCTGTTATTCCACCAATGGCCTGAAAGGCACCAACGACCGTTAATCCGACCAACGAAGAAAAGTTAAAATACCCAGCGATTCTTGCATCTCTTTCTAGG
Source organism: Vibrio sp. 1727 (assembly GCF_033344415.1). Classification (NCBI taxonomy): domain Bacteria; kingdom Pseudomonadati; phylum Pseudomonadota; class Gammaproteobacteria; order Vibrionales; family Vibrionaceae; genus Vibrio; species Vibrio sp. 1727. The sequence goes on from NZ_JAWPOT010000004.1 coordinate 69,707, forward strand.
TCATCGATGCTATTTAAAACACGATAAGCCTCTATTCCTGACGCTAGTGCACCTATGATCCCAGTAACTGCAAGCCATTTATTGAAGGTTTTTATGTCGTCTATTATTAGGTGCTCGAAACCATCGGCTTGATCTGCAATTAGCTTTTTAAGCCTTATCCGTGAGTGTGCTCTGAGTTGGGCTTCACCTTTCACGCTATCCCATAGCTTACCGGTGCGAATTCCCGTCCAAGCGTTTACTGTATAAAAAAGCTTTTGCTGAATATCCAAAAATTCATCTGAGGACATTAACCCCGTGTCTTGGATACTACTCATGGCATCACCAAGCGCGATGCAGTTGAATATTAGTGCTAAAAAGCCTAGGCCACCTGCATTCTCGAACAGTTTATTCAAATCATCGAGCTTATTCATAGCGATCCGAGTTCTAAGCTCGACGGTTCTTTGCGGTAGATCATCGGGTAATTCAATATATTGTGGGTACTCCAATGTAGTTACAGCGAGTGCCTTCTTAATTCTCTTTTTATTTTTTAAAGCTGTTGTGTATTTAGAGTCGGCTTTGCGGTTGTTTTTCTGGAAGTCAGCAATGACCGCATCGTTTTTCTTGAGCTCACTTAGGTAATCATTTACGCGTGTTTTCCATTTTTTAAAATCGCGAGCGTAGCTTTCATTTACAGTCACCGGCATATTGTGTGCCATATGCTCTGCAATAACGGCTAACAAATAATAGCTCTGACGGTTCAGAGGTTTAGCGAAAACAGGCATCAGTAAAATCGATGCTTGTGAAGTCATGCTAACGCCAAACTCTAAAACTCCTTTTGCAAGTGCACCTATTGCAGATTTAAAGATAATGTCCAGCTCTTGGAAGCCTTTGGCGATATCCTTGAGAAAGTCCGTTTCCGCAGTGTTTGGGTTGGAAACAAAATCCATGATCTTAGAGTACATATTCACGCGGTTGCTGGTATCAGATATCTGGTCCATCAACTGATTATCAGGATCAGGATTTTCTGAGGCGATCGACTGTTCATCAAGCGCCTCTGTAATATTCTTCTCCATCACTTTAAATAAACTACGACTAAACCCAGAGGCATAGAGTGCGAGTAAACTGGTTGGTTTCTCCCATTGGCTTTCTGCCCATTGGCGGTCTTCTTCTTGCATCACCAAAGTAAATGACTCAACCGCTTGCTTGTGCAGTTGATACAAGCTGTACTGCGTGTCTTCGCTGTATAGGTCGAAGGTTCTCTCAAGATGATGAGGTGTTAAGGACTCCATTACTGCGATAAAGTCGCGTTTGACCGAAACCACTTGGGCTAGCATGGTTTCTTTTTGTTCTGACAGATCTTGCATCTCGCTCAGCATTTGCTTCCAGTTGAGCTGCTGACGCCAGCGTTCAGTCGCTATCCATTGTTCGTATTTACCAAAACGGCTCGCAGAAATTCGATATTTGTCCTGTATCGCTTTAGCAATGTCACTTTGGGTATGTTGGTGTGATTCAATCGCTCCAGCGGAAAATTTAGCAGGATAGCCGGACTGAACTGAGCTTTTGTTCTGCTCTGCCAAATCAAGTTGGTGAGAGGAGTCATAATAGTCAGCCATGTCGGTATAAAACGACAGCTCTTCGCCGTTACGCTTAACGCTAGCTGGCATGTCTATCTCGTCACTTGCACCAAACATACACAGTTGCATGGCGGTCTGCATCAAGTTCCACTGGTTTGAAAACTGGTCAGTGAAAAGGCGGTAAGGGCTTGCGGCACCAACAAAATGCAGTGACATATCTTGAATGTCTGCGGCGTAATCTTTTATCGCGACGAAGTAGCCTGATTCTTCTTCTGGAATCGCAGAGGTTAAATCGCTTTCGACTGCGACAGGTTTAAAGACAGAACCATCTTCATCTGCTTTGGTGGCGATGCCAGAATCCGCAAAGCGACCATCATCGACGGCAGAAGATTCAATATCAGCGACTTGGGTTAACTTATCTATTGGTGCAATGTTGTGCTGATTCTCGTTTGAGGACAGAACAATGGTTTGCATGCGATCGATATGATTACTCGGATTGTTAAGTACGCGCATGAACGTGTGCCATGTCCACCGGTGCTCAGAGAAGCAAATCGATAGTACGCTTCCGTTGACGTAAGTAAGGAAGGGCTTTGCATCTTGTGGTGTCCCACGCTGCTCTGATTTTGGGCTTTCTGATTCTCCCAACTTATAGAGCGTGAATTGCGTTCCTTTGATTTCGTATTCGTCTAAGCTTTTGTTGATTGCATCATAGACATACAGCCAACCGTCGCGCAGTTGACGCAGGGTGTAACCAACGGTATTGAGTTTGGCTGGGCCTTGGCCTTTCCATTCTTCAGGCAAACCAAAAGGTTGTGTCTCTTCTGTTTCTAGCTGATCGATGGCATAGCGGACTGGGATAAAGTGCGCAGGTGATGCTTCCGTTGCTTCTTTCTCAGTTTTTAAATTTAGAGGCTCTGGTTCAGACGGCGGTGGCGGATCGATTTTTTTTGTTTCTCCCTCCCAAAACATACTGCGCTCTGGGGGTGAGCCAGCAAGATCATCGGATTCCGTGGTTGGAACGATATTCAGCGATTTCAGTGTACCATCGCTTTCAAATGCCTGAACGGCCTCCTCATAGGTATAGCTGTTGTCATACCAGAACATAGAAGTTTTTGGGGGAAGTGGATTATTCATCGTTAGCCCATGTTTAAGAGTTTTACTCTGTTACGCAAATATCGCACCAAAATAAAGCGATTAAAAATCAATGGGTTATATTTTTATGGTTTTGCGTCAATCAAATAATTGTTTGTTTTTCCAATAAGTTGGTTGGTGTTTACCATTTTTTGTATTGATTGAATCAAAGTTTGAGTTGTGAGTGATGCCTCAATGAGCCGACAAAACAAAAGGGCTCCAGAGTTAACTCTGGAGCCCTTTCTAGTATTTAAGCTCTAAATAATTAGCGACGCTTTGGTTTACGTTGACCAGCTGGTTTGCCTTGTCCTTGCGGGCGACCTTGGCCTTGCGGCTTGCTACCTGCCGGGCGGTTTGCACCGTTGCCGCTAGGACGTTGGCCGTTGCTTGCAGGGCGTTGACCACCTGTAGCTTTGCCAGAACCGTTACGGTTACCAGATGGCTTACCATCTTTTGAACCGCTTTCAGAGCGTTTGTTCAAATGACCACCGAAGCCTGGTTGATTTTTGGTATGTTTGGTTGCAAAGCGGTTTGCCCCGTGACGACCAGATTTACGACGTTGCGCAGGTGTTTGTGCTTCAATGTCTTCTGCAGGAACGAGACAGCCTTGTTTGTCACCGATCAAATGTTTTTTACCCATACTGACTAGGGCTTCACGGATCATTGGCCAGTTTGCTGGATCGTGATAACGCAACAGCGCTTTATGCAGGCGACGTTGACGTTCACCTTTTGCTACAGGTACATCTTCACGTTTTTTGTACTTCACGCGTTTCAGAGGGTTTGTCTCTGAGTAGTACATCGACGTTGCGTTACACATTGGCGAAGGGTAGAAGTTTTGTACTTGGTCACATTCGAAGTTGTTCTTTTTCAGCCACAGAGCAAGGTTCAGCATGTCTTCGTCTTCTGTGCCTGGGTGCGCAGAGATAAAATAAGGGATTAAGTACTGCTTCTTGCCTGCTTCTGCACTGTATTTCTCGAACATCTCTTTAAAGCGATCGTACGTACCCATGCCTGGCTTCATCATCAGATCAAGAGGACCTTTCTCTGTATGTTCCGGTGCAATCTTCAAGTAACCGCCCACGTGGTGAGTCACGAGCTCTTTCACGTATTCTGGTGATTCAATCGCAAGGTCGTAACGTACGCCAGATGCAACCATCACTTTCTTCACGCCTTCAACTTTACGCGCTTCGCGGTATAAATCGATCGTGTGTTTGTGGTCTGTGTTTAGCTTGTTACAGATGCCCGGGAATACACAAGAAGGACGACGACAGTTCGCTTCCGCTTTTGGATCTTTACAGCCCAGGCGGTACATGTTTGCAGTCGGGCCACCAAGATCGGAAATTGTGCCGGTAAAGCCTGGAACTTTGTCGCGAATTTCTTCAATCTCGTTGATGATAGACTCTTTCGAACGGTTTTGAATGATTCGACCTTCATGCTCGGTAATCGAACAGAAAGAACAGCCACCAAAGCAACCACGCATGATGTTTACAGACGTCTTGATCATGTCGTACGCAGGAATTTTTGCTTTCCCGTACATAGGGTGAGGGATACGCGCGTAAGGCAGGCCAAACACAAAGTCCATCTCTTCGGTCGTCAATGGAATTGGAGCTTGGTTTACCCAAAGTTCACGATCACCATGGCTTTGAAGTAACGCTCGACCAGAGTACGGGTTCGTTTCTAAATGCAATACACGGCTTGCATGCGCATAAAGAATGCGATCGTTTCTTAGCTTTTCAAACGAAGGTAAACGGACCGCAGTCGTCGCAGCATCGTGGCGTGATGGGCGAATTGTGATTGGTTGTGCAACTGGCTCGTCTTTTTTAGTTTCACACTGAGTTTCTACTTCGTATGGGTTCTTTGGTACGAACGCTTCTTTACGAGGTTTTTCAATGCGAGAAGAATCAATAACCGTGTAGCCTTCTGGCGCCGCTGGCAAGTTCACGGCAGTACCACGAATATTGGTCATGGTGCTGATGTCTTCGCCGTTTGCGATGCGATGTGCTACTTCGACAAGTGCGCGCTCTGCGTTACCAAAAAGTAGGATGTCTGCTTTTGCATCAAACAGTACAGAACGGCGAACTTTATCTGACCAGTAATCGTAGTGTGCCACACGGCGTAGGCTAGCTTCGATACCACCTAAAACAATAGGTACTTCTTTGTATGCCTCACGACAACGTTGAGAGTAAACCAACGTTGCTCGGTCTGGGCGTTTACCACCTTCGTTATTCGGTGTGTACGCGTCATCGTGACGAAGCTTTTTATCCGCGGTGTAACGGTTGATCATGGAGTCCATGTTACCCGCAGTGATCCCGAAGAACAGATTTGGCTTACCAAGTTGCATGAACGCATCTTTATTTTGCCATTCTGGTTGAGCAATGATACCGACACGGAAACCTTGTGCTTCTAGCAGGCGGCCAATGATAGCCATACCAAAGCTTGGGTGATCCACATAAGCGTCACCGGTTACAATGATAATGTCACAGCTATCCCATCCTAGGGCATCCATTTCTTTGCGACTGGTCGGCAAGAAAGGTGCCGTACCAAAACACTCTGCCCAGTATTTTTTGTACTCATGAATAGGAGTGATGTTATTGGTCATATTTTGCTCTCTGTTCCAGGGAGCGCGAATTATAGCGATTTGATTATCAGGTATCTATAACAAACTCATCTATTCAAGCTTAGTTCATCGAGTTTTATTTGGTTTGTAAAAATATCAATGCTCTATCGGCGATTTTCTGTCTAATTTCACCTTGAAAGCCTCATGGTTATAGATCGGTTCATGAAAAATGTCGCAATCTTAATACAAAGCATAAGCAATGGTGTGCTTATGTGGGGTAAAGCCTATAATCAAATTAGTGCATATTAAATGCAAAAGGCTGAGCTGCTCTGGAAATAGTTCTAAGTCGATAGGCTTATCGTTGACACAATCCATCTATAAAGAGGATCGGCAGGTCCCAACTGGAATGTCGCAAATTGACTGTGAATTTTGAGCCTTGGGCTAATTACAAAAAAAGGGGCTAGGGTATGAGTGAATCTACGACAACAGTGCATCCAAAAATGCAAACGACTTCCAGTCTAACTCCTGTTATAGAGTGGTCTTACGATATTGATACTCGCGAGTTCGAATGTGATCAGCAAGGAATGGCAAAGGCATTTGGGATAAGTACGCCAGTAACCAGCCTAAATAACTTGTTTGATCATATGCTGATGGGGCAACAAGAAACGCTAAAACAACGAATTCTAGAAGTGGAACTCTTTGGCGGACGGGGGCGGTTTTCTTGTTGCATGATGCTAAAAAACGTTAACTTAGTGCACGTGACTATTAGTTTTGAAAGGCTCAATAAGCGCATTATCCAAGGCACTATCATTCCACAATTAACAATCACTGGTTGCGAGGAGTTAGCGACAATCCTCGAAACGATTTTTGATTTGCCAAATGTAGGCGTTTTAGTTGCCGATGAAGATACGCGCATCTTAGGTTGTAACCGTGCCTTTGAGTTACAAATGGGCTATCAAAACCGAGATCTGGTTGGGCTTAAAACTCATATATTCAGTACCTCTCACCATAGCCAAGCGTTTTATGATCAGCTGTGGCAGCAAATTAATGATGAAGGATGTTGGTGTGGTAACTTGTTGAGCAAAACAGCAAACGGTAGCAACCAAGCTCATCATCTTTGTATTTACCGACTTACGTTTCACTCTGGACGAATTCTTTATCTCGGATTTTCTACGGATATTTCTGCTTCGTTGTTGTGGATGAAAAATCGTTGTGAACAACAGCATGATTGGGCTGCCTTTTTACCGACGAGGAAAGAATTTGAACTCCAATTAGCTACCTTAGCGAATGAAAGCAGAAATAAAGAACTCAACATTGTTATGACACTCAGACCCAAGTTTTCGGAGAGATACTTGCTTGAACAGCAATTAGGTTTTGCAGACTTTATTATGCGAAGTCGCTACACCAGTATTGCGGGGCAGTTATCTCGGGATGTGTTTGTCGTATGCTTGCAGACCCCTCATTGTCAATGGTTGAGCCCGGTTCGTTTGATCCAAATTGCCATGAAAGGGTTCTTTAATGAGCTTAGAAATGAAATGGGCACAAAAATGCATGCCACTATCGTTAAAGGCCAAACTGGTGTGTCAATCCTTGGCTATGATACGAACCGACCAAGACAAGCGCTAGCACATGCAGCGCAAGCGATGTTGTCCTCTATTTCCGGTGAAGGCAGCTATTTCAACTTTTACGACAGTGAACTTCACTCTGAATTAGTGAAGCGCCAACATCTCGAGGCGTTTTTGGAGGCGCAAATAGAGAGTGGGCTAGTGGACGTTTACTTTCAACCGATTATCGACGTTCAAACCGGAAGCGTGGTTAAGTTCGAGGCTCTCGCACGCTTTTATGATGAAAATGATGCGTATTGTACGCAAAAGATGATCGCTATTATTGAAGATCTAGAACTCATAGCGGCACTTGATGACGTGGTCTGCCAAGCTGCGTTGAAGCACTTTCCGCGCTTACAAGAAATTTATGGCGAGGAAGTGGGCGTGACCATCAATCGCTCCCTCAACACGAAATTGGATTCTCTTCAGATCCTTCAGCGGTCGCATGATTTGATTAAAGCCAGTGGTGTAGACCCTAAGCGAGTAACTATCGAGCTAACAGAAACCGCGTATTTTGAACAAGATGAGGAGCATACTCGAGCTCTAGAGGAAGTGCGGAAAGAGGGCGTTGAGATCGCGATTGATGACTTCGGTACTGGGTATTCTTCTTTTTCTTATCTAGAAAAAGGGCAGTTTGATTTACTGAAAATAGACCGAAAATTCATCAAGAACATTCATAAAGGGAGCACCAGCTATAACATTGTGAAAATGGTCACCGAGCTTGCACAGCAAATGAATGTAAAAGTGGTTGCTGAAGGCGTGGAATCTAAGCAAGAACTTCAAGTATTGGCAGAAATCGGTGTCGATTACATGCAGGGCTTTCTATTTTCTGCTGCCGTGCCTGTCGATTTGATGGATAAAGCGGACAGTTATGAGCATCTGTTCTCTGACATCGCGATTGAGTCTAAGCAAAGTGATGTGTTGCAATCTTTGAGCCATGAACAAGTCAGGTCTATGGACCCTGGAGAACCGCTCTCCTTGGCAGTGGAGTACATGAATTTGAATCCAAGCTCGCCTTTAGTTGTTCTCAATGAAAATCGTTGTGTTGGGTTAATTACGAAAGAGACGGTGAATTTACACCTAACGCCTTCGATGGGAACAGAGCGAGAAACTGAACGAGAAAGCCGAATTTGGAAACGTCCTGTTAATCAGATAATGAGCACCGAATTTGTGTTGGTTGATGAGGATTTACCTGTCTCTGTTATTCGAGAGTTGGTTAAAACCGGGATTCGTTTCCCTTGGGTACTGTGTAATACCAAAGAAGAGTACCGTGGAGTTTTAACGCAGGAAGACGCGTTGAAGTATCTTGCTTCTCTGTGAATAAAATTGTCTTACCGTTTTAGCTCATTTGGGGGCCGACTTTCGGTGGTTTGGCGATAGTTGATTTGATATTATCGCCCCCCAAAATGACTTTTGAGCGTGCATTCAACATGATTCAACAATTGCTGGTTACTTTCCCTCCGATGCTATTTGGCGCACAAGCGCTACTGACTTTGCTTCTAATCAAGGGCGATATTTGTCCTGGTCAGCGAGGACGTCTTCATAAAATGTTGCCTGCAGTAGCTGTATTGTGGCTCGCTGTTGCGTCACTTCGCATTGAAGCATTTATGATCGTGTTTGCTATTTTCTACTTCTATTCTCAGGTTCAAACCAAGAAAACGCGTGAAAAAGGGCCACTATGGGCGATGTATTTAGCGAATGGTTTGGCCTTTGCGTATGTGAGTATTCAAGTATTTGAGCAATCAAGCTGGCCAGCATCGATAGCGATAGCGCTAATGATATTTTTCCTTGGGGCGTCATTTTCTCAATTGCTGCTTACGATAGCTCGCAGCAGATTACAGGCATTTCACCGTATTTTACCAGTTACGGGCATTGTGTCTGGAATGCTATTAGTCATCGCAACGTTGTTTGCTTCTTACCAGTTAAATGAAGCTGCACTGAACGCTGCAACACAGCCAATCTTGCTGTCTTTAGCTATGTTAATTTCTTCAATTATTGTGTGGTGTTGGCATATTTTTACGCATAAGAAACCAGAAAAGGTGCAACTGAGCGTTGCCTTGTTGCTAGCACTCGCGTCGATGACGAGCCTGCAAGGTTTATTCTCTCTCGCGGCTTAACCTCTATTCTAAAGACAAAGCTAGACGGCTTATATCCAAGTGCTTTCTTGGTGCTTGGGTATAAGGTGATCACGTTTTAGATCGCACTCACTTTAAATTCGCGTGATTACTACTACGCTTATTTATATACCTTGTCCAAGAGGAGAGTCGCGATGGATTTAAGCAATGTAGGTAATCTGGACAGCACTATTTTGCTAGGTATCGTCAACGAAAAGCTACGTTTAGAGTGCGACAGTTTTGACGAGTTAGTATCAGTGTATGAGATGGATGTAGAGTCTGTAGTCGGCAAGCTTGATATGCTCGGTTATCAGTACGATCCATTGACTAACCAATTTAAAGCATATCAACGCTAAGCCTTTCATAATCCAAATCTTTTAAGCCACCTTGATTCCGTCAAGGTGGCTTTTACATTGTAGCCTCGCGGTTGCGAAAAAAGCTTGTAAGTAACGCTTTTCTTTCTCTGAGTGACGCGTTGCAGCAAACAAGCGACGCCATAAGCCTTGGCCGAAAGGTTTACTGGTAATAAGACCTTGGCGAGAAAATTCAGAAATCGCCCAATTGGGTAGTGCCGCCACCCCTAATCCAGCAGAGACCATCTGAACTAACATGAGAGTGTTGTCGGCTTGCTTCCATTTCGCAGGTTCTATTCCTGCTGGCTGAAGAAAGTGTTTTACGACGTCTAGCCTTTGTTTTTGAACCGGATAAGAGAGCATGGTTTGATCTGCGAGATCTTGCGGCTCAATAATTTCTTTTTCCGCCAATGGGTGGTTGGTTGCGGTAATTAAACGCATTTCAAAGTCGAATAGAGGCTCGTAGTGGACTTCGGATCGAGGTTGGATATCGGAAGTAATAACGAGATCGAGTTCGCCTGCCAATAGAGCTGGGAGTGGTTCAAAGCCAAAACCAGAGGAAAAGTCCAATGTTACGCTAGGCCAAGCAAGTTGGTACTCCCTAAGTGCAGGCATTAGCCATTGGAAGCAAGAGTGACATTCAATGGCCATATGTAATCGGCCATTGACGTCTTCTTTCAAGCTCGCTAAATCATTTTCTGCTCTTGCGAGTTTCGGAAGGATATCTTCTGCAAGACGCAATAGGATTTCTCCCTCTGAAGTGAACTTCACCGGACGAGTCTTTCTCAGGAACAGTTGCCCTCCAATTCGCGCCTCCAAATCTTTGATCTGATGAGACAGTGCCGACTGAGTGAGATGTAAAGCGGTCGCTGTTGCCGTTAGAGAGCCAGTGTCTCGAAGCGAAGTGAGTGTCCGCAAATGTTTTAGCTCTATCATGAATTCCTTTCATCCTTTGTTGCTCGCTATGAACAGAATAGCAATCGTGTAAATAACTTAACGACAAAAAATGGATATGTAAACGTCTAGACGTCTATTTGTTGTGTTTATTTGCGAATCATGTCGCCTCATGATGAATTTTTTTAATAAACAAGTTGAATAAATGGACGTTGTTCAAACCGCAGATGAGAGCGATAGTTTAGCCATCCAGACATCTTTCATGACGAAAGATACTCTGACCCAAACAAATTAAACAAGATTGAAAAAGGAATAGGGACATGGCTACAACAACGCACGTACTAGGTTATCCACGCATCGGTGAAAAACGAGAATTAAAATTCGTTCAGGAAAAATACTGGCGCGGAGAAATTGATCAAGCAGAGCTTAAAAAGGTTGGAGCAGATCTGCGCGCTAAAAACTGGCAAACGCAAACAGATGCTGGCTTGAGTTTTACCACCGCTGGCGATTTTGCTTGGTACGATCATGTACTGACGACCACGTTGTTACTGGGTCACGTGCCAAAACGTCACGCAGACGGTTTCCCTGATTTGGATACGCTATTCAAAGTGGGTCGCGGTCAATCTCAAGCGGGTTGCGGCTGTGCGGGCGCTGCAGCATCGGATATGACTAAATGGTTCAACACAAACTACCACTACATCGTACCTGAATTTAGCAAGGACGATACATTTGAAGTGAGTTGGCCTCAACTGTTTGAAGAAGTCAACGAAGCAACCCAAGCTGGGCATAAAGTGAAGCCAGTTTTGCTTGGTCCAGTCAGTTATCTTTACTTAGGTAAAGAGGTAGAAGAAGGGTTCGATCGCCTGACGCTACTGCCACGATTGCTTACGGCTTACCAAGCTATTTTGGCAAAGCTCGCAAGTCAAGGTGTTGAGTGGGTTCAGATTGATGAGCCAATTTTGTCACTGGAGCTAGAAAGCAAATGGGCTGATGCGTTCAAGCTAGCGTACCAAGTGATTCGAAGCGATGTAAAAGTGCTGCTAACGACGTACTTTGACTCTATAAGCGATACGCTAGACAAAATTGTAAAGCTACCAGTGGATGGTTTACATATCGATTTATCTGCCGCGCCTCAGCAGCTTGACGACGTGGTTGCCAAACTACCGGAGGGGTGGGTGCTGTCTGCTGGCGTGGTCAACGGTCGTAACGTGTGGCGCTCGGATTTGAGTGCGCAACTTGAACGTCTACAGCCAGTAAAAGAAAAACTGGGCGACAACCTTTGGGTTGCGAGCTCATGCTCTTTGCTACATAGCCCGGTTGATCTGGAACAGGAAACAGAACTCAGTGAGGAAGTGAAAAGCTGGTTTGCGTTCGCAAAACAAAAAGTAACAGAAGTCGCCTTGCTTGGCCGCGCACTCGATGGTGATCAAGATGCGATTCTCGCTTGTGATACCTACAGCCAGCCAATCAAAGCACGTAAAACGGCAACGCATGTGAATAAGCCACAAGTTCAAGCACGTTTAAACAGTATTACTGCGTCACTTGCCGAGCGCAGCGCACCTTACGCGGAGCGTGCTGCGCATCAAGCTGAAGTATTGGGCTTGCCTTTGTTGCCAACAACGACAATCGGCTCTTTTCCTCAAACGGATGAAATCCGGGTGCAGCGCAGCGCTTATCGTACAGGTCAATTATCTGAGTCTGAATATATCCAAGCACTTAAAGGACATATTGCTGACGCAGTAAAACGTCAAGAGGCGCTCGACCTAGATGTGCTAGTTCATGGTGAAGCAGAGCGTAACGACATGGTGGAATACTTCGCTGAGAACTTGGCGGGTTTTCAAACGACCAAATTTGGTTGGGTACAGAGTTATGGTTCTCGCTGTGTGAAACCTGCCATTGTAGTTGCTGACATTGAACGTGAAAAACCGATCACAGTTGAATGGTCGACGTACGCACAATCGCTAACCAGCAAACAGATGAAAGGCATGTTGACTGGACCAGTAACGATTTTATGTTGGACGTTCCCACGTGAAGACATCACACGTCAAGAAATTGCGCAGCAACTTGCTTTGGCACTACGTGATGAGGTGTCTGACCTGCAAGATGCAGGCATCAATATCATTCAAATTGACGAGCCAGCCATTCGAGAAGGTTTACCACTCAAAAAACGCGATCACAAAGCGTACTTAGAATGGGCCGTAAATGCGTTTAAGGTCTCTGCGGCAAGTGCAAAACCAGAAACTCAGATTCACACTCATATGTGTTACAGCGAGTTCAATGAAATCATTGATTCGGTTGCGGCACTCGATGCGGACGTCATTACCATTGAAACATCTCGCTCAAATATGGAGCTGCTGAAAGCATTTGAAGAGTTCAATTACCCGAACGAAATTGGCCCTGGTGTTTATGACATTCACTCACCAAACATTCCTACGGAAGAATGGATTGAAGGTTTAATCAAGAAAGCGGCAGAAAAAATTCCGGCTCAACGTTTGTGGGTAAACCCAGATTGTGGTCTGAAAACACGAAACTGGAAGGAGACAGAAGCCGCATTGGCAAATCTGGTTTCAGCGGCGAAGAAGCTCCGTGCTGAGCTGGCGTAACACATCGTTGCAGCAAATAAAAACGGAGACTGTGGTCTCCGTTTTTCTATTCTTAATTGTTAACTTTCGTTTTCAGATTATCCAATAATAGCGAATCATCGTCTCATGCCGAAAGCAACAAAAATTACTGTAGCTACTTCACCTGAGTACAAGTCTGTGCGGAAACCAACTCATCTGCCATCAACTGACCGCGAGAATTACGTACCTTAATACGATACATCAAGCCCATATCAATTTGCTTGCGAACTTCTGGGTTGCTGCAGTAGGTATAGATACTGGTATTCAGTACTTGATTTAACGGCTTTGCACCGAGTGCGCCATCGTTATAAATCATCATCATCTCTACAACATTTTTGTTGGATGAGACACGCATTATTTGCAGTGGACCGTACTCTAAAGGGAGGCCCGCAGACAAGACTCCTGCTCGGTTTGATGCCATAAGCTCAAGTTGGCGCTGATTATCATCGGTTGATGAACAGCCAGCCAGAGCACCAAATACCAAGAAAAGACACAGTAATTTTTTCATAAATTAAAACACTTTTTTGAACGGTTTCACGATTACATGATCGTAAACACCAGCCGCTACATAAGGATCGGCTTCTGCCCACGCTTTAGCATCCTCTAGAGAAGCGAATTCAGCGATGACAGTTGAGCCCGTAAATCCAGCTTCACCAGGATTGTCAGAATCTATCGCAGGCATCGGACCAGCTGTAAGAAGGCGACCTTCGTCTTGTAGCTTTTGTAAGCGATCCAAGTGTTGTGGGCGAACGCTCATGCGTTTTTCCAACGAGTTCTCAACGTCCTGTGAAAAGATGACATACCACATAGCATAGTTCCTTAATTGGTAGGGTAAAGTGTTAATTTAACGCCTTTTTTGTGTCTCTCACAAGTGAACAACAGAAAATGTGAGATCCTTTCTAACTGTTAGCGTTGTAGGTTGACTAATTCTGAACCGGACGTGGTTTACCTTCACTGTCAATGGCTACGTAGTTGAAGGTCGCATCACAAACCATGAAGCGTTCGCCAACACCGTGAGCTTTGACGGGTTTGACCCATACTTCCAAATCGACACTCATGGATGTGCGGCCGATCTTAGTGCATTCGCCGTAGCAGCATACGACATCGCCCACACCAACAGGTTTTTTGAACGTAATGCTTGATACCGAAACGGTGACAACGCGACCACAAGAGATCTCTTTTGCCAGAATCGCGCCCGCTAAGTCGAGCTGAGACATTATCCAACCGCCAAAAATATCGCCATTGGCGTTTGTATCTGCAGGCATTGCAAGGGTACGAAGCAGCATTTGACCTTTCGGAGAGCTAATTTCTTGACTCATTGTGACATCCTAAATCTTAAAGGCGCTCAAACTAAGCGCCAACATAGTAAATACCTAGAACCAAAGGTCCTTAAAAAACCGCAGATACCGGACCAGAGAAAGTTGGTTTACAGCAGCAAGAATGGTCTGAAAACGGTACGTTGTTTGAGCGGTTTACTGATACATGGAGCAAAACAGCGACCCTAAGGTCGCTGTGAAGTCGCGGATTATAGCAAAACTGAGTTTTTAATCATCAGTGGACACATCGGATGAGTTATTTTTTTGTTCTTTTGGCATGTGTTTATAAATGTAAAAGCCAGTCGCAATCATGTAGGCAAATGTCGCGATCAACATTCCAAATACTTTGAAGTTAACCCAAACATCCAACGGCAATTCGTAAGCAATATAAATGTTTAAGCCAGCGAAGAATGAGAAGAAGCCAACCCAAGCCCAGTTAATCTTTGCCCAAACAGCGTCAGGTAACGTAATTTCCTTGCCTAGCATTCCTTTGATAGCTGATTTTCCCAATGCGTGGCTCACTGCTAAGCCAATCGCCAGAATCGCGTAAATGATGGTGACTTTCCACTTTATAAAATTGTCGTCGTGGAAGAAAAGGGTCATGCCGCCGAAGATAGTGACGATAACAAATGTTATTAGCTGCATCTTTTCGACTTTCTTATACAGCGCGTAGGTGACGACAAGTTGAATGGCTGTTGCTACGATCAGTGCACCTGTCGCTACGTAGATGTCGTACAGCTTGTATAAAGCGAAGAAAACGATGAGTGGTATAAAGTCTAGGATCTGCTTCATGATGGCAAAATCTACCTAATTATTGAATTGAAGACAGTCTAACGGAATCTGACAAGATGTGAATACTGAGGAAGTTAAGGTAAGAATAGTAACGCTTAGTATATCGTATAGACCGCAAGATTCTTCCATGTCGAAACAGCACATGGAAGGAATAAAAATTGCCGCGATGAGGCGGCAATAAAGTTGAGAGTTTTAAACCTTAAGCAACACGTTGATATTGGGAAATAAGCGTTTTTACATCTTCTAAATAGCCTTCCCGTAGTAAGTTATCGACCGTTGCTTCTAGCTCTTCGAGAGACATCGTGAAGCAAGTGGATTTACCAGTCATACGGCTCAGATATTGATGATACTCTTCTTCTGTATAGTGGCCTAAGCGATCAAGTAACAGTGTTTTGATTCCATGATGAATCAAGCCGTAGTATGTATGTCGATGAAGTAACATGGCGATCTCCTTATCAAGCTCATACGCTACTCATTTGCAGCCTGCTTGACCTTCTGGATAATTCGATTTACTCCAATAATGCACATCTAGTGCCAATTCTATATTTGCAAATTAAAAAGTGCTGGAAGGTGCAAAATTCTCGTTCTGTAACCATCTTTGGATGACGACTTGAAGTGCATTTAACGTGGTGGGCTTTTCGAGCCTGTCATCCATGAGTTTCGAAATTAGCTCCAACTCTCTAGCTCCAGACTCACCAGATAAGGCAATGATTGGAACGGAGGATGTGATTTGCTTAATCCGCTGGCTGGCGTCAAATCCATTCATTACCGGCATTTGGACATCCATAAGAACGAGATCAATCTTGTGAGAGTGGAATAGTTCTACCGCAGAGGCTCCATTATTTGCTTGTAAGCTGTTGACTCCCAATCTTTTTAAATACATCTGTACCAAGGTGCGTTGCACCTCTTTGTCATCAACAATGAGCACTGTTGGTGCATCTTTACATACTTGTACGTGTTGAGCTGAATGATTTTCAGAATGTGATGGAGTTGCTTTCCAGTTATCAAAGTCCGGTGCTCTCAATGTCTCTGGTTTTGGTGCGTTTGGTACGACTGGGAAATACAAGTAGAATTCTGTGAACTCGCTCAATTCAGACTGGCACTCTATTCGTCCTCCGAAGGAGCGCATAACACGTTGGCAATAGCCCAAACCTAAGCCACTGCCTCCGCTTTTTTGATACGAGAAAAAGTCATCAAATATCTTGTGTAAGATACTGCGATCTATACCTGGCCCACTATCTCGGAAGATCAGAATGTTTTCGTAAGCCCCCGTCTGGGTACGAATCTCAATTTGACTGTCGGGATAAGAATCAAAATAGTAGATAGCGTTACGAATCAAATTGAAAATGACAAAGTTAAACAGGGTCTCATTTAACTTCGCGACAAAATCGTGTGCCTGTGGCAGGTTAATTCTCTCAATTATTTGATCGTTTTCAAAACCATAACGGCTTACTGCTTGGTCGATGGCTTTATGTATGGAAGTGAGAGCTAAAGGCTCATGCTCTGGTGAGCTGTCGCTAACTTCTCGTAAAATAATATCGATAAGTTGTCGACCGCGTTGTATAGCGGCTTCACCTTTATCAATTTCTCTTTTTAGCATATCCAGTGAGGCGTTTGACTCTATATGCTGTTTTAAAGCTTCAAATTGTAATTGTACTTGAGCGAGAGGGTTACGCATTTCATGTGCAATGGAGTTAGCCAGCGCACGGCTTTGGCGTACCTTTCTATCGGCTTCAATGGTGCTCTGGATGCGAACTAATAACGTTTGCAGAGCTGAGATTTCTTCATTAGAAAACAGCTTATTATCTATTTTATGTGAAGAAATCAGCAAGTGAGTAACAGATTTTCCACGACCGAAGAGAGGCATAACGAGCGCAGTATTGCTTGAGCGCATACGCTCGTAGAGCTTTCTCATCGACCCTTTAGAAGAGGAGGCATAATCAATTTCTTCAGACAACTCATCAAGCACGAGAACTGACTTGCTTGACGGCAGGTACTCTTCGTAAAACGTTTCTGTGTAATTGCTAGTGACTAGCTGTAGCTTGTTGTTTGGTATGTTAAGTAACGATGCCAACTGACGCATAGCATCATCTATTGAGCGTTTAAACTCTTCCTCTAACCCAAGGATTTGCTGAACGGGAGTGTGTCGTTTCCCATAAATAAAATATGAAGCGAAACGACTGACTCGCTTAAAAAGCAAGTGCCAACTGATACCGATAAGCGCGCATAAAGGTACCGCAACAAGCCATTGGTTATCTTCAGAGATAGGAATAAATATCGCCCCTAGCGGCAGAACAAAAATGGCGCAGACTAAGAGCGCGCTTACCGTTAAGTACGTGAGATATTTAGCGCTGTAGAAGCGAGAGGTAAGTAGGGCATAGCCCACAAACAACATTTCGCTGATTGAAAGTGCTGGTGGTAACCAAGTTAGGGAGAAGTCGCCAAGGAAATACGTCATTCCAAGGTGTATCACTGCCGTAGATAACATGAATACCAAAATGCCAGCGATCATATAGTTGCTTTTTGCTAACGTGAGCTTGCTGCTGTTAGCGCGCATGGCAATCAAGTTAAGCAGCGTTAGTACCACGAAAGCTAGCAAACTAATGAAAAAATATGAGGTATGTGGGCCAAATTTAATGACGAACTGGCTTGGACCACTAATGGTGACATTTTCGACAGTAAGATTCGGTACTAAGTTGATGTACAGTGAATACGTTGCTAGTGCGACAAAGACGACTTTTTGCCAGGCTTTGACCGCTGTTTTTTTAACATCTGCGGTTAACTGGCAAGAAAAATAGAATGCAAACGCAAAGGCGAAAAAAGACGCTAAGTTCGCTAACTTAGCCATAAAAATGCCACCAACAGAGCCTAATTCTGGCAATAAATCGGTATGGAAATAGGCGTTGCTGCTTATCCAAACAATGATACAGCTGGAATAAGCGATGTAAGGCGCGTGATGCGAGCCTAAGATTGATTCACTCTTCTGTTTTAGGCGATAGCAGTAATACAGTAGCCAAGCGAATACTATTAGTACAGTCGCGTACAATGCCATTGCTTTTGGGTAAAAGAGACCGTGCAAATGAACATCAAGCATGCTCATTCACCTTTTTATCCATTCTTTTTGTTCGTACGCAATGTTTGTAGTCGCGAAATTGTATGTCTTGAAATGCTTCAACCATCATACCTAAATTCCAGAAACCGCGGTATGTCTTGGTACCGTCACCGTTAATGTCGCGGTATCCTGAGTGAAAGTAGGCACTTAAATCAATAGATTGATAGAAATTTAACATAAATACTTGCTCAATAATGGTAAAGCCGAGCTTATAGCCTGCTTTATAGAGCTCGCTCATCATAGTTTTTTGCGCCAGATACAAAAAATACAGCTTTTGTTGAATGTTGCCTCCCACCGTAAGACGCAGTACTTCGCAAACCGCTTCACTGTTCTTTACACGAGATTGAAACTGAGCATCAAACTCAATAAGAGTGTGCTCATGAGTTAGAGCACGACACTCCAAAATACCCAGTTGATTGAGAACACTGTACCCATGATTAGGAAAGCAAAACTGCCATTGTTCGTTACTAAACTGTGGTGAGTAACTGAGCCAGTTATTTCGTTGATGCCAGCTTTGCACTAAAGCAGAGGAGACCATGATTGGTGAAGATGACGATTTGAGCAAGAGGGCAAAGTGCTGCCCTTTTTGCGAGAGTGATAAAAGAGGCAAGATTTCAAACCATTGTTCAGTTTGGACGAAAAGCTCAAGATTACTCAGTGTGATCGCTTCGGAAATCGGCATTAACGCTGCATGATTTGGCAGCATTACCTCAAGATCGCAATCTGCGATATCTTCAATTAACACGCTAGTATAGCTGTGGTCGTCAAACGGAAGCGGAGTAGGAATCGCAGCTTCGTTTGAAGGATATTTTTGCTTGATTGCTTCGATCTCGCATTGACACCAGAAAACCATCCAATGCGGGTAACAATCTGCGGCAAGTTGTTCAAGTAAACGAATCTCTTTGGAGAAACCTGTCGGATACTGTTGCACTAAATCTCGATAATCCATTAACTCAAATAGTGCAGAAAGACTTTTTGATGCGTGTTTAGGAAAGAGAGATTTAAGCAGTTTTATTCGATACAGAGCAACCTGTTGAAAAAGAGCATCTCGTTTTTGTTTCGTTAGGGCAAGAATAACTGAGTCAACCAGGGCCTGCTGCTTTGATTCGATCGGCAAATTTATTTTGGTGAGATATTCCAAAGATTGCTCAAGACTCATGATATAACCTAGCTCTAACGTTTTGTTATATTTTGTAATGGTTTATATCATTTTGAAAAATTTATGCCATCGGTTTCTATTTGTATAGTTACGTAATGCAAGAAAAGACAAAAAAACCGCTCATTATGAGCGGTTTTTGGTCTATTCAAGAAAGGGTTAGGCTTCTTGCTTTTTAAGCTCAGCTTCTGCCGTTTCTTCTTCAATTAGCGCATCAACGATAACTGCACATGCAGCATCACCTGTGATGTTCAGTGCTGTACGAATCATATCGAAAATACGGTCAAGAGCGAATAGCAGCGGTAGACCTTCAATTGGAATGCCAGCGGCAAGAAGCACGGCAACCACTAGGAAAGAAGGGCCAGGAACACCCGCTTGACCAACCGCACCCAATGTAGACGTTACGATAATTGCAATGTAAGCGCCCATGCCTAGATCGATATTGAACAGTTGAGCAAAGAAGATAGCAACCAAGCCATAGTAAATCGCATTACCTGACATGTTGATCGTTGCGCCTAGAGGCAGAACAAATGATGCAGTTGAATTTTTTACGCCCAGCTCTTTTTCACAGGTGTCCATTGTAACAGGCAGTGTTGCCATAGAAGACGCTGTTGAAAGCGCAACTGCTTGCGGTTTCTTCATTGAAGACAGGAATTTCTTCGCAGATGTCTTCGTGAAAACATGCACCATTGCTGGGTAAACAACGAAACCGAAGATTAGGATGGCGGCAACGTAAACAACGAACAGTTTAAACACCACCATTAGCGCACCAAAACCGAACGTACCGACGGCTTCTGCCATCAGACCAAATACACCGATAGGTGCAATGATCATTACTTTGTTGATCATCCAAACCATTGCGTCAACGATGCAGTTAACACCATTGATGATTGGTTCACGACGCTCTTTTGCTTGCTTAGAAATCGCAATACCAAAGAACATACAGAAAACGAGGATCTGTAGGATGTTTGCTTCATTTAGTGATTGGAAAACGTTGGTTGGGATCATACCAGTGATGGTTGCCCAGAAAGTAGGTAGTTCACCTTTTGAAGCGTATTCTGCTGAGAACATGCCTTCAACGCCAGAGACGTCGATACCCATGCCTGGTTGGAATACTTCACCCATAAATAGTGCAAGCGCAACGGCTAGGGCGGATGTTAAACCAAAATAACCTAGAGTGACGATGCCAACTTTACCTGCTGACTGGCTGTTCCCAAGACCAGCGGCGCCAGAAATCAAGGCTACAGCGACCAAAGGAATAACCAACATTTTGATTAAGTTGATAAAGATAGCACCTAAAGGAGCGAACACTGTCGCATCATGACCCATCATGGCACCAACGGCTGTGCCCACGATCATGGCGATTACGACTTGTACGCCAATGTTGTTTAGCAAACTCTTTTCTTTTAACACTTCCATAACCTCTGTGCTAATAAAATGTAAAATCCTAAAATTACCCACTAACCATAAATGGATTTACGGATAATTATCTCGCCTTGCTTTTTACACTTATCGTTTACAATTGGCAATATGCAGCAAGGTATTATTGATGGATTAATCGATATTTTATTGACGAACGATAAAGTTTTGTTCAATAGCAAACGTTTGCTATTGATTTTTCTTATAAGGGTCGCGCTTAGGATTGTTCAAGTTTATTTTTCTTTATTTGTTTTCTTTTTGTTAATTTTAACCGCTTTTGTATTTGCTATTGCAGTCAGAGTTTTTAGTGACTTGGGTTGATATCTATAACAATTCATCTCTTTCAAGCTCACACTTTTATTAATTTGCCTTCTGAAATGTTAATTGCTTTACATTCTTGGCTCTAATTGCGTTGTAAACATAATGTTAAATTGTAATGACTGGTGAGACTCAAATGCTGACGATCCAGTGTTAGAGATAACTTGCTTAGTTAATGCTCCTGAGCTGATTAGACGAGAAAGACAAGTAAGAGGTGAAGAGACTATGATGAATCTTGCTGCTGCGTTACAAAGAAATGCTGCGAGTAAACCAGATAAAACGGCGTTGATATGTGGCACTGAAAAGATAAATTATGCGCAGTTTGATGCGATCGCCGGCAAGATCGCAGCGTCTTTAATCAATAAAGGCGTAAAGCCAGGTGACCGCGTTGCGATTTCATGCCCAAACATTCCTTTTTTCGCGTTTGTTTATTATGCAATACAAAAAGCTGGCGCGGTTGCAGTCCCATTAAATGTGCTTTTGAAAGCGCGAGAAATTAAGTATCACTTAGAAGATTCAAAAGCGAAGTTTTATTTCTGCTTTGAAGGGACGAAAGAACTGCCAATGGCAAAAGAGGGTGTCAAAGCCTTTGAACAAGTCGATACATGCGAAGGCATAGTCGTATTGACTCAATCTCAAGATGAAAGCTATTGGAATGGTGTAATAACTCTCAATGCGTTTATAGCCGATGTCCAACCGTTGCCGGATTATATACCGCGTAATGCGGATGATACATGTGTGATTTTGTATACATCAGGGACGACAGGCTTACCAAAAGGCGCTGAACTGACTCAGCAGAACATCATAATGAACGCTCTGGTGGCACAAAACATTATGGGCAGCCAGGCCGATGATATTCACTTAGTAACTTTGCCTTTATTTCATACATTTGGTCAAACCGTCCACTTAAATGCTAGTGTTTTGGGCGGGGCAACATTGGTGTTAGTGCCTAGGTTTGAGCCTAAACATGTTCTTGAGCTGGTGGAAAAACATAGGGTGACGATATTTGCTGGTGTGCCAACGATGTACATCGGTCTGCTTCATGTGCAGCATCAATTTGATACCTCGTCATTGCGTGTTGCAGTAAGCGGTGGTGCGCCATTACCAACCGAAATCTTTCGAACCTTTGAAGAAACATTTAATGTGCCGATCTTAGAAGGATACGGGTTGTCGGAGACAAGTCCTATTGCATGTTTTAATCATTTAGATCAGGAGCGAATACCAGGCTCGGTAGGTCAACCGGTTCAAGGCGTCGAAGTAAAAGTTATCGACATTGAAGGCAATGCACTACCGATAGGCGAAGAAGGTGAGATTGTTGTGCGTGGTCATAATGTTATGAAGGGATATCTTGACCGCCCAGAAGTTACTGAATCTGCGCTACAAAATGGTTGGTTCCATACTGGTGATGTGGGCCGCTTTGACAGTTCAGGTAATTTATTTATTGTCGATAGAATGAAAGATCTGATCATTCGAGGTGGATTTAATGTTTATCCCAGAGAAATTGAAGAAGTTTTCATGACTCATCCTGCCGTTTCAATGGTCGCGGTGATAGGGATTCCAAATGAAGAGTATGGCGAAGAGATAAAAGCCTACGTTGTACTTAAACCAAAAGAATACATTGACGCCGATTCATTACAAAAGTGGGGTAAAGAGCAATTAGCCTCGTTTAAATATCCTCGTTATGTCGAAATTCGTGAACACCTCCCGATGAGTGCGACAGGAAAGATTTTGAAACGTGAGTTGAAATCTGAATTGAATATAGCTTAGTCAATTCAATGGTTTTTGTGTCACAGCGCCACTTGCCTAAGTGCAAATGGTGTTGTGCTCTTGACCAATTAGATGCATAAGGTTTTTAGCTATCGTTAGACAATACTTACCGTTTGTTGAATGGATCTATTGCTCGAGTTCTTTAAAGTATTCTTCTAAGCGTTTCGGATTGGTAATGGTTACTGAGCCATAGTTTAGCTCTAGCATCCCAATACTTTCTAATCGTTTTAGTATCTTGTGTACGCTCTGACGAGTTAGCCCCATCATGTTAGCGATATGTTCTCTTGTTACCCTGACAACGCATGGTCGAGTATCGATCGCTTGATTAAGTTGGTATTCAGCAAGTAGCAGCAACCTTTTGGCGACTCGTTCTTCAATTCCTCTAATCGCGTCATCTTCGATAACAGAAATAGCAGACCACAAGCGGCGGCTAAGTAAGTCGAGTATAGTGGGGTAACTTTGAGGGTATTTGGCGAGTAATTGGCGAAATTTATCTCCAGGAAGCTCCATTACAGTCACGTCCGAATGCGCGGTCGCACCAAAAATACGAGGCATGCCGGGAGAAAAAACATTGTCTCCAAACCAGCCACCAGCTTCGAAAATCATCAGTGTGACTTCTTTGCCTTTTGAACTAATTGAGTTCACTCTCACTGCACCTTGAGC
Source organism: Vibrio sp. 1727 (assembly GCF_033344415.1). Taxonomy (NCBI): domain Bacteria; kingdom Pseudomonadati; phylum Pseudomonadota; class Gammaproteobacteria; order Vibrionales; family Vibrionaceae; genus Vibrio; species Vibrio sp. 1727. Next base: position 93,077 of record NZ_JAWPOT010000004.1, read on the forward strand.
TATGACCATAAGAGAAGATTGAAGCGCACCTTTATTGCAAATCAGTGCTTTTTCGTCGAAGCAGCGAACCTTAGTCATTTGCGCTGCTTCACTAAGCCCTTTATCTGGCAGCCCTGATAGTACAGGACATTTGGCTAGCAGTGTTTTGACTTCTTCCATGTAGCAACCTTACTGCACATTGCTTTATTGAGTTAGTTAAGTTACCCAAGCTTAACACTCTTTGAGTGCTCTGCTTGAGATAGATTTGGAAAGTGCGGGCGTTGAACAAAAAATGACGTGGTATAAACGCGATAGTAAGAAAACGCCCACTAAACATAATGTTAAGCGGGCGTTGTTATGTCATATCAAACTGAAATTATTTTTGAGTGGCAGCTTTCATTGCAGAAACGAATTCACCTAGCTTGTCGAGCATAATTTGTGGCTGATCAACGTTCGCTTCAATGATTTTGACCACGGCTGAACCAGAAATTGCACCAGCGGCGCCAGATTCTAGTGCTTGTTTCACCTGTGCAGGCTCTGAGATGCCAAAACCAAGTAGCGCTGGTGGCGCATCAAATTGGTTCAGTCTATCGAGCATATGACCTACAGGCATGTTTGCTTTGGTTTCTGCGCCAGTAACACCTGCACGAGAGAGTAGGTAAGTGTAGCCGCCACCTAACTCTGATACTTGCTTCAGTGTTTCATCACTTGCCGTTGGTGGTGCGATGAAGATTGGGTGAATACCAAACTTCTCTGCAGCCGCAACGAACTCAGTACTTTCATTAGTTGGTACGTCTGCAATCAAAACAGAATCGATGCCTGCTTTTGCACAACGCTCATAGAAGTTTTCGATACCACGAGAGTAAACAAGGTTCGCGTACATCAGAAGGCCAATAGGTAGCTCTGGGTACTTAGCTCGGATCTTACCAATTTGCTCAAAGCAGATATCTGGTGTTGCACCTGACTCTAACGCGCGAATGTTAGCGCCTTGGATGGTTGGGCCATCGGCTAGTGGATCTGAGAATGGAATACCAAGTTCAAGGGCATCTGCGCCAGACTCAACCAGTGTTTCCATGATTTTGTAAGATTGCTCTGCGTTTGGATCGCAAACCGTTACGAACGGTACAAATGCGCCTTGGCTCTTTTCGTTTAGGCGCGCAAACATCTTCTCATAACGGCTCATTAGATTGCTCCTTTTTCTTCTAGGATGGCATGTACAGTGAAGATATCTTTATCACCACGACCTGATAGGTTAACAACCAACAATTGCTCTTTTTCTGGATTCTCACGTGCCATACGTAGTGCGTGTGCCACGGCGTGAGAAGATTCAAGAGCAGGGATGATGCCTTCATGGCGTGCAATCTCTTGGAATGCTTCTAGTGCTTCATCGTCTGTCACGTTGTCGTATTCAGCACGGCCAATTGCGTTTAGGTGTGCGTGTTGTGGGCCAACTGAAGGGAAATCAAGGCCAGCAGATACCGAGTAAGACTCTTCTACTTGACCGTTTGGATCTTGCATCAATGGCGCTTTCATACCGAAGAAGATGCCTGTTTTACCATGCTTAAGTGGTGCACCGTGCTGGTCAGTATCGATACCTTTACCTGCTGGCTCAACACCAATTAGGCGAACACTTTCTTCTTCGATGAAGTCAGCAAACATACCAATCGCGTTTGAGCCACCGCCCACACATGCGATAACCGCATCAGGAAGACGACCTTCACGTGCCAAAATCTGATTCTTCGTTTCTTCACCGATCATGCGTTGGAAGTCACGCACGATCGTTGGGAATGGGTGAGGACCTGCCGCTGTACCTAGTAGGTAGTGCGCGTCTTCATAAGTTGCAGACCAGTCGCGTAGCGCTTCGTTACATGCGTCTTTAAGCGTTGCTGAACCCGAGTGGACAGGAATAACTTCTGCGCCCATTAGCTTCATACGGAATACGTTCGGGCTTTGACGCTCAACGTCTTTTGCACCCATGTAAACGCGACACTTAAGGCCAAGCAGCGCACACGCTAGTGCAGTTGCTACACCGTGTTGGCCTGCGCCTGTTTCTGCGATGATTTCGTTTTTACCCATGCGTTTTGCAAGTAGCGCTTGACCTAACACTTGGTTGGTCTTGTGCGCGCCACCGTGAAGTAGGTCTTCACGTTTTAGGTACAGTTTGGTTTTCGTACCTTTGGTTAGGTTACGAGTTAGAGTTAAAGCCGTTGGGCGGCCCGCATACTCTTGAAGAAGCGTCATGAATTCGCTGCGGAATTCTGGATCTTCTTGCGCGTCGATAAACGCTTGCTCTAGTTGCTCCAGTGCTGGAACTAGAATTTGCGGAACGTACTGACCGCCGTATTCGCCAAAGTAGGCATTCAGTTTTGCCATCGTTATATTCCTTCTCGTATTTTTCGCTACGAATAGCTTTAAATTTTTTAGCTGATATCCAGCTTTAGTAGTTGCGAATAGCAGTGAATGCCGCGAGCAACTTCTGTGAATCTTTTTTGCCTGGTGCGCTTTCTACACCAGAGTTTAAATCTAATCCCAAGCAACCTAGTGTCGCTGCTTGTTGAGCATTTTCTGGCGACAGTCCGCCCGCTAGCATAATTTGACTTGGGTCGCCGATCAGTGACCAGTCGAACACTTGACCGGTTCCGCCAGTTTGAGTGCCAACTTGCGCATCTAATAAATGGCGATCAATGTTGTCTGCTAGCAGTTCTGGCTTGGCATCAGTCACGCCGTAAGCTTTCCAAATTTCTACCGTTGCTGGCAGTTCGGCTTTGAGTTGGTTTACGTAAGCTTGGTCTTCTTGACCGTGCAGTTGCACCGCTTTTAAACCCAAAGAGGTGACGACAGAAGCAACAAAATCGATATCGTGATTTTGGAAAACGCCCACGTAGTTCAGTGGAGCACCGCTCATGGTTAAGCGAGCACCTTCAAGGTCAACCGCACGCTTCGACTTCTCGACAAAAATCAGGCCACCAAATACTGCGCCAGATTGATACGCTTTTGCTGCGTCATCTGGATGCGTTAAGCCACACACTTTGTTTTCGCCTAACGTCACTTTACGTACAGCAAGTTCTAGGTTGTCTTCCGCCATCAGTGAACTACCGATCAAGAAGCCGTCTGCGTATTCCGCTAAATCACGAACTTGTTGATGTGTATAAATGCCAGATTCTGAGATTACTGTTGCGTTAGGAGCCAGTTCGCGAATGGTCGGTGCCAGTTCTTTAGTACGATTCAAATCAGTACTTAGGTCGCGAAGGTTACGGTTATTAATGCCGATAACGCGTGCGCCTAGCTTAACTGCACGATGAAGCTCTTCTTCGTTGCTGACTTCGGTCAAGATACCCATGTTCAGGCTGTGCGCTGCTTCCTCTAGCGCTTTGTACTCTTCGTCATTGAGGACAGACAGCATTAGCAAGACAGCATCAGCACTGTAATGACGCGCTAGGTAAACTTGGTAGGTATCTACCATGAAGTCTTTGCACAGAACCGGTTGTTTGACTTGACCACGCACTTGAGGAAGAAAGTCAAAGTTACCTTGGAAGTACTTCTCGTCTGTTAGGACTGAAATCGCATCAGCATGGTTGTTGTAAACCGATGCAATGTAATCCAAGTCGAAGTGATCACGAATCAAACCTTTAGAAGGAGATGCCTTCTTACATTCGGTGATGAAGGCCGTCTTTTCGCCACTCAGAGCATCGTAGAAGCTGCGGTCCGATGGCAGCAAATCAGACTGAAATGTGCTTAGCGGTTGAGACACCTTACGGTCTGCTACCCACTGATATTTGTCGCGGACAATTTTCGCCAGTACTTCTGCCATTTCTGCTTCTTTCTTAGAAACGTGTTCAGACAGGTTGTCAGCTTGCTGAGTGTTGAAGTCAGTCATCTTCTTCAATTCCTTAAGCGTGTGCGGCAAGTTGTTGTACCAATTGGTACGCCTTGCCTGAATTCATTGCCTCAATCGCTTGTTGCGTGTTGGCTTTTAAATCTTCGTGGCCGAATAGACGCATTAGCAGAGCAACGTTTACTGCCACTGCACCCAACTGTGCGTCTGTACCTTTACCCGTCAGAATATTGGTAATGATTGCTTTGTTTTCTTCAGGATCGCCACCTTTGATTGCTTCTAGTGGGTGCGCTTCTAGACCGAAGTCTGCAGGCGTTAATTTGTATTCTGTGATCTTACCGTCTTTGATTTCGGCAACGGTTGTTTCACCGTGAATTGCTACTTCGTCCAAACCACTGCCGTGTACTACAGCGGCGCGCTTCATACCCATTTGTAGCATGGTTTCTGCGATAGGACGAACCAGTTCTTCACTGTAAACGCCCATCAATTCGATGTTAGGACGAGCAGGGTTAATCAGTGGGCCAAGAATGTTAAAGATGGTGCGTGTTTTCATGGTTTGACGCACTGGCATCGCATGGCGCACACCACCGTGGTATTGAGGTGCAAATAGGAAAGCAACACCGATATCGTCTACCGCTTTGCGCGTATCTTCTGCGCTCATAGCTAGGTTGATACCAAATGAATCAAGAAGGTCAGAAGAACCCGATTTGCTTGAAACGCTGCGGTTACCGTGTTTCGCTACTTTTAGACCACATGCTGCAGCAACAAACGCCGCAGTGGTTGAAATGTTGATGGTGTTGTGACCGTCGCCGCCAGTACCTACGATATCCGCGAAATCATAATCTGGACGAGGGAATGGGTTTGCGTTTGCCAGCAGTGCTTTCGCCGCGCCTGCAATTTCATTCGGCGTTTCGCCTTTGATTTTTAGTGCAGTTAGTGCTGACGCCATCAAAATTGGGTCTAGTTCCCCACGGATAATGATGTCGAATAGCTGTTGGCTCTCTTCCTGAGTAAGCGATTCTTGCTCGTACAGTTTGGTAATAATAGGGTTGATGATTGCTTCCATATTTCCTCTCCTAAATTTCTTATGTGCCAAGTGCTTTTTAAGCAGTGAGTGGGTTCGCTGAAGTTTGTTCTTCAAGTGCCCATTCGATGGCATTGGCCAACAGTGTTGCTCCGTAGGTCGTCATAATAGATTCCGGGTGGAACTGGAACCCGCAAACTTTATCTTCTTCATGTACAACAGACATTACCAAATCATCCACTTCTGCTGTGATGGTTAGGCTCTCAGGAACCTTGGTCGCAACCAGCGAATGGTAACGTGCAATTGCAAGTGGTGATGGTAGGTTCTGGTAAATCGCATGGTTTTGGTGCTCCATCATAGAGACCTTACCGTGAATGATTTCGCCCGCGCCAGCAACGGTGCCACCGTAAGCTTCAACAATCGCTTGGTGACCAAGACAAATACCGATCATCGGCACTTTGCCTTTCATGCGTTGGATAAGCTCAGGCATTGAGCCTGCCTCTGACGGTGCACCAGGACCTGGTGACAGCAGAACCACCGGGTTTTCAAGCTCGTTTATCGCTTGTTCAATGGTTTCTGCTGGAATGTTGTTTCGGTAAATCTTGACTGAGTGACCTAGCGAGCGGAATTGATCCACAAGGTTGTAGGTGAACGAGTCAAAGTTGTCGATAAAAATGATATTAGCCATCTCTGAACCCTATTCCTTATTGTGACTTATGCGCTGCTTGGATAGCAGAGATTACCGCTTGTGCTTTGCCGCGCGTTTCGTCTGCTTCCGCTTGCGGATCAGAGTCGAACACCACGCCTGCACCAGCTTGAACTTGAGCAATGCCGTTTTCTACGTAAGCTGAGCGAATGACGATACACGTGTCGAGTGTGCCTTCACCAGTTAGGTAACCAACCGCACCGCCGTAGCTACCGCGACGTGCGCCTTCTACATCGCGAATCAACTGCATTGCGCGAATCTTTGGTGCACCAGTGAGCGTGCCCATGTTCATACAAGCTTGGTATGCGTGCAGTGCGTCTAGGTCTTCACGCAGTTGACCAACCACACGAGACACCAAGTGCATTACGTGGCTGTAGCGGTCGACTTTTAGAAGGTCTGCTACGTGGCGAGTACCAGCTTGAGCAATACGAGCGACGTCGTTACGTGCCAAGTCAACCAACATCATGTGTTCTGCGTTTTCTTTCATGTCGGTGCGCAGTTCAAGTTCGATGCGGCTGTCTAGGTCGAAATCAATCTCGCCGTTAGGGCGCTTACCGCGGCGACGAGTGCCTGCGATTGGGTAGATTTCAATTTGGTTGGTATCGGTTTCATACTTAAGCGCGCTTTCTGGTGATGCGCCAAACAGAGTGAACAGCTCATCTTGCATGTAGAACATGTAAGGGCTTGGGTTACTTTGTTTCAGTTCTTTATAAGCAGCCAGTGGAGAAGGACAAGGTAGAGTGAATCTACGAGACGGTACAACTTGGAATACATCGCCTTTCACTACGAACTCTTTTAAGTCGCGAACGGTTTGGCAGAAGTCTGCATCAGACACGCTAGGTTCTACCGTTACATCTGTTATTTGCTCTGCACTCGGCAACAGTTTTGGCGCTGCACATTGGGCGCTAATTTCTGCAATACGAGTCTCTAACGCTGTTTTCTCTGAACCATCAACAAACAACGTCGCTTGAAGCTGGCAAGATTCCGTTTGATGGTCGACAACAAGTAGTGTTTCCGCGACGTAGAAAACGTAATCTGGACACTGATTTGTTGCTTCGGCATTACCAAGCGGCTCAAAGTTTGCGACTAAGTCGTAGGCAAACAGACCACCAAGGAAAATTGCGTGTTTGTCTTGCTGTGAAATATCAAAACTATGCTGAACCAAACGCAGCGCATCGAAAGAAGAGGCTTCACGTAGGCGAGAGTCTTCATCTAACGTGTCGCATGGCTGGTTAAACTGCAAAGTTAGCGTTTCGCCATCGAACTTGCTCTCAACGTCACCACGGATGTTCTGGTTTAGGTGAGACAGTAGGTTTTTACCGTTATTGGTCAAGGCGTGCATGCTAACGGTATGGCCGAAGCAAACAATGCGAACCGCTGAATCTACGATCAGCAGGGATTTTAAATTTTGCTTTGAATCGATCTCAGCAGATTCCAGCAATAGGCTGTCAGTTTTGTTCTCACATAGTGTGTGGAACAAGCGAGTCGGGTCTTGAGTATAAGGGACGGAAGCCGTTAGCACTTCAAGCTGTCCAAGTTTCTTAATTTCAATGGCCTTGTTCACAAGACCTCCTTGTAGCTGTTTAAATCTTCCTGCCGTACATAGTCGCATAAAGCAAACGTTCTCCCAATCTAGAGTTGGCTATATTCGATTAATGTTTAGGCAGTTGAATGTGAAATGAGCAACAAAACAAAAAAGCCCGCTTAAGTAGCGGGCTTTACAACGTTTGGTTCTATAAACTAGAAGTATACGTTTGCCCACCAAGAACTAGTCCAAGTGCGCCACCAAGCAAGATCTGATGAGTTTGCCTTATTAAGACAAACCGCAACTTTCGCTTTTTGGTTTTGGTTAAATTCTTGTAACATGGTGAACCTTAAATTACGTACTTTGTATTTGTGTACTAGTTAACTAGTGCGAGAGTAAAAAGTCAACCCCAAAACGGCATTAAAACGATAAAAATATGAGAATTGATTTACATAGTCACACCACTGCATCGGACGGTCGGTTAGAGCCTAAAGATTTAGTGGAAAGGGCGCTGAGTTTTGATATCGAGGTTTTGGCGATCACTGATCACGATACGGTTGACGGTTTGGCGTTAGCTAAGCAATACGTTCAAGATAATAATTTGCCGATAAAAATCATCAATGGCATTGAGATATCGACCGTCTGGCAAAACAAAGACATTCATATTGTCGGCCTGAATATCGATCCGGAAAATGAACAATTATCTGCCCTCATAGAACAGCAGAAGCAGCATCGCATAACACGATCTGAGTTAATTGCAGAGCGACTACAAAAAGCAACTCGAGTAGGTGTGCTTGAAGAGGTAAGGCAAATCGCCGGTGATGCTCCAGTGACAAGAGCGCATTTCGCGAAATGGTTGGTAGATAATGGTTACGCAAAAACCATGCAAATGGTGTTTAAAAAATACCTAACGCGTAATAACCCAGGTTATGTACCACCGAATTGGTGTTCGATGAAGGATGCGGTTGATGCTATCCATGCGGCTGGTGGAATGGCGGTATTAGCGCATCCTGGCAGATATAAGTTGACAGCGAAGTGGATTAAGCGTCTTCTAGCAGCGTTTGTCGAAGCAGGTGGTGATGCGATGGAAGTTGCACAGCCACAGCAAGCGCAACAAGAAAGGCGCAACTTGGCTGATTATGCTATACAATACAAACTATTAGCCTCTCAAGGCAGTGATTTTCACTACCCATCACCGTGGATGGAGCTAGGAAGGAACCTATGGTTGCCTGCTGGCGTCGAACCAGTTTGGAAAGATTGGGGAATAGATCCTTCGTTGAATAATACTCAGTAATACGAAGTCGAGAACCCATAAAAATATAGAGCCGAGAGGCTCGATAATGAGGAATTACAATGAGCCAGTTTTTTTACGTTCACCCAGAAAACCCACAGGCTCGCTTGATTAATCAAGCAGTAGCAATCATTCGTAACGGCGGCGTTGTGGTTTACCCTACTGATTCAGGGTACGCACTTGGCTGTCAGTTGGAGAACAAACAAGCACTGGAACGAATCTGTCAGATTCGTCGTCTGGATGATAAGCATAACTTTACTTTACTGTGTCGTGATTTGTCGGAGCTTTCTCTCTATGCGCGAGTGGATAACTCTGCATTCCGACTGCTGAAAAATAACACACCAGGTCCTTACACCTTCATCTTCAAAGGCACAAAAGAAGTGCCGCGTCGTTTGATGAATGCAAAACGTAAGACCATCGGTATCCGTGTCCCAGACAATCAAATTGCCTTGGACTTGTTGGAAGCATTAGGTGAACCGATGATGTCTACGTCGTTGATTCTACCTGGCAGTGACGTAACAGAATCTGATCCAGAGGATATTCGCGATAAACTAGAACATGCGGTTGATGTGATTCTTAATGGCGGTTACCTAGGTGAACAACCTACGACTGTAATTGACTTTAGCGAAGGTGAACCTGTTGTAGTTCGTTTGGGATCAGGTGACCCTGCACCATTCGAATAGTAGACGCACCACCGCCAAACAAAATAGGAGGCATCGCGCCTCCTATTTTAGTTGTCATATCGAATATCTCATTGAACTTAACTGATTGAGGTTAAGCAAAATCGAAAATGTCGATACCATTTTGTTCTGCATAGTTGATGTATGCAGAGCTCACACCGTTTAGTGTCACTTCAACATTGTATTCATCACTTGAGAATACTGCCCAGCCACATTCATTGTAAGATAAAGTCAGATCATCCGCTGAATCCAAGAACGTATCTCGAATGCCATCGTTATCAGTGTCTCGGCCCATATCAAAGACAAGTTTGTCATGGAAAATATTAAAATCGACAATGTCGGCTTTGACATCAATATCGTTGGAAGATACTGGCTGATCAGGTACACCAATAGCCAGGCGGTTTGTAAGCACGAAGGTGTCGTCTCCACAGCCACCGCTCAGTACTGATTCACCATCACCAACAACGAGGGTGTCGTTACCCCAGCCACCACTCAAGTAGTTGTTGCCTGAATAATCAAAAATTGTGTCGTCGCCACAGCCACCAAAGAGTTTGTCGTTTCCTAATCCTCCGGATAGGAAATCGTTTCCAAAGCCGCCAGAAACAAAGTCGTTACCTCGGCCACCAAGCAAGGTATCATCTCCCCAGCCACCGAAGACAATATCATTACCTCCGTATCCTACAAACTTATCATCACCACAGAAGCCGAAGAAAATATCGGTTGTTTCAGAGCCTTTTGTGCCTGTCATATCGTCATCTTGAGATGTCCCAAAAATCCAATTTAGGTCGAGATTTAGCATAGACATTGTTCTATTCCTTTTTGTCTGATTTATGCCAATCGCCGAGAGTGCAGAGCGAACCTAGAGAGTCAGAGTACACGATAGCATTAGTGTTATTTTTTGATGTGAACTAATGACTTAAAGACAATTTTTGTCTTGCTACCCACGACCTTGTTTTGCTATGAGCGCTCATTGTCTGCGGTGATTGGTATTACTTAGCAGCAAACAGGGACGGCTTATTCTTCGTTGCTTTCTAGCAATACGAACAGTAAACACACCCCAAGTGGTTATTGTTGTAACCCTGACAATTTTATCAGGTACAGCGTGGTTAAAGTGGTTCAGGAAGACCGATATTAGTGGGATTCTCGTTGAGCAATGCCTGCATTAAGTAGTAAAAAAGTTGCAGAATAGGACAAATATTTCGGTCATTTTTGAAGTGAATTTTGGTGTGGAGAATGGCGCCGATTTAGCTTACATTAACTAAGAAAGTTACGTATAATGTCCGACCGAAAAATCCCACTGAAATGGGTAAATAGCAAAATGCAGACCAATCCTGGTCTAGACGTCTGTGAAGACGACACATAGGTAGATAAATGAGCGAAAAGTTACAAAAAGTATTAGCACGTGCTGGTCACGGTTCTCGTCGTGAGATTGAATCGTTAATTAAATCTGGTCGCGTTAGCGTGAACGGTGTAGTCGCTAAGCTTGGTGAAAGACTTGAAGACGAGAGCAGCGTAGTTCGTATCGATGGTCACATTGTCTCTGCAAAGATTCAAGAAGAAGTGATTTGTCGTGTACTTGCGTACTACAAACCTGAGGGTGAACTGTGTACTCGTCACGATCCAGAAGGTCGTCGTACTGTTTTTGATCGTCTGCCAAAAATTCGTGGCTCTCGTTGGATTTCAGTTGGTCGTCTGGATGCGAACACTTCTGGTCTTCTACTTTTCACAACGGATGGTGAACTGGCGAACCGCTTAATGCACCCAAGCCGCCAAGTTGAACGTGAATACTTAGTACGTGTGTTCGGTGAAGTAACTGAACAGAAAGTTCGTAATCTAGTAAAAGGTGTTGAACTGGAAGACGGTTTAGCTCGCTTTGAAGATGTTGTTTACGCGGGTGGTGAAGGCATGAACCACACGTTTTACGTTGTTATCAATGAAGGTCGTAACCGCGAAGTTCGTCGACTATGGGAATCGCAAGAGTGTACCGTTAGCCGTCTGAAACGTGTTCGTTACGGCGACATCTTCTTAGACAAGAAACTGCCTCGTGGCGGTTGGATGGAGCTTGACCTGAAAGAAGTAAACTACTTGCGTGAGCTTGTAGAGCTTCGTCCAGAGAAAGAAACCATGCTTGATCTGAACAAAGACAACACGTCACGCAAACGTGAGCGTGCACGCAGCCAAAAAATTCGTCGCGCAGTTAAGCGCCATGAAGAGCGTGTTAACACGCCAAAAGGTCGCAGCAACAACCCTTCTCGTCGTAAGCCGAAGAAGACTGCTGGTGACCAAGGCGCACGCAACAAGCATCGTTAATCGATAGCAAAACATCAGAAAGGCTTGCCAATTCGGCAAGCCTTTTTCTTATCTGTTACATAACAAAAGGATCTAAAGCCTATATAGAGCAGGGTGCTTTGTATAAACATATATCTCAGCTAGACGAAAACAACAGATAAAAAAATACCAGCACTAGGCTGGTATCTTTGTTCATGATGAAGAAACGTTAATCGCGTTTCCAAAGCATATGGCAGAACTTATGTTCAGGGTCTCGGCTGATTAGCATACGAGCAAATACGTCATCAAGAACGTCATTTTCCTCATTTACTAGGCCGATACGAACCTCTGCATATACTTCTTTGTCGATCTCGAAGCCAACATGTTCAACCCAGTCATCACCGGTTTCAACAAGTTCTGCGGCACCACGATCTTCAAATTGCGCAGTAAACAGAATCACGTCAGCAGGCTCTAGGTTATCTGGAGCCATCTCAAGGAAAATGTCGTACGCTGCGTCGATGACGTCGTCGTAAGAAATCAAATCAGACATGCTTATGCTCGGCTCATGTATTTACGTTCAGCTGTGTTAATGATAACACGGTCACCAGTTGCAATGTACTCAGGAACCTGGATGACAAGACCTGAAGCGAAGCGTGCTGGTTTAGTACGAGCAGATGCAGAAGCACCTTTGATTGAAGGGTCAGTTTCTTCAATCACTAGCTCAACAGAAGATGGTAGTTCAATACCCACTGCAGCACCGTTAACAAGGATAATGTGGATACCTTGTGTATCTTCGTTGATGAACAGCATGTCGTCTTCAACTTCATTGTGCTTGAATGTGTATTGTGAGTAGTCTTCGTTATCCATGAAGATGTGCTCATCGCCGTCAGCGTATGAGTACACAACTGCACGTTTGTTCATTTCTACCGTTTCAACAACGTCATCAGACTTGTAACGCTCATCTACACGTGCGCCCGTGTTTAGATCTGTACAACGCATTTTGTAGATTTTAGCGCCGCCACGACCGCCAGGAGTCGTTACTTCGATGTCTTTAACGAGAAGAGTTTTACCATTAGACTCGATTGCGAAGCCTTTTTTGATTTCACTTGCCTTTGGCATTGTATATTCCTATTCATACTTATTAAGCAAAACTCGGTGATTATAGCGCTAAGTTAGCCGCCTAGCATTAAAATTCATTGCAGAAATTTGTTGTTACTCCCATGACTAAACACCTGAATGGACTTGATTCGGTGAGTCGGCTAAGAGAACATATAGCCCAACTTCTTGAACCATCTGAGAACACGTTTTAAGTCATGTCTCTGCCTGTTATCGATCCTAAACAACCATTTCAACCAGAGTTTGCGCCTTTAATTAGGGAAGTCACCGCTTGTCTCAAAGGTGGATTGGGGCAAAACTTACACAGCGTTTATGTATACGGTAGTGTTGCTCGTAAAACAGCGATCGTTGGGAGGTCGAACTTAGACCTGGTTGTCGTTACTCAATCATCCTTTGATCACAATCGCGCGACTTTGCTCAACACAATTAAGTGGCGTGCGCAGCAGAGTTACCCTCACGTTAATGGTGTATCGGTCCGTACAGCCTTAGTGAGCGAAGTTGCTAATTTAGATAGTATTTTCACTTGGGGCTTTATGCTTAAGCATTGCTGTGTCTGTGTTTATGGTGATGATCTAGCAGACTGTTTTGGTGATTACGTCCCAAGTTGGGAAATTGCTAAGCACTGGAATATGGATGTGGAAGATTGGATTACGGCTTATCGCAAAAAAATCGTACAAGCGAAGACGATAGAAGAGCAGGTGGCCGCCCAGCGCGTGATTGCTAAAAAGTTACTAAGAGCGTCATACTCTTTGGTGATGTATCGAGATAAACGTTGGTTTGATGACCCCGTAGAGTGTGGCAAGGTATTCTTAACTTATCATCCTGAAAAGCAGCTTGAGATCGAGCGGCTAGAAATTTTACTTTCTGGCCGGGGGATTCCCAAGCGTTCTGTTATCGGGCTAATTGATGCGTTTGGTGATTGGTTAGTCAAACAGTACCAGAAAACAGAGTTTCGTATCGGCTAAAACAACCCCATTTGTGGCGCTGAAAGCCTGTCAAAGTCCGTCCCAATGAAAGGGAGAATCGCATCTGCAACGGGTTTGAGTTGTTTATCAATGTAATGTTGATAATCAATCGGGCTATTGAGGTACTCATAAGGTTCAGGGCCGTTCACGGTAATAATGTATTCAATTCGTCCTTTGTTTTGATACTGTAATGGGCGGCCAAGCTTGGCATTTATCTCATCCGCTAAACGAGCTGCGCGCACTTGTGGCGGGACGTTCTTCTGATACTCATGCAGTTTTCTGCGCAGTCGCTTTTGATACACCAACTGTTCATCAAATTCACCGTTGTTAGTTTTCTCAACCATCTCTCGGACATAGTCGCTTGGATCTTCACCATGGAAAATCATGCTATAGAGTGTATTTTGAAATTTCTGAGCTAACGAGGTCCAGTCAGTACGGGCACTTTCTAACCCTTTAAATACAATCCGTTCTTGCTCTCCTTCACCGATTAAACCCGCATAGCGCTTTTTCGAGCCAGTTTCTGCGCCACGAATCGTTGGCATAAGGAATCTGCGATAATGGGTTTCATACTCGATTTCCAACATAGATGTTAGGTTGTACTCAGAACGCAGGTGTTCTTGCCACCAAGAGTTGATGTAATCAACTAATTGATTTCCAACAGCGTCAGCTTCTACTTGACTGTATGGTCGATTCAACGACACGAATGTGGAATCCGTATCGCCGTAAATCACTTGATATCCTTGCTCCTCAATCAGCACCTTAGTTTGCTTCATGATTTCATGTCCGCGCATGGTAATACTAGAAGCTAACCGAGTATCAAAGAAACGACATCCCGATGAGCCCAGTACGCCATAAAAGGAGTTCATGATGATTTTGATTGCCTGAGAAAAAGCTTTTTCATTGTTCTTCTTTGCAACATCACGTGCTGCCCAAAGCTTTTCAATCATTTCTGGTAAAAAGTGTTTCGTACGATGGAACTGCCCACCGCGAAAGCCAGGTACAGCCTGATTTTCTTCTTTTCCAATATCGAGCAATAACCCTTCAACTAAACCCATAGGATCAATCAAGAAAGAGCGAATAATCGATGGATATAGACTCTTAAAATCCAATACTAAAACAGAATCATATAGGTTAGGGATGGAGTCCATCACGTAACCGCCTGGGCTAGCAATCCAATTTTCAGGGTGTAGGTTCGGAGCAACGTAGCCTGCTCGGTGTATCTGAGGCATGTATAGGTTTGTGAATGCTGCAACCGAACCGCCGACACGATCCAGTTCGACACCAGTGAGACGAGAGCGCTCTATTGCAAAGTCAAGCAGGTGAGTGTGATTGAAAATCTTATTCACTAACACGCAGTCTTGTAAATTATATTTAGCCAGCGATGGTTTGTCGGAGCGGTACATACGATTGATCTCATCCATGCGGTCATGCACGTTGTGGATTTCTTTACCTTCCCCCAAGAGTTCTTGAGATACAGACTCTAATGACCAAGATCGAAAGTGGTAAGTAGCCGTTTTTAGCGTATCGATACCATCCATCACAACTCGCCCGGGAATGGAGATAAACCCTTGTTGGCTTTGAGATGAACTTCTAAAAAAGCTGGCTTGGTCTGCTCTGCCAAGCATTAGCTTCATGTTGTGCCATTCTGCTCGTTTGTGTAGCAGACGAAAGTCAAAATCAATGACATTCCAACCGACAATGACATCGGGGTCGAATTTTTTAAACCAATCGATGAGTGCTTCTAGAAGCGCTTTTTCATCCTTAGCCCATTGTATCGGTGTCTCCGAAGGTTCTGGTTCTCCGATCATGATAACGCGGGAATCCATGACGCTGTCTAATCCGATTGAGTAAAGAATGCCTTTCTCAGAGCATTCTAGATCTAACGAGACAACGTTTAACTTCGGCTCATATTGCCCCGCACGGCATTTTGCGCTCTGGACGCGTTGGTAGCCATTGGTGCGAGTCACATTGCCTGTAAACTCGATACTGCCTTTGATAAAACGCTCCATTAGGTAGCGATCGGCGAGGCGAATATCACTTTCATACGTAGTGATATCTTTTTGAGCGAATGTGTCTTTGAGTGCGAGAGCGTCTCTGGTTACATTGGTATAGCAGGCAGCAAGAGGCGTATGTTCAAACGTTTTGAGATCCAAAAGGCGGATGTCGACGAATATGTTTTTTTCTCGTGCGAGTGTCTTTGCTTGCTCTGAGTGTTTCTGAGCGATGAAAAATACTGGCTTCTCACCATTAATAAGTAACTGAGTAGGACCTGCTTCTGTCGAAAGCCACAGCTCGATTTGAGTTTGACCTTTGATGTCTCGTGCCTGTCGAGTTAGCAGGAAGCCTTGTTGAATATTCAAATGTGAGAAACCTTAGAAAACTTGAAGAACGTTAGTTTAACACTAAGAACTGTAAAAATAACCAGTAAAGAAAGCGTCTCAAATTTTTGCTGGAATTAGTGATTACAAGTTAGTCTTTGGTGCAAGAGGGACAGTGTCATTTTAAGTTATAGCGTGTTTCTCTGGGCAATATGAAACCTAGTTACTTGATTTATTGTACTTAATGTTGTTAATTGTCTTCTCTTAGATTTCGGTTCTGCTCATCACGCTCTAAAATAATAGAGTGGTTTATGAATAAGTTCTTGCTAAAGTTTGCGTTTCAGCACATATTCATAGAAAGCAATTTTTTGTCGATTACGTTAGTATATAGGCAGTCATACTGATATCCACATTTAACAAATAATGGTTATGTGGGTGCAGAACCAATACAAAGTGTGGAGATACAAGTTTGATAAATGTTTTCCTTGTAGATGATCACGAGCTGGTTCGCACAGGGATACGACGTATTATTGAAGACGTCCGTGGAATGAACGTAGCAGGAGAAGCTGACAGCGGTGAAGATGCAGTAAAATGGTGTCGCAGTAATCATGCTGACGTCGTTTTAATGGACATGAACATGCCAGGAATTGGCGGCTTGGAAGCCACTAAAAAAATTCTTCGCGTGAATCCTGATGTGAAAATCATCGTACTTACCGTTCATACAGAAAACCCGTTTCCAACCAAGGTGATGCAGGCAGGTGCGTCTGGTTATTTAACCAAAGGTGCTGGCCCTGACGAAATGGTGAATGCGATTCGTGTAGTTAATAGTGGGCAGCGTTACATCTCGCCAGAGATTGCGCAGCAGATGGCATTGAGTCAATTTTCTCCAGCCTCTGAGAACCCTTTTAAAGACTTATCCGAACGTGAATTGCAGATCATGCTTATGATCACCAAAGGCCAAAAGGTAACGGATATTTCTGAGCAACTTAATTTAAGTCCAAAGACAGTCAACAGCTATCGCTACCGACTCTTTAGTAAATTGGACATTAATGGTGACGTTGAGTTAACTCACTTAGCGATTCGCCACGGAATGCTGGACACCGAGACCCTTTAGCGTGAATCCTCCTTTCGATTCGGCTTCCTTTCTCAAGACAGTAACTCATCAGCCCGGCGTTTACAGAATGTACAACGCCGAAGCTGTTGTAATCTACGTAGGTAAAGCCAAAGACCTTAAAAAGCGCCTTTCAAGCTACTTTCGAAAAAAAGTAGACAGTGAGAAAACTCGCGCGCTTGTCAGTAATATCGCCAAAATAGACGTCACGGTGACTCATACTGAGACAGAAGCGCTGATCTTAGAGCATAACTACATCAAGCAGTATTTACCGAAATACAATGTGTTGCTGCGAGATGATAAGTCTTACCCTTATATCTTTATTAGCGGTCATAAGCACCCACGGCTTTCTATCCACCGTGGCGCCAAGAAGCGCAAAGGTGAATATTTTGGCCCCTACCCAGATTCTGGTGCAGTAAGAGAAACATTGCATTTGCTGCAAAAGATATTTCCTGTGCGCCAGTGTGAAGACACTGTCTATTCCAACCGAACGCGCCCATGTTTGATGTACCAAATTGGTCGTTGTGCAGGACCATGCGTTAATACCATCATTTCTGATGAAGAATATGCAGAGTTGGTTGGCTTTGTGCGCATGTTTTTGCAAGGCAAAGATCAGCAAGTACTCAAACAGTTGATTGAGAAAATGGAAGATGCCAGTCAGCAATTGCGCTTTGAAGATGCCGCTAAATTTCGCGATCAAATCCAAGCGATTAGGCGTGTTCAAGAGCAGCAGTACGTCTCAGAAGACAGCATGGATGATATGGATGTACTCGGGTTTGCTCAGGAGAATGGTATCGCGTGTATCCATATCCTGATGATACGCCAAGGCAAAGTGCTTGGTAGCCGTAGCCATTTTCCGAAAATCCCACAAAATACAAGCCAGCAGGAAGTGTTCGATAGTTTTCTGACTCAATACTATTTGAGCCATAACGAAGCACGTACAATTCCTTCTCGTATTATTTTGAATCAAGAGTTGGCAGAAGATATTGCGCCAATACAGAAAGCGTTAAGTGAAGTGGCAGGCCGTAAGGTTCATTTTCATACGTCGCCAACTGGCTCTCGAGCAAGGTATCTCAAGCTTTCGAACACGAATGCACTAACGGCGATTACCACCAAAATCAATCACAAGATGACGATTAATCAGCGTTTTCATGCGCTTCGCGAAACATTGAAGTTGGAGTCTATAGCTCGAATGGAATGTTTTGATATCTCCCATACGATGGGGGAAAGCACGATTGCGTCATGTGTGGTGTTCAACAACGAAGGCCCCGTAAAGCAAGAGTATCGTCGCTACAACATTACTGGGATTACCGGTGGTGATGATTACGCAGCAATGGGACAAGCGTTGGAGCGCCGTTATTCGAAGCAATTGGACGTAGAGAAAATTCCCGACATCATCTTTATCGATGGCGGTAAAGGTCAGTTAAATCGTGCGCATGACATCATTTCGCAGTACTGGGGGGATTGGCCAAAGCGTCCTATCATGATTGGTATTGCAAAAGGCGTTACTCGCAAACCAGGTTTAGAAACGCTGATTACAGTCGATGGGGACGAGTTTCATTTACCAAGCGATGCTCCTGCGCTGCATCTTATCCAACATATTCGTGATGAAAGCCATAACCATGCTATAGCGGGGCACCGTGCTAAGCGAGGTAAAACCAGACGTACGAGTGCACTCGAAGGGATTGAGGGAATCGGCCCTAAACGACGTCAGGCGTTACTCAAGTACATGGGTGGGTTACAAGAACTTAAACGTGCAAGTGTCGAAGAAATCGCCAAAGTACCGGGAATAAGTCACTCTTTAGCAGAAATTATTTTCCAAGCATTGAAACAATAAGGAAAATCGCGCAACATTAAGCCGCAATGTGTAAGAGAATAATAAAATGCGTTTGAATATCCCGAACATTCTGTCTCTTCTTAGACTGTTCCTAATCCCTGTTTTTGTGGTTGTCTTTTATCTACCTTATTCATGGGCACCGTTTGCAGCAGCAATGGTGTTTTGGGTAGCGGGTTTTACTGACTGGCTTGACGGCATGTTGGCCCGTAAACTTGGCCAAACTTCTCGTTTTGGCGCGTTTATTGATCCTGTCGCTGATAAAGTGCTAGTGGCAACGGCATTGATTCTAATCACGGAACATTATCATTCAATTTGGGTGACCATTCCTGCGGTAACGATGATTGCGCGAGAAATCATTATCTCAGCATTGCGAGAATGGATGGCTGAAATCGGTAAGCGAGCGAGTGTTGCGGTATCTTGGGTTGGCAAAGTAAAAACTGTTTCGCAAATGTTCGCCTTATGGGTGTTGATATGGCGTTACGATGAATGGATGGTTTGGCTAGGCTTTGCGGCCTTGTATGTGGCAACTTTCTTGACATATTGGTCAATGATTCAATATTTGGCTGCTGCGAAAGACGATCTGTTGAATGAAGAGCACCATTAAATTCTGATGTTAGAAAGCAGGCTTAATAGCCTGCTTTTTTGTATCTAAGACAATCTACAGCATTTTTTGCTTCTCTCGCTTTTCAATGCTTGCTAACGGCCATGCTTACAATTTGTATCTGGGGCTTTTGCTTCGATAGAGTTCCATTTGTGATCTAAGTCTTGTTTTTGTCCTTGGAGAGTCTTAGAGAGGCGAGTCTTCTGATTATTAATACTTCAATGCACGCAACGCACGGCCAGCAGTGTAAGGCGTAGCCAAAGTTTTATGATAAACAAGTGTATTTAAGCGATTTTTAGTATTAAAACTAAGCAATCCATCGTCTTTCGCACAAATTCTAGTCAAACGATTTAAAAAAATAAAAATAGTGTTGACTCGATCGCTCGAATCCGTAGAATGCATCCCGTACCCAAGAGAGCACGGCTCAAAAGGGTGGTGAAAAAGCTTAGCTTTATTCACAAATGAGGCGCCTTGGCAGAGTGGCTATGCAGCGGATTGCAAATCCGTGGACCTCGGTTCGACTCCGGGAGGCGCCTCCATTATTCTTTTGAGAGCGAATGGCTTTCGAGAAAAATGCGACACTAGCTCAGTTGGTAGAGCGCAACCTTGCCAAGGTTGAGGTCACGAGTTCGAACCTCGTGTGTCGCTCCAAATTTTATTGATATGGCATTGGCGATATCAGATGGTGTTTTACTTTTCTGTAAAGGCATCACAAAGAATATTTGTGTGCCCTGGTGGTGGAATTGGTAGACACAAGGGATTTAAAATCCCTCGACGTTCGCGTTGTGCCGGTTCAAGTCCGGCCCGGGGCACCATCTCATATTAAATGCGACACTAGCTCAGTTGGTAGAGCGCAACCTTGCCAAGGTTGAGGTCACGAGTTCGAACCTCGTGTGTCGCTCCAGATTTAAGGCCTAACATGAAAATGTTAGGCCTTTTTCGTATTTTTTGAAAATCTCAAACTTCTTTTCTGTCACAGACTTCGTTAAGTAACGAACCCTTTGTCTCATTGACTCAAGTGATTGTTCATTCTGCCATTGCAAAGCATCTTAGCCATTCCTACTAGTCTATGTTTAAACCATCACTTGTGGAGAATAACCACTCTTGCTCCAGGCAAAGCTGTGACGAGAATGCTATCTTTTTAAATGTTCCGGATATAGAAAGGAATGTTTTATGATTAAGCAGCACAACCTTAAACCTCTGTTGGATGAGGTGATGATATCTCAAGAATATTTGTTTAAATAACAGCTGTTTGAGAGAAGCAGAAAAGCATAGCTCATGAATATGAACATGCGTGTTGCGATGGGGTATGTTTTGTTGTGATTTACATCACTGTTACTAATATGAAAAATCGTTGCCAGAAGATTTTATTTTGTGATAAATTCGCGCGCAATCTCGGAGCGTAATTAACAACGTTTGATCTCTGGGGGATACGCGTAGTGACCATTCAAGCTGATTGTGACACTGCGTAGGGTAGGTATCGGCAAAGCCTTTTGTCGATAGACGGGATACTAATGCTGTAAACGCGGCATATTAATGGGAAACCCAACATTGAAACCTTTGAATAAACACACACTAATCAGCTTCATACTGCCGAAATGTCCTGTTTTACAAAACGGGTGCATTACAGAACCTTGATTAATCCCTTTTACATATAAAGTCGCGAGTATCGTGGCGGATGATCTGTATTTGTCATTTATGCACTGACAAATGCGGAGGGGTATTCACACCTCCTGTAATTTCATTCTAATGATTATTAATACAGGATACAGAATTATTATAATTCAAGGGATTATGTAGTATGAGCACTGCCTTTGAAGTCGATAGCAATATCGCAAACATTTTTTCGTCTCAGGTTCCTATCGTTGAGAGAACGTATGACTTAACGCCAGATCAAGTATTGATTGATCAGGCTGAGCATGAATCTGAAGTACGTTCTTATCCACGTCGTTTGCCGATCGCAATTAAACAAGCCTTTGGGTGCTTGGTTGAAGATACGCGTGGACAGATCTTTCTAGACTGCCTTGCGGGGGCAGGCACTCTAGCTTTGGGGTATAACCATCCTGAAATAAACCAAGCGCTAAAAGAGCAATTAGATTCAGGACTGCCATATCAGACGCTAGATATTGCAACATCAGCAAAAACGACGTTTATTCAATCCGTTAAGTCTTTTCTTCCTCAAGAGTTAAGTGAGAACAGCGTTATCCAATTTTGTGGCCCGTCTGGAGCTGATGCGGTTGAAGCTGCTATCAAGCTCGCGAAACAGACTACTGGTCGCAACACTATGTTTGCCTTCCGTGGCGCATACCATGGTATGACTAATGGTACGATGGGGATGATGGGTAACTTAGGTACGAAAGCTCGTCGAACTGGTTTGATGTCGGATGTGCACTTTATGCCTTTCCCATACAACCTGCGTTGTCCTTTTGGGCTTGGCGGTGATGAAGGTGCGAAAGCAAGCATTCGCTATATCGATCGTCTTTTAAACGATGATGAGTCAGGCATTATGAAGCCTGCCGCGATTATCGTGGAGCCAGTGCAAGGTGAGGGTGGTGTTGTTCCTGCGCCAGCATTCTGGCTACGAGAGTTACGTCGTATTTGTGATGAACACGGTATCTTACTGATCTTCGATGAGATCCAGTGTGGTGTTGGTAAAACTGGCTACAATTTCGCGTTCGAAGAGTCGGGCATTGTTCCAGATATTCTGTGTTTATCAAAAGCAATTGGTGGTGGCTTACCAATGTCGCTATTGGTTATCAACAAGCAACATGATACATGGAAGCCGGGCGAGCACACAGGTACATTTCGTGGTAACCAGCTAGCTATGGTCTCTGGTGCGAAAGCATTAGAAATTATCCAGCGTGATAACCTTGTTGAGCATGCCAATATTGCGGGTCAGTACCTGCGCTACGGCCTTGAAAGTATTCAAAAGCGTGTGAACTGTATCGCAGAGGTTCGTGGCAAAGGTTTGATGCTAGGCGTGGAGATTAAAAATCCAAACGGTGAGCTCAATAAATTTGGTGAACCTCAAGCGGATAGTGAACTCACACTTTCTATTCAACGCGCAGCACTCGAGCGTGGCTTGATCGTTGAGAAAGGTGGACGCGAAGGCGCAGTAATTCGTTTCCTTCCTCCTCTTATCATCTCGTTTGAACAAATCGACTTTGCTTTACGTGTATTTGAAGACGCGATTTTAGCGGCTGGCGGTAGTCACATCGAAACTCAGCCACAAGATGAATGGAAGAAGCATTTCATCCACAGTGGAGAGATGGGCAGCAATGAATTTGCTTCGGTGATGAATCACACTACTACGGCAATGAAGTCAGTGTTTGAACAAGTGACTGCACCGTATTCAGGTATGGATCCAAAAGCATTGGAAGCAGCGATTCACGACGTTGATCTTGATAATGGAAATGCGCCTCTTAAATCCGTTATCGACGATGCTGCTGAGCTGGTCGCGAAAAACGCAATTTTTACTCAACATCCAGATTGTATTGCTCACCTACATACTCCACCGTTGATGCCAGCGATTGCGGCAGAGGCAATGATTGCGGCTTTGAACCAGTCGATGGACTCATGGGATCAAGCTTCATCAGCGACTTATGTTGAACAGAAAGTTGTGAACTGGCTATGCGATAAATACGAGTTAGGTGCAAAAGCGGACGGTATCTTCACGAGCGGCGGCACGCAAAGTAACCAAATGGGTTTGATGCTTGCGCGAGATTGGATTGCTGACAAACTCAGTGCACACTCAATTCAAAAGCTTGGCCTTCCTGAATACGCAGACAAGCTACGTATTGTATGTTCGAAAAAATCCCACTTCACGGTTCAAAAATCAGCGTCTTGGATGGGATTGGGTGAAAAAGCGGTCATGACCGTCGATGCTAATGCCGATGGAACGATGGATGTCACTAAATTAGACGAAGTTCTCAATCAGGCCAAAGCAGAAGGTTTGATCCCATTTGCCATTGTTGGTACAGCGGGTACAACGGACCACGGTGCTATTGATGACTTAGACTTTATCGCCGATATCGCAGCGAAACATGACATGTGGATGCACGTCGACGGTGCATACGGTGGAGCTCTGATTCTAAGTAGCCAAAAAGCGCGTCTGAAAGGTTGTGAGCGTGCACATTCCATCAGCGTAGACTTCCATAAGCTGTTTTACCAAACCATCAGTTGTGGTGCGCTATTGGTAAATGACAAGTCTAACTTTAAATTCCTGCTTCACCATGCAGACTATTTGAACCGCGAACACGACGAACTACCGAACTTGGTGGATAAGTCTATTGCGACAACTAAGCGCTTTGATGCGCTCAAAGTGTTTATGACGATGCAAAGCGTAGGGCCAAAAGCCCTAGGCGATATGTATGATCATTTGCTTGAACAGACGCTTGAAGTGGCGGACATGATTCGAGATAACAAACACTTTGAGTTGTTGGCTGAACCATCACTATCTACGGTTCTGTTCCGCGCGACACATGAATCAGCGGATCTTGATGAACTGAACAAAACGTTGCGCTTAGAAGCGTTAACACGCGGTATCGCGGTATTGGGTGAAACCATTGTCGACGATAAAACTGCATTGAAATTTACGATTTTGAACCCGTGTCTGACGACGGCGGACTTTGAATCTTTGCTCTCAAAAATCAATACGCTAGCGGCAGAGCTAGTTTAACAAAGGTAACGGAAAACTATGGCAATTCTACAGATTGGTGCAGGCGGCGTTGGCTGGGTAGTTGCACATAAAGCAGCACAAAACAACGACGTTCTGGGTGATATCACAATCGCATCACGTACCGTAGGTAAGTGTGAGAAAATCATCGAATCGATTCAGAAGAAAAACAATCTGAAAGATTCAACTAAGAAATTAGAAGCGCGAGCGGTAAACGCGGACGACGTAGATTCTTTAGTTGCTTTAATTAAAGAAGTACAACCTGACTTAGTGATCAACGCAGGTCCTCCTTGGGTGAACATGTCTATTATGGAAGCATGTTACCAAGCTAAAGTGTCATACCTTGATACATCTGTTGCGGTTGATTTGTGCTCTGAAGGCCAACAAGTACCTCAAGCTTACGATTGGCAGTGGGGTTACCGTGAGAAGTTTGAAGAAGCCGGCATTACAGGTATTCTTGGTGCTGGTTTCGATCCGGGCGTAGTATCGGTGTTTGCCGCATACGCAGTGAAGCATCTGTTCGATGAAATCGATACTATCGACGTAATGGATGTAAACGCAGGCGACCACGGTAAGAAGTTCGCAACTAACTTTGATCCAGAAACGAACATGCTTGAGATTCAAGGCGATTCGTTCTACTGGGAAAACGGCGAGTGGAAACAAGTACCTTGTCACTCACGTATGCTTGAGTTTGAATTCCCGAATTGTGGTTCACACAAAGTGTACTCAATGGCGCACGACGAAGTTCGATCTATGCAAGAGTTCATCCCGGCGAAACGCATCGAATTCTGGATGGGCTTTGGTGACCGTTACCTAAACTACTTCAATGTGATGCGCGACATCGGTCTACTCAGCCCAGATCCACTAACGCTTCACGACGGTACGGTTGTTCAACCTTTGCACGTGCTAAAAGCACTACTACCAGATCCAACATCACTCGCACCAGGCTACACTGGCCTAACGTGTATCGGTACTTGGGTTCAAGGTAAGAAAGATGGTAAAGAGCGCAGTGTATTTATTTACAACAACGCTGATCACGAAGTCGCATACGAAGATGTTGAACACCAAGCTATCTCATACACCACTGGCGTACCAGCGATCACTGCGGCTTTGCAGTTCTTCCGTGGCAAGTGGGCAGACAAAGGCGTGTTCAACATGGAACAACTAGATCCAGACCCATTCCTAGAAACCATGCCATCTATTGGTCTAGATTGGCATGTTCAAGAACTGGAGCCAGGACAACCTGTTATCCATAAATTGAAGTAAGAATTTAGCGACTCTTATTTGTACGTTTAAGCCGATGCACTTGCGTCGGCTTTGTTCGATTTTATAGTGTCTTTGCTAAGGCGAAGAGACGTAAGGTATCAAAATGCAACAAAACGAACTAAAAACGCCATACTTCATGATCAATGAAGACAAGCTGATTGAGAACCTAGAGAAAGCAAAACAGCTAAAAGACATCTCTGGTGTGAAGCTTGTATTAGCACTGAAGTGCTTCTCAACATGGGGTGTATTCGACATCATCAAGCCTTACCTAGACGGAACAACAAGTTCTGGCCCGTTTGAAGTGAAGCTTGGCTACGAAACGTTCGGTGGTGAAACACACGCATACAGTGTGGGTTACAGCGAAGATGACGTTCGCGATGTGGCGGACATCTGTGACAAGATGATCTTTAACTCTCAGTCACAGCTAGCGGCTTATCGTCATATTGTCGAAGGCAAAGCATCGATTGGCTTGCGCCTAAACCCAGGTGTGAGCTATGCAGGGCAAGACTTAGCAAACCCAGCGCGTCAATTCTCTCGTCTTGGTGTTCAGGCTGATCACATCAAACCGGAAATTTTTGATGGTATTGATGGCGTAATGTTCCACATGAACTGTGAGAACAAAGACGTGGATGCGTTTATCGGCTTACTCGATGCTATTTCAGCTCAGTTTGGCGAGTACCTAGATAAGCTGGACTGGGTAAGCATGGGCGGCGGCGTGTTCTTCACATGGCCGGGTTATGACATCGAAAAGCTTGGCCTAGCGCTGAAAGCGTTTGCTGAAAAACACGGCGTGCAAATGTACCTAGAACCGGGCGAAGCGATCATTACCAAGACGACTGACCTAGTGGTCACTGTGGTTGATATCGTTGAGAACGTAAAGAAGACGGCGATTGTCGATTCAGCCACAGAAGCTCACCGCTTAGATACGTTGATCTACAATGAGCCAGCGTCAATTCTTGAAGCATCTGAAAATGGTGAACATGAGTATGTGATAGGCTCGTGTTCATGCCTTGCGGGTGACCAGTTCTGCGTGGCGAACTTTGAACAGCCGCTAGAAATTGGACAACGTCTGCATATTCTTGATAGTGCGGGTTACACCATGGTGAAATTGAACTGGTTTAACGGTCTACGTATGCCGTCGGTCTACTGTGAACGCTCGAATGGTGACATTCAAAAACTGAATGAATTTGACTACTCTGATTTCAAACGTTCACTATCTCAGTGGTCAGTGAAATAAGACGTATCGCGCCATAAGCACCAAAAGAGCAGCTTAATCGCTGCTCTTTTTATTGGGGAAACGATAACAGTACGTGATTAACTCTCCACAATCACACGAGTGTCTTCACTCAGAGATTCTAACTCATTGGCTATGTCTTCAATTTCTAGCTCGCTAGGCAGTTTTATCGCCATTTTAGCGCTGAATAAGCTAGAGCTTACCCCTCCGCCTCCAGCAATGAATACACGCTGACAATCCATATCTAAAATTGAGATACCTTGATTATCGAGAACGTGAGTAATTTCATTCACAATACCCGCTCTATCGTTGGCATCTAAACGAAGTTGGAAGATAGTGTCTTCACGATATGAATGAGGCTCAGAGTCGACGAACCTAACAACAAGAGTCTGACAAGAAGAGAACGCCTGTTTAACGATGTCGGCATTTTCTCTTGGAAGCTCTACTTTGATGACACCTGCAACTTGGTCTTCGATAAAGTTTACTTTGCTGATCAGCCATTTCCCGCCGTTTTCGTGTGTGATTGCAGCGAGCTCTTTAATCGTGGCGGGTGACGCTTGTCCGACAAAATTAACAATAAATACGGTGTTCATAATGTCCCCTCCTGGAATCAAGGTTTGGACGCAGTACGAATAAACGTGCTACTTAAGTTATTGGAATAAATCCTTTTATTTAGTGTAGGTGCTAAGGGCAGGTAATGTTTGATGAAAGTCAATTTTTAACACTAATTCGTGATGGAAATAATTAAAACAATGTTCAGAGCACAAAAAAGCAGCCATCGTAAGGCTGCTTTTTACCGAGTATCAACTTAGGATTAGAAGGTTACTTTTAACTCGACACCATAAAATTGACTGTCATAGTTTGCGCCTGCGTCCATGGCGAATTTTGCAACATCTTGGTTTCCAAACCAAGGTGATGAATTGAATTGTAGTTCTGCACTACCGCCCCATGCATCAGTTACCCAATAATGAATATGTCCAACAGGGTTTAAGAAGAAGAGCGAAACATCACCTGCGGTTTCAGAACCCATAACTTCGCCGCCGTTTGCAATAATGTCTTGCTCAGCCGTTAACATCATTTCACCAACAACAGCACCAAAGAATGGTGTGATAAAAATATCCTGCCAAGATGGTACTTCTGCGAACGCCTCCACGCCATACTCCCAAAAGAACGTCGACATCGTTGCGGAGTACAAAAACGACTGAAATTCATTATAGCCAGCGTGACGTGCTGCCGTGTAGTAAACGCCGCCAAAATATGGGTGCATGATGTAGTTGAGGACATGTTCATCGCGATCCCAAACGGGGCCGTCAGAGACATTATCTTTCCACTTTTGCCCCAACTTACTCATGTCTCGGTCTTCTTCGTCCCATTTGGTGATACTTTCTGGAAGAAAAGTCATCATGCCTACGGTCGCGATACTGAGACCTAGAATGGTGTAGGTTTGACCCATCAGATAATCCCAGTCTTTATCTTGAGGGATGATGAGATGTTTAGGCTGAAGCCCTGCGTCAAGGTTTAGCGAATCATCATTATTCTGTTCATACATAACACCGCGATTTTGAGCCTCGAAGGTGTACAGAGTCGTCGTTTCGCAGTAACCTGACAAGCAATCAGGTGTGTAAGAAAACTCTGTATGACGGCTTAGGTCATAGTGACTTGCGTGCGCAAGCGCTGACGAAGCCAAGCAAAGGCCTGTTAGAGTCGTCTTGAACATGGATGATTTTGACACAAAGGTCTCCGAGTTAATGGTGTATGTTCGGGCTCGTAATTATCCCTCAAAACATCAATCATTTAAACACTTGACCCTTATTTAGTCCCAACAAACCTCGGCGAGATTTGTCCAAATAAAAAGAAAAATAAGCGCTATAACGAAAATAGGATTGTGCTTACGTTCAGGAGTCAGTTGTGAAAATAGCAATGCTTAGTACTGGTGAGGAAGTCCTCCACGGTGATATTGTTGATACTAATGCGGCATGGTTGTCTAGCCTGTTTTATCAACAAGGATTTGGCTTAACAAAGCGCTCAACGGTTGGTGATAGCCTATCGAGTTTGGTTGAAGAGTTTTTAATGCTCAGCTTTAATAACGATGTGGTTATTGTTAATGGTGGTTTAGGCCCTACAACGGATGACATGAGTGCCGCCGCCGCCGCGAGAGCCGCCGATTGTAAACTGGTGCTATTCAAAGAGTGGTTGCAGCATCTAGAAAGTTTGTATGCTCGACGTGGCATCCCTATGCCGGACAGTAATTTAAAGCAAGCAATGCTGCCAGAAACGGCAGAGATATTGGACAACCCGATAGGCACTGCTTGCGGTTTCAAAATGCTGATTAATGATGCCATTTTTTATTTCACACCGGGTGTACCAAGTGAATTTAAGCTCATGGCAGAGACGCAAATTCTTCCCGATCTGAGAAGAGTGTTTCCCGATGTTCAAGGTTCATGTTGTAGTCGAATCTACACGTTTGGTCTGTCTGAATCCGGTATTTCAGATAAGCTAGATCAGCTAAAACTTCCTCAAGGCTATGAGCTAGGGTATCGCTCTTACTTGCCTTTTATTGAAGTGAAACTTTTTGGTCCTTCAGATCAGCTTGAACAGCGTTTGAAACTCGTACAGATAATTAATAAACACCTTGAGAGTAATACCGTTAGTATTGACTTACCTATGGTTGAAAATGTCGGCCAGTTGTTGGTCGATAAAGGACTAACGGTGTCGACCTCCGAAAAAAGTAGCGGAGGATACTTAACGTACTGGCTAAACGGTGATGAAAACGCTGAAAAGCAACTAGGGCATGGTTGGATACTACCGAGCCTGACTCAAGCGATGGCCAACAGCGGAGATCCATTAGCAGAAACGTTTGCTCTGGCTGGTGCTACGCGAGAGAAGTGTGGGACGGATTTATCACTCGTTACTGGCCATATTGAAGAGGGTGTTTTTTCCGTCGCTTTATCGACACCGTCAGGCGAGTGGGGAGCGTTATATAAACTCTCGAAAAAGTATCAGCGCAGTGATCAAGTTAAAGTGATCAGCACGGCAGCTCTAGACTTGTTGCGTCGCTACCTAGAACGTAAACCGATGTTTGCGCATTATGCATTTTTAGAGAAAGTTAAAGAGATGCACCTCCCGAGCAGTGCTTTATAACCAAAGCTCTCTACAGTAGTCTGAGAGACAAAAAACAGAGACAAAAAAGCCAAGGTGATTACCTTGGCTTTTGCATTTTATACCGTCGAGTCAACGTTATGCGCGCTGCTTTTCTTTCATCGCGTAGTTAACGCCGCTAAGTGACAAATCTGATTTTGCTTTACAGATACAAGGTAATATTTCATCACTTTGTGTGTAAGCCATGGCAAAACCAACATACTCCACTTCACCAGACTCCAATTTGCAGCGACAGGCGCCGCAGTGCCCATCACGGCAGTTGTATTCTGGTAATAGGCCAGCTTGCTCCATTGTTTCCAAAATCGTATTGGAAGGGTTGGATTCAATGCTGATCAGTTTGTTGATTTTGAGTGTTGCCATTACAGCTCGAATCCTTCGAAGTCATCTGCGCGAACTTCATTGTCAATTTGACCCACAAGGTAAGAAGAGATTTCTGCTTCTTGAGGCGCAACTTGAACGTTATCTGAAGACAACCAAGCGTTAATCCATGGAATTGGGTTGGTTGTTGCTTCTGGATACGCTGCTGGTAGACCTACCGCTTGCATACGAATATTTGTGATGTATTCAACGTATTGGCTTAGGATGTCTTTGTTTAGACCGATCATAGAGCCATCTTTGAATAGATACTCTGCCCACTCTTTTTCTTGCTCAGCCGCTTCTTTGAATAGGTCAAAACAGTCCTGTTTTGCCTCTTCTGCGATTTGCATGAAAGTGAAGTCATCTTGACCGTTACGTAACAGGTTGATCATGTGCTGCGTGCCGTTTAAGTGAAGTGCTTCGTCACGAGCGATCAGCTTGATGATTTTCGCGTTACCTTCCATTAGTTCGCGTTCTGCGAAAGCGAAAGAACATGCGAAACTGACGTAAAAACGAATAGCTTCTAATGCGTTAACAGACATCAGACAGATGTACAGCTTCTTCTTAAGATCGTACAGACTAACCTTAACCGTTTCACCGTTAAGGACATGCTCACCTTCACCGTAGCGATGGTAATCATTCGTCGCTTGAATCAAATCGTCGTAGTAGTGCGCGATGTCTTTTGCACGCTTCAGAATGTGCTCGTTCTCAACGATATCATCAAACACCACCGCAGGGTCGTTCACGATGTTACGAATAATGTGTGTGTAAGAACGAGAGTGAATAGTTTCAGAGAAAGACCAAGTCTCAATCCAAGTCTCTAGTTCTGGCAAAGACACAAGCGGCAGCAGTGCCACGTTAGGGCTGCGGCCTTGGATAGAGTCTAGAAGCGTTTGGTACTTCAAGTTAGAGATGAAGATGTGCTTCTCGTGATCTGGAAGTTTGTTGTAATCGATACGGTCGCTAGATACGTCTACTTCTTCTGGACGCCAGAAGAAAGAAAGTTGTTTCTCGATAAGTTTTTCGAAAATCTCAAACTTTTGTTGGTCGTAACGTGCAACGTTTACTGATTGACCTAGGAACATTGGTTCCTTCAATTGGTCATTCTTTTTTTGGTTAAAAGTACTGTAAGCCATAATGCCTCAATTCCTTTTAAACCTCCCCGTAAGGGGGAGGTTATCGATAGTCTGTCTTTACGGGTTCGCTAGGTACGGGAAGATTAAATCTTACAACCGCCGCCAGCACAATCGTCATCTTGTGGTTGAACAGCATCTTTCTGTTCATCTTTCGCGCCATCACGAGTGTTGTGGTAGTAAAGCGTTTTCACACCAAACTTATACGCTGTTAGCAGGTCTTGAAGTAGTTTCTTCATTGGAACCTTGCCAGTCTCGTAACGTGACGGGTCGTAGTTAGTATTAGCAGAGATAGCTTGGTCAACAAACTTCTGCATAATACCCACAAGGTGTAGATAACCGTCGTTCGAACTGATATTCCAAAGCAGTTCATAGCTGTCTTTAAGTTCTGTGAACTCTGGTACAACTTGCTTCAGGATACCGTCTTTCGAAGCTTTTACTGAAACGTAACCACGTGGTGGCTCAATACCGTTAGTTGCGTTTGAAATCTGAGAAGAAGTCTCAGAAGGCATTAGCGCAGTCAGTGTTGAGTTACGTAGGCCGTGCTCCATAATTTCTTTACGTAGGCTGTCCCAGTCGTAGTGCAGCGCTTCGTCACAAATTAGATCGATATCTTTCTTATACGTATCAATCGGCAGTAAGCCTTTCGCGTAGTTCGTCTCGTCGAATGAAGGACACTTACCTTGTTCTTTCGCCAGTGCTACAGATGCTTTCAATAGGTAGTACTGCATTGCTTCGAACGTACGGTGAGTTAGGCCGTTCGCGCTACCGTCAGAGTATTTCACGCCATTCTTCGCTAAGTAGTAAGCAAAGTTAATCACACCAACACCTAGCGTACGACGGTTCATAGTCGATTTGTATGCCGCTGGTAGAGGGTAATCTTGGTAATCAAGCAGTGCATCTAACGCACGAACAACAAGATCGGATAGCTCTTCGAAATCATCTAGAGACTTGATAGCACCTAAGTTGAATGCAGAAAGCGTACACAGTGCGATCTCGCCTGAGTCATCTTCAACGTTAGTTAATGGTTTCGTTGGCAGTGCGATTTCTAAACATAGGTTCGACTGACGAACTGGAGCGACTTCAGAATCAAATGGGCTGTGAGTATTACAGTGGTCCACGTTCTGGATGTAGATACGACCCGTTGATGCACGCTCTTGCATTAGCAGAGTGAACATTTCAATCGCTTTAACCGTTTCTTTCTTGATTGAAGGATCGTTCTCGTACTTCACGTATAGACGCTCAAACTCTTCTTGGTTTTCGAAGAATGCGTCGTACAGACCAGGTACATCAGATGGTGAGAATAGCGTAATATTGCCGCCTTCAACTAAACGTTGGTACATCAGTTTGTTTAACTGAACACCGTAGTCCATGTGACGAACACGGTTTTCTTCAACACCACGGTTGTTCTTAAGTACCATTAGTGAGCGTGCTTCGCCGTGCCACATTGGGTAGAACACAGTAGCTGCGCCACCACGTACACCACCTTGTGAACAACATTTTACTGCGGTTTGGAAGTACTTGTAGAACGGAATACAACCAGTGTGGAATGCTTCACCACCGCGAATCTCTGAGCCTAATGCACGGATACGACCTGCGTTGATACCAATACCAGCGCGCTGAGATACATAACGAACAATTGAGCTTGCTGTTGCGTTAATAGAATCAAGACTGTCTCCACACTCGATCAGAACACATGAGCTGAACTGGCGAGTAGGGGTACGCACGCCAGACATAATTGGCGTAGGTAGAGAAATCTTAAATGTCGATGTCGCATCGTAGAAACGTTTGATGTAATCAAGACGTGTCGCTTTTGGATATTTCGCAAATAAGCACGCTGCTACAAGGATGTATAAGAACTGAGCACTTTCGTAAATTTGGCCCGTAACACGGTTCTGTACGAAGTACTTACCCTCTAGCTGCTTAACTGCCGCGTATGAGAAGTTTAGGTCGCGTTTATGGTCGAGGTACGCATCAAGTTCGTCGAGTTCTGCTTTTGTGTAGTCTTCTAGAATATGTTGATCGTACTTACCCATATCGACGAGGCGAGACACGTGATCATAAAGCGTTGGTGGCTCGTATTGGCCATACGCTTTTTTACGCAGATGGAATACCGCTAGGCGAGCAGCTAGGTATTGGTAATCCGGAGTCTCTTCAGAGATCAGGTCTGCCGCAGACTTGATGATTGTCTCGTGAATATCTGTCGTTGTGATGCCGTCGTAAAACTGGATGTGAGCGCGAAGTTCTACTTGAGAAACCGAAACGTTATCTAGACCTTCTGCAGCCCAAGTGATAACGCGGTGGATTTTATCCAGATCGATACTTTCTTTACGGCCATCACGCTTGGTGACGGTAAGTTGTTGGTTCATTCTGCTTTATTTCCCTAAGAAAACTGATAAAAGCCGTATTTTTGTTTGTTTATGTGCAATATGAGTAAAGCTTGCGGCGGCTTTGTGATCAAAGTCTATCTATATATTGTCGCTTAAACACAACATATAGGGGTTCATTTGTTTGCGGGTTACAAGATAGTGCTATTACACTGATTTATCAAGGTACAGATCGGGGATGACTTGTGGATAACTGACAAAATGAAAAAAATCAGTAAGTGAACACTAACCGATGAGAAAAGGGCAGACTTGAATGGTTAAAAGTACGGTTTCGAGATCGGTTTAGAAATAACCGCATGCAAAAATATTTTCCTTGATCTTTGGCCGTTTTTATCTACGAAAAATGGCTTGGTCAAAATGGAATCTAGAGCACGAATTTTAGCCATAAAAAGACAAAAAAAGCGGCAACTTTATGCTACCGCTTCCGATTCATTTTCTTTAAAAAATGTCAATCACAAAACTCATTTTTTAACTTAATAGCGTTCAGTATTTTTTAGTATGAACGATGTAGTTTACATCTACATTACGACCGAGTTTGTAGCTATCATTTAGAGGGTTGTAATGAAGCCCAGTAATGCCCATTTCCGTCAGGTCAGTTTGGTCTATCATCTTCATCATTTCGGCTGGCTTGATAAACTTATCGTGCTCATGAGTGCCTTCAGGAACAATCTTAAGAAGCTTCTCAGCACCGACAATAGCAAATAAGTACGACTTAATGTTTCGGTTCAAAGTTGAGAAAAACACGTGACCACCGGGTTTGACTAGCGCAGCACAAGAGCGGATAACGGAGAGAGGATCTGGAACGTGTTCAAGCATCTCCATACAAGTCACGACATCGTAAGTTCCTGCGTTTTCTATAGCGTGGTCTTCTATTGTGCTCTGAATGTAGGTCAGTTGAGTGCCTGTTTCTAATGCATGTAGTCGCGCGACTTCTAATGGTTCTTTACCCATATCAAGCCCCGTCACAATAGCGCCTTCTTTTGCCATGCTTTCAGCAAGAATGCCACCACCACAGCCGACATCAAGTGTTCGCTTGCCAAACAAGCCATTTGCTTTTTCAAGTACATAGTTCAAACGAAGTGGGTTAATTTGATGAAGCGGCTTAAACTCGCCTTCTAAATCCCACCATCGAGAAGCCATGTCCTCGAATTTCTTAATTTCACTTGGGTCGACGTTTTGTGCTTTAGTCATAATTGGTTTTATTGCATTCAATCTGAGTCCTTTAGAGGGCGCCAGTATACTCCAACGTTTTACACCCAAACAACCTCGATGTGCTTAGTTAAGGGACAATGACAGAGTTCACTGGCGCGGCAATCGAGACAGGTGCCTGTAATTTGTAAAGCGCTAACTATTGTTTTTGGTTCATCCTTGAACTGGTGCCAGTGATAATAACTCTAAAACCTGCATTTTCGCGTTGTGTGGTTAAAGGAATTTACCTCGCTTTTCCGCGTAAAGGGTCCGATTTTGCTCAATATTGACCGAAATATAACCACTAATCAGAAAGATATGGGATGAGTGTGCAAATTCTCGACATTTGATTCATAACCAAGCTCACAACCTGATAAAAGGAGAGGGAAAGTGATGCCGAAGTGATGAATTGTGTGTTATATTTTTGCACCTTACACGTATCGTAATTACGATCAGATAATAGAGGGATAATGGCTCTATGAGCGATTTAGCTAAAGAGATCACGCCCGTAAACATTGAAGATGAGCTTAGAGGTTCATACCTAGA
The DNA here is from genome assembly GCF_033344415.1 of Vibrio sp. 1727. Classification (NCBI taxonomy): domain Bacteria; kingdom Pseudomonadati; phylum Pseudomonadota; class Gammaproteobacteria; order Vibrionales; family Vibrionaceae; genus Vibrio; species Vibrio sp. 1727. The sequence goes on from NZ_JAWPOT010000004.1 coordinate 128,278, forward strand.
CTATGCGATGTCAGTCATCGTGGGTCGTGCTCTTCCAGATGTGCGTGATGGCCTAAAACCAGTACACCGCCGCGTTTTATTCGCGATGAACGTACTAGGCAACGATTGGAACAAACCATATAAAAAATCAGCCCGTGTTGTCGGCGACGTAATCGGTAAATATCACCCACATGGTGATATTGCTGTGTACGACACAATCGTACGTATGGCTCAGCCGTTCTCGCTTCGTTACATGCTGGTCGATGGTCAAGGTAACTTTGGCTCGATCGATGGCGACTCTGCTGCGGCAATGCGTTACACCGAAGTTCGAATGGCAAAAATTGCCCATGAACTATTGGCTGACCTAGACAAAGAAACCGTAGACTACGTACCAAACTACGACGGTACTGAGCAGATCCCAGCGGTTCTTCCAACTAAAATTCCAAACCTATTGGTTAACGGTGCTTCTGGTATCGCAGTAGGTATGGCAACCAACATCCCGCCTCATAACCTTGGCGAAGTGATTGATGGCTGTCTTGCATACATCAATAATGAAGAAATCACTATTGATGAACTAATGGATTACATTCCTGGTCCTGATTTCCCAACGGCGGCGCTTATCAGCGGTCGTAAAGGCATTGTAGACGCGTACAAAACAGGTCGCGGCAAAATCTACATGCGTTCGAAAGCGGACATCGAAGTGGAGAAGAATGGTAAAGAGACCATTATCGTCACTGAAATTCCTTACCAGGTGAACAAAGCTCGCTTGATCGAAAAGATCGCTGAGCTAGTTAAAGATAAGAAAGTAGAAGGTATCAGTGCACTGCGCGACGAGTCAGATAAAGACGGTATGCGCATTGTTATTGAGTGTAAGCGCGATGCTGTGGGCGAAGTAGTTCTAAACAACCTTTACGCTCAGACTCAGCTGCAAACCACTTTCGGTATCAACATGGTGGCCCTAAACAATGGCCAGCCACAGCTATTCAACCTAAAAGATATGTTGAAGTGCTTTGTTGATCACCGTCGTGAAGTTGTGACACGCCGTACTATTTTCGAACTGCGTAAAGCGCGTGAACGTGCTCATATCCTTGAAGGTTTAGCTCTAGCGCTTGCTAACATTGATGAAATCATTGAGCTTATCCGTAAGGCACCTACACCGGCTGAAGCAAAAGCGGGTCTTATCGCTCGTGGTTGGGATTTAGGCAACGTTTCAGCAATGCTAGAGCGTGCTGGTACAGATGCTGCGCGCCCTGAATGGCTAGAGCCTGAATATGGTATTCGTGATGGTCAGTACTTCCTGACTGAGCAACAAGCACAAGCTATCCTAGATCTACGTTTACATAAACTAACAGGTCTAGAACACGAGAAGATTCTAGGCGAATACAAAACACTTCTAGAAGAAATCGCTGAACTCATGCATATCCTTGCTAGCACTGAGCGTTTGATGGAAGTTATCCGTGAAGAACTTGAAGCGGTTCGTGACGGCTTTGGTGACGCTCGTCGTACAGAAATCACAGCTGCGAGCCATGATATTGACATGGAAGAGCTGATCGCACGTGAAGACGTTGTAGTTACTCTATCTCACGGTGGTTACGTTAAGTACCAAGTACTGAGCGACTACGAGTCACAGCGCCGTGGTGGTAAAGGTAAGAGTGCGACTAAGATGAAAGATGAAGACCATATCGAGCGTCTTCTAGTGGCGAATACCCACGATAACATCTTGTGTTTCTCTACTCGTGGTAAGACATACCGCCTGAAAGTTTACCAATTGCCTCTAGCGAGCCGTACTGCGCGTGGTAAGCCAATTGTGAACATCCTTCCACTCGAAGAAGGTGAGCGCATTACCGCGATTCTGCGTGTTGATGAATTCTCTGAAGACAAATTCATCTTCATGGCAACAGGTGACGGTACGGTTAAGAAAACGCCGTTGAACCAGTTTGCAAACGTACGTTCAAACGGCCTAATCGCTGTGAACCTACGTGAAGACGATTCGTTAATCGGTGTGGATATCACTAACGGCGAAAACGAAATCATGCTGTTCTCTAAAGCGGGTAAAGTGGTTCGCTTTAAAGAAGCAGAAGAGATTCCAGTACTTGATGAAAATGGTAAACCAGTTCTTGATGAGAATGGTCAGCCAGAGATCAAGTTTAAAGGTGTTCGTCCTATGGGTCGTACCGCCTCTGGTGTTCGTGGTATGAAACTGGCTGAAAATGACCAAGTTGTATCACTTATTGTTCCTTCGCACGAAGGCGACATCCTAACGGTTACAGAAAACGGTTATGGTAAACGTACAGCACTTAGCGAGTACCCGACAAAAGGTCGTGGCACTCAAGGTGTAGTTTCTATCAAAGTTTCTGAGCGAAATGGCCCGGTAGTTGGTGCTATCCAGGTTGTTGAAGGTGATGAAATGATGATGATCACCGACGCTGGCACGTTAGTACGTACTCGTGTGGGTGAAGTTAGCCAGGTTGGTCGTAACACACAAGGTGTAACGCTTATCCGTACTGCGGAAGATGAATCAGTTGTTGGTTTGCAACGTATTGAAGAAGTTGATGATGAAGAGCTGCCTACTGATGAAGATGCAGAAGCGTTAGAGTCAACAGGCGAAAATACGCAGCAAGACGCTTCAGAAGCTCCAGCTGCTGATGATGCAGAGGAAGGTAACGAAGAGTAATCTTACATCGTTATCCTGATATGAAAAGCCGAGCCTTAGTTGCTCGGCTTTTTTGTATCTGTATCAACGCATTTAAAGTAAGAAATGCGTACACTGACGTTATCTTTGTTTATGGGACGTGTTATGTCTGTTTGGTTTTTCGCTGCCATCACTCTAATGGGGTTGTTTATCGTACTCTTATCACTGAGTGCATCAAAAGTTAAACCTGCTCAATGGTTTGGTTTTTGCCTGTTAGTACTTGTCGTGACGAGTGCCAGTTTCTTATTGCTGCATCAAACTCCGCCTAAACCAATACAAGCGGAAATGTCACGAATGATGACTGCTCGTGACATCATGAAAGAGATTCAAGACCAGTTGCGTGAAGACCCGAACAACGCTGAATTGTGGTTCCAACTCGGGCAGGGCTACCTGCTAGAGGGGGAATTTGATGGCGCGCTGATTTGTTTTGATTACGCGATCCAACTGACTGAGCCAGTCAGTGCCACGCAACTTGCCGCAAAAGCGACGACCTTGTACTACATTCACCAGCAATCAATGACGCAAGAAGTTAGCTTGCTTTTGGAGCAAGCTTTGCAGGTAGAGCCGCACAATGAAGCCGCTTTGTCTTTGATCGCAAATGATCATTTTCTGTCATTCCGATTTCAGGAAGCGATTGATGCCTGGGTACTATTATTAGATTCTGATGATCCAAATTTAGATAGGGTGCAAATCATTAACTCTATTAACAAAGCAAAAGAGCTGTTGTAAGCGTACAATTTAACAAGCAATAGAGGGAAAGGTGGGCAACGAATGAAAAATAAAGCACTAAGCATATTGGTTTTGCTGTGCGGCTCTGTGCTGGCGGGTTGTAGCTCTTCCGATCATTCTGGCTCTTCCTCTACGGTTTATTATTCATCGGGTTACTACGACCCGTGGTGGTACGATCATGACGACTACTGGATTTATTACTATCCGGGCTGTTGCGATAACGACGATGAATACAAAGAGAAACTGGAAGAGTGGTGGAATGGTTTAGATGAAGACCAACAGCAATCCATCAAAGACAAAGTCGAAGATTGGAAAGACGACGATATGTCCGCCAATATCGATAACATGAAACGCCAACTTGACGATCATTGGCAATCACTGCCTGACGAGCAAAAGCAAGAGATTCGAACCCAATGGGAGAATCGTCCGGAGCATATTGAACCAGCGACTTTACAAGGCAAGGCGGTGAAAGAAAAGGTTCAACAAAGAAAAGCACTGCCGGAAACGAAGATCCAGCGTCCAGTTGCTCGCCCAAATGTGCAGATACCTAAAGCACGTCCAAATATTCAGCCTAGACCGAGGCTTCCTCGTCGCTAGTACATTCGATTTTCACTCTCGATAGAATCGAGGATGAAGAAATAAGGATAACAAAGAAACAAATAAACAAAAAAAAGGGGCGTTCAGTGCGCCCCTTGTTGTATCTATAAATTAACCTCTGCCAGTTAGACTAATACGTGGCCTCGCGTTCAGCCGCTGCTTTATCCCAGTCTGGCGCTACTGTTTCTAGGAAGTGTTTCTTGTCTGCGTTCATTTTCTCCATATCCATGCCCAGTGCTTGTTGTGCTTTCGCTTTGGTCGAGATATCTGGAATTTGAACAGGGTGAGTAATGCCTTTGGTTGCCAGTAAACGAACCAATTTGGTACGGGCGTCAGCAGCGCGGTCAACTGCAGTACCTAGTACTTCAAGTGCTACCTCAGGAGCATGCATGTGAACACCGTGAGAAGCAATCGCGTAGTCCCAACGCCATTGTGCATGGCGAATATCTTGTAGGATAGGTTCCATCTCTGCTTCTGTTGCACCTGCTTTCCACGCTGCTCCTGCTTCAAAGTGTGCCGCTACGATTTGCTTCTCGGCGGTTAGCTTCATGTTCAGTACTTGCGCTTTGCGAGTCGAGACGATGCCTTGTAGCTGCTCTTTAGTTTGGGTATGGCATTGCGCACAGGTGTCTTCAAAACGATCAAATGGGTTACCCACTTTGTGGTCTGTGTACACCGTACCGTCTTCTTTGGTCACTTTAGGCATGTGGCAGTCCACACACACCACTTTGTTTTTACCATGAATACCCGCTCTCCAAGTTTCGAAACCTGGATGTTGCGCTTTTAGCATCGGCGCTTTAGATACGGCATGCGTCCAATCTTTGAAATTCAACGCGTCGTAGTATTTCTCCATGTCATTAACGGTGGTGCCCATATCCCATGGGAATTTAACCGCTTTAGTTGGGCCGGTGAAGTAGTATTCAACGTGACATTGAGCGCAGACCGATGCTTGCTTATCTAGGCGAGACTGTTCATCAAAGTTTTTACCAATAGTATCAAAAGCACGCTCGACGTATGGGCGAGTCAGTGCTAGCGCAGGTTCGCCTTTCTTGAAGGCTTCAGAGCCTGTGTTGTGGCAATCGGAACAACCGATAGGGTTGATGATTTCTGAGCCTAAGCGTGCCCATTTACCTTCGAAATAACCGTCTTCACCACGTTCATCAATCACGCGAGCAACGTCTGGGCTTTTACAGCTCCAGCACGCCATCGGCATAGGCCCGGACTTCTCGTCGGTTGGTGCGCCGGTACGTAAGGTTTGGCGAACATCATCAAGTGCGTAAAAGTGACCGCGCGCTTTGTTGTAGTCTTTCGCGAAGCCATAACCTGCCCACAGGATAACCATGTTTGGGTCTTCACTTAGAGCATCTTCAATGTGCTCACTTTCGGATGTTGCTTTCCAAGAATGGTATTGATCAGGGTGGTTCTGTTCAAAGACATCGTTACGAGGATCGATAAAATCCTTCTCTTCTGCCGCTAACGGAGCGTCAACCAAAAATAATTGGCTGGCGAATAAGGTCGCAACCGCAATAGGTGCGCTCATCCAGTGTTTTATGCTCACAGTGTTATCTCCATATTCGTTTTTATTAGCAGCGTTGTGAGGAGCTATTCCAAATAAGAACTGGAGATCTACGATTAATAATATTGCTTAATTGGATAGATGAAATAGTGAGTGAATCTTGTCTTGTTTTAGATCAATTTACACCAGTGATCTCAGTCATGTTTGAATTTATATACCTCTAAAGTGGTAGTTGTTAAGTCATTGTTCTGCAATGCTTTGGGTTTTTAACCTTTTTAAAAATAGGGTGATTTAGTTCGCTTTTTGAGCAGGCGTTTCTACCCCTTATGAATAATAGAGGTATTATAAATATAGGTTTAGCGTTGTGGCTTTCCGAAATAAGAATTGATGTCATTTGAAGATCTAAAAAATATCTTCAGAGGAAATTAATTGTCGCTCAAATAAATAATTGAGAATAGTTATCAATTATTATCGAGCTAAGGAAAGAACAATATGGGCAATATAAAATTGACCATAGAGACAATGCTGAAACTTCTCTTCGTCTTTGCCATCTATGGTTTCTCCATCGCCGCCCATGCGACTTCTTCAGAGCCGATTGAAGGTGCTCAAGCTGAGCGTCATCAAGTCGAGTTGATCCGTGACCGTGACTACAAGTGTCTGCAATGTCATAAGGATGCAAAAGAGACTCTGAACCTTTCGCATGACCCGCAAGCTCTACTCAGCCAAGGGAAGCAACTTAATTGCACCAATTGCCATAGCAACATTGGTCCCGACCATCGTGAAGGTGCGCCTGATGTGATTAAGTTTTCTGCCGCGCAATCGAAAGAGGTACACGACAAAGTGTTCCTTGATCCAAGCATGATTCTTAAAGCCAACGGCCAATGTGTGGATTGCCACGCACCGACACAGCTGAGAGAAAGCCACTGGACGCACGATGTGCACGCCAAAAACCTCACTTGTTCAAATTGCCACGATGTACACGCAGCGAAAACCAAAGCGTTGTCGTACGACAGAAAACAACTGATCAAGCAGTGTGTGGATTGTCACTCTGAATTTGCCGTCGAACCTGAACTTGCCAAAGAAGAGGAGAGATAGCATGAAATGTTCGAGAAGAAACTTTTTAGCCGGCAGCGGCGCGTTGATTTTAACTACAGGCGTTGCAGGCACTTCCGTTGTTAGCTCCTCTCTCTATGCCAGCAACAGTGAACAAGCGAAACGCATGGGTATGGTTCATGATGAAAATGCCTGTATTGGCTGTACCGCTTGTACCGATGCTTGTCGCGAAGTAAATAAAGTCCCTGAAGGCGTAACGCGACTTAAAATTCATCGCAGTGAACCGATTGGCGAATTTCCAGATGTGGAATACCAGTTTACTCGCGAATCCTGTCAGCACTGTGATAACCCACCATGTGTGTACGTTTGTCCAACAGGCGCTGCATACAAAGATGAAGCGACCGGCATCGTGGATGTGCACAAAGAGAAATGTGTCGGATGTGGTTATTGCCTTGCCGCTTGCCCTTACCAAGTGCGCTTCTTTAATCCAGTCGATCACTCTGCGGATAAATGTAACTTCTGCCGTGATACCAACCTAGCGCAAGGTAAACAGCCAGCTTGCGTGGAATCTTGCCCAACAAAAGCACTCATCTTTGGTGATTTGAATGACCCAACTAGCGAGGTGAGCAAAGCTATCGAAAGCCATGTTGTCTATCGCGATAAATCGCATTTAGGTACGCAACCTAAACTGTACAAAATTCCGCATAGCAAAGGGGAGGTGTCATCATGAACGGCTTCGAAAGTGCATTCCACTTTGACTCGTTAGTCTGGGATTGGATCATCGCGATTTACTTATTCCTTGCTGGGATGTCAGCAGGTGCGGTGATGATTTCTATCTATTTAAAACGCAAAGTGATTGAAGGTGATCCCGCAAACAACGGCATCATGAAAGCTATGGCTTGGCTTGCGCCATTTGGCATCATTGCTGGGTTGGCAATTTTGATTTTCCATTTAACCAAGCCTTTAGAGTTTTGGAAGATCATGATCTACTACAACCCAACGTCTGTGATGTCGATGGGCGTGATCTTGTTCCAAGTGTACATGCTAGTGCTGTTTGTTTGGATTGGCGTTATCTTCCGCCATCAAATCATCAGCTTTTGTGAGGGTAAGTTACCGAGCAAACTGTTGGATTTTGCCGATGGCATTTTGATTAAGGCGGGGAAAGCCAACAACGCAATTGAATTGTTCTTGGGCTTCTTAGCCATCGTGCTTGCAGCGTACACTGGCTTTCTATTGTCTGCATTGAAGACTTACCCAATGCTAAACAATCCAGTACTGCCAATCTTGTTCCTGTTCTCTAGTTTGTCCTCGGGTGCAGCGGCATGCTTGATGTTCGGCATCTTGGTGTTTAAAGAGTCGACCAGCAGCCCAAGTGTGTCTTGGGTGCACGGATTTGAACGCCCTGTAGTGTTGTTTGAGTTGTTTGTCTTAGTGACATTCTTTACTGGACTGATCTTCAGCGGTGGTCAGAACGAAGTCGCGGCTTGGAATGCTATTTCGAGTGGATTCTGGGCTCAATGGTTCTGGGTTGGCGTAGTGTTCATCGGCATGATAACGCCTTTGACTCTCAATTGGTTAACGCCTTCAGAAGTGCGCCACAGAGGCAGTTACGTTTTTGTGGTCACGACGTTGAGCTTGGTTGGCGTACTTATGCTGCGTACTTTCATTCTATATGCCGGTCAAATGACCATAGTGTAAGGGGGATAAATGGAAGCTGAGCTAGGGTTCTTCTTACTGATATTGGTGGCTGTAACATCGACTTGTGCATCGTTGCTGCATTGGCTACGTCGTGCTATGAGTAAGAAGGCGACATTGCCGCATCAAGTCGCGATGTCCCACATCATTAGCTTAGCTTCCTTCATTTGTTTAGCACTTCTGATCGTCTGCTTCGTGCAAGACAACTTCGCGTTGGAATATGTTGTTACGCATTCCAACAGTCAACTTCCCGTAGCATTCAAGATTGCTGCCGCTTGGGGCGGGCATCAAGGCTCCATGTTGTTTTGGGTCGTCACCTTGAGTTTATGGGCGTCGTTTATTGCATTTAAGTCACCGCTCAACGCCCAATATACTTGTGACTGTTTAGGAATCATGAACCTTCTTATTGCGACATTTGCTTGGTTCACGTTAATGACCTCTAACCCGTTCGAGTATGCCCAAGTATTGGCGTCGGAAGGACGAGATCTAAACCCAATGTTGCAAGATGTTGGGCTTATCATTCATCCACCATTGCTTTATCTCGGTTATGTCGGTTACGCAGCAATATTAGCTTTTGCATTAGCAGCGCTATTGGGTAAACAACCGATGAGCGATTGGTATGTGGTTGCTCGAAGCGCAGCGTTTTTTGCATGGGGAACGCTCACGTTGGGTATCTTGGTGGGATCATGGTGGGCGTACAATGAGCTAGGGTGGGGCGGCTGGTGGTTTTGGGACCCTGTGGAGAACGCTTCTCTACTCCCTTGGCTTACTGGTACTGCTTTGTTGCACAGCGGTGTTGTCGCAACACGTAACAGAGGCGCAATTTGGAGCACCTATGCACTGGCGTTTGCTACGTTCAGCCTAAGCATTTTAGGGACATTCGTGGTGCGCTCTGGCGTGCTGACTTCAGTGCACGCTTTTGCGGTGGACCCAACTAAAGGTTTGGTGCTGATTGGTGTATTGAGCTTGCTTGTCATTATCACTTTTGGCGTACTGATTTTGCGAGGAGAACAACTCCCTCGTTTCAAACTTCAATCTCTAGCGAGCCAAGCTTACACTGCTTATATCGCCAAAGGGCTGCTGGTTATTGCGACTGCCATCGTTTTTCTTGGCACTTTTTATCCGATGGTTTATCAACTGCTCGGCTTAGGGAACATTTCGGTTGGCGCACCTTACTTTAATAGTCTGACCTTTCCATTAAGCATACTGGCTCTGATTGCCTTAGCATTCATGCCAGTGCTGAAATGGACAAAAGGCGCAGTTCCGAGTGGAAGCACTGATATCGCGATTAGTATTGCGTTATCTCTAGTCTCTGGGATCGGGTTTATGTTCTCAGTGAACGTACTGCATTTCGAAGTATTGCTAACCATAATATTGGCTACTTGGGTGATTGTGGCGCATCTCGTTATGCTGTTTCGTTGTTCCAATAAGCGCAAACTCATGCCAATCGTGATGGCACATATCGGTTTTGCGCTGGCGGTGAGTGGAGCTGTATTCAACAGTCACTACTCATATGAACATAATTTACGTGTCGAACCCGGCAGTTCTCAACAAAGGGCGGGGATCACTATCGATTATCATGGTATCGAATGGCTGGTGGGGCCAAACTACACCGCGGAACAAGGACAGATCACCTTGCACTTGGAAGATGGCCGCATGCTCAATTTCAACCCGCAAAAGCGTCATTACCCTGTGCGAGTGATGAATATGACCGAGCCTGCGATTCGTTCACTATGGCATGGCGATTATTACGTGACATTGGGTGACAAAGTCGATACTCATGCTTATGCGATTAAAGTTCAGTACCGCGCAGGTATTTGGTGGATATGGTCTGGCGGGCTACTAGCTGTGTTTGGTGCGCTATTAACCGGCCTAAAGAAAAGGAGAGAGGCTATCAATGCGATCGAGAAATACGCTTAAACTCGCAGGTCTGTTTGTGGCTGTTGCCGTGTTTGCTGTAGTAACTGCGGTGGCTTTGTCTGAGCGACCACATGTTGAATTGTCCCCACAACGAAATTTAGATGCACCTAATTTTCGCTCTACTTCTCTGATCTCTGATGACATGGTTTCTGAGCAGTTGTTCAAAAGCGACGGATATAAATTATTGAATGTTTGGGCATCTTGGTGCGGAGTATGCAAACGAGAGCATGAAGAATTATTGCAGTTAGCAGAACTCGGTGTGCCTATTATTGGGCTGAATTATAGAGATCAAAAACAAGCCGCTCGTGAATATTTGAGCTCTAAACGAAATCCATATATTGAAGTAATTAGTGACCCTAATGGAAAGCTCGCTGTGGAGCTAGGTGTTATCGGAACGCCGGAAACTTACTTGATTGATCCAAATGGTCGTATATTGATCAAATATCGTGGAGAGCTAACGGCAGATAAATGGAACGATATATTTTCAGGATACTTGAATGTTTCGATTTAATAATCTTCTCCTCACTTTAATCCTATTTATACTATTTTCTCCTTTCACGAGAAGTGCGGATATAGAACAGAATGTTGATCTGTTTGAATTTCATTCCGTTGAAGTGCAACAGCGTGCAACCTCGTTAGCCAAGGCATTACGCTGCCCGCAGTGTCAAAACCAAAACCTTGTCGAGTCTAATGCACAAGCGGCTAAAGACCTGAGGTTGAAAGTGTATACGATGGCCAATGAAGGCAGCTCAGATCAAGAAATAAAGGACTATCTAGTTGCTCGTTATGGGAATATTGTTCTGTACCAACCACCATTAAATTATTCCACGGCGCTGTTGTGGATCTTTCCTGTGCTATTTTTGATCTTTTTTGTCTTATATTCGATCCGAATGGTGAAGCGTAATTAATGTGACCGTTATTCCACTATTAAAAATAAATTGTGCACTTAACAAGCAGAATGTTATCATTTTTCCGAATTTATGAAGTTTCCAGTATAAAGAAAATAAAAATTTTGAGCTGGATAAGTAATAAAAGAACGAAATAGGTGCACGCAGTGGATTCAGTTATATTACAACTTAAAAAAGACTTCTATTCGCAGATTCGTGCATTGCAATCACCGAACCTGCCTCAAGTTACTTCAACGCTCGCCGTGTTGACCGACGAGGAAATCCAAGAACTCGAAGCAGTTTGGATTGAACTCGCCGTTTGGAAGCGCAGTCAGACCCATTAAAAGATAGACCAAACGACCTTCTTGAAACCCCAGACAAAATTTGTCTGGGGTTTTTTATTGTAGTTTTTTTAAATTGTTATAATATAACAATTGTTCAGTTGGAGAGTGTTTCTCTTTTGCTGTCTTGAGTGGATAACTGCCCTCAATTGTGATCTCTATATTGCAAAATGCGGTATCAGTCCCCATAGTTGAAGAGCAACGAGTAAATCCCATGAATGCAATAACGAAAACGCATCAAGCGCATCAAGCAATAAATCGAGTGAGTATAGATATGGCGGAAGTACGTGCCAGAGTAGATTTTAAAGTCGGGGCAAAAAGTAACATTGATGCCGAAATTCTGTCTTTCCATGGTCTGAAGACAGACAAAGAGCATGTTGCTATTATCTTTAAACAAGCGGACCAAACTCAGGACATGCCTTTAGTTCGTATGCACTCTGAGTGTTTGACAGGCGATGTGTTTCACTCTTCACGCTGTGACTGTGGTGAGCAACTAGAAGAGACGATCAATCGCATGGGCGAGTCCGGTGGTATCATCTTGTATCTCCGTCAGGAAGGTCGTGGTATTGGTTTGTACAATAAGATCGATGCATACCGCTTACAAAGCCAGGGCATGAACACGTACGAAGCTAACAACCATTTGGGCTTTGATGATGACCTGCGTGATTTCACAGAAGCAGCACAAATGCTAGAAGCTTTAGGCGTGAATAAGATCCGCCTCGTGACGAACAACCCTAAGAAAATTCGTGAGTTATCTGAGTACGGAATTGAAATTGGCGAGGTTGTCAATACCTCTGCACATATCAAAGATGGCAACGAAAATTATCTGAAGGCAAAAGTCTCTCACGGAAAACATGACCTAAAGGTTTAATCCTAAAGATAAAACTGACAATAAAGTCTGTGAAAAACCTCATTTTTATGAGGTTTTTTTGTATCTGGAGTTGCAAATAAATTGTAAATTTGTATTATCTCGAGACTAAAGTGCAAATAAGAATAATTAGCACTACCAATACGATAATTGAAAAGCTCAACAAGGATGCTTCAGATGAATGCAAAAAAAGTTTTAGTCCAATCTATTGCTGCATCACTCCTCATTGCCAGTGGTTCTACCGTTGCTGCCACAGTAACTAAACAACAAGTAGTCGAACATTACGCGGACGTTGCCCATGCTGTATTTGCTGATTCAGTAACAACAGCGAAAGCGCTTGATGTGAAAATCGACGAATTTCTACAATCACCATCAGCGAAAAAGCTTGAAGAAGTAAAACAAGCTTGGCTAGATTCTCGCGTGCCTTACCAACAGTCTGAAGTTTTCCGTTTTGGTAACGCGATTGTTGATGATTGGGAAGGTCAGCTGAACGCATGGCCACTTGATGAAGGTTTGATTGACTACGTAGCGGCTGATTACCAATACGAATTGGGTAACGAGGGCGCTGCTGCCAACATCATCGCGAACACAAGTCTGCAGATTGGTGCTTCTAAACTGGACGTTTCAAAAATCACTCCAGAATTGCTAGCGGATCTAAACGAAGTAGGCGGTTCTGAGGCAAACGTTGCATCAGGTTACCACGCGATTGAATTCTTGCTTTGGGGTCAAGACCTAAACGGCACTAACGCGGGTGCAGGTCAACGTGCTTACACTGATTTCGTCGTTGGCTCTGAGTGTACGAATGGTCATTGTGATCGTCGTGGTGAGTACCTAAAAGCGGCCGCTGATCTACTGGTTCAAGACCTAGAGTGGATGGAAAAGCAGTGGTCTGCAGAAGTGAAAGGCAACTACCGTGAAGAGCTATTGAACGAATCTGCTGACAATGGTCTTCGTAAGATGCTATTCGGCATGGGTTCTCTTTCTCTAGGTGAGCTAGCGGGTGAGCGCATGAAGGTGGCACTAGAGGCAAACTCGACTGAAGACGAACACGATTGTTTCTCAGACAACACGCACAACTCTCACTACTACAATGAGCAAGGCATCTACAACGTTTACACAGGTACATACAAAGGTGTAAACGGCAAAGAGCTATCTGGTCCAAGTATCGCTGACCTTGTTGCTCAAAAAGACAAGAAAGCCGCGACCGAAATTCAAAAGCAGTTTGATACAACACGTAGCCAAGTTGGTGAGCTAGTGACTTCTGCAGAGAAGAACAACCAGCACTTTGACCAACTTATTGCAGCGGGTAACGCACAAGGCAACGCGCTAGTAAACGACACCATCATGTCGTTGGTAGCACAAACCGGTGCGATTGAGCGTGCGGCAAGCATTGTCGGCATCGACAGCCTAAGCCCTGATACTGCTGACCACGAGTTTTAATAAGAAAACCATAATAAATAAGGGCTCTTTGTGAGCCCTTTTGACGTTTGAGCTCGTTGTTATCACCCTTGTTGTCTATGTAGAGCAATGATATGAAGCCATACCTAATTTCTGCGCTAGCCGCGATCCTTTCTTCTTCTGCCATGGCTTATGATGTTAAGTCTGGTGGCAAAACCAGTGTTAAAAAAGACGGCGCGAATGCCTATTCTCTTCCTGCTGCTAACTTGCCAATGAGCAAACGCCTCGACTTTAGCGTAGGTAACAGCTTTTTCCGTAACCCTTGGGTACAAGCGCCAGCGTCAACGGACGCTCGTGATGGCCTAGGCCCGCTTTTTAACACCAATGGTTGTCAGAATTGTCACATCAAAGACGGTCGTGGTCATCCGCCAGAGAAAGATGATTTACATGCCGTGTCTATGTTAGTGCGCTTAAGCATTCCTGCGATGACGCCAGAACAAAAGAAAGCTTACATCAAAGATGGCGGCATACCTGAGCCGACTTATGGTGGCCAGCTTCAAGATTTCGCTCTGCAAGATCAAACGCCAGAAGGCAAAATCGAAATCACTTACACCGATGTCCCAGTGAAATTTAAAGACGGTACGACGGTGACGCTAAGAAAACCTCATTTGAACATTACCGATCTGGGTTACGGCGATATGCACCCTGATACCGAGTTCTCAGCACGCGTGGCACCGCCAATGATCGGCCTTGGTTTGTTAGAGAGTATTCCCGACGAAACGCTACTTGCTTGGGCTGATGAACAAGATGCCGACAAAGACGGTATCTCAGGCAAAGTCAATAAGGTGTGGGATATTGAGAAGGACGACTTCTCGATTGGTCGTTTTGGCTGGAAAGCAGGACAACCGACGCTAATGCAGCAAAATGCAGCAGCATTTAATGGTGATGTGGGTCTTACGAGCCATTTATTCCCAAATGAAAACTGTACCTCGAAACAAAGCATTTGTGACGACATGCCAAATGGCGGCAAACCAGAGGTGAGTGAAAATATTCTCGACTTCGTAGAGTTTTACAGCCAACACTTAGCCGTACCTATTCGCCGTAACGTCAATGATCCTAACGTGAAACTTGGTCAGCAAATCTTTGCTGCGTCTGGCTGTGAAAGCTGCCACAAGACCAGTGTTAAAACGGCGAAACGACCAGAGTTACCAGCGCTTTCTGAGCAGCTTATCCACCCATACACAGACATGCTTTTGCATGACATGGGTAAAGGCTTAGCCGATAACCGTCCGGAATACTTAGCAAACGGCCGTGAATGGCGAACGGCACCGCTATGGGGCATTGGTTATACCGAAGAAGTAAACGGACACACTTACTTTCTACATGATGGCCGCGCTCGTAACCTGATGGAAGCGGTGTTGTGGCACGGCGGCGAAGCTGAAACGGCGAAACAAAATGTTTTAGCTCTGAACAAAAAAGAACGTGATGCTCTCATTGCGTTTCTGAACTCTCTATAAGGAAGCAACCATGAAAAAAACACTGTTAGTGAGTGCGATTGCCGCAACGTTAAGTTTGGTTGGTTGCCAATCGACCATCGGTTCGAGCTCAGCCAAGCCTGAGAGTACAAGTCATATTTCTCAAAGCGTGTACGAGGTTGAGTTTCAATCAGCTCAGACGTTTTTAGCGCAAACCACAGAACTTGAACAGCGCTTCGCGGATTACTGCGCATCAGAGTCGAAAGATGATGCACAAGTAAAACAGCAATGGCATCAAACGATGCTTGCGTGGATGGCATTACAAGGTCAAGAACGTGGCCCTGCTACGGCGTTGGAGCAAAGCTGGAATGTTCAGTTTTGGCCAGATAAAAAGAATACCACTGGTCGTAAAATGTCTGTACTGACGAAATCTGATCAAGCTTGGAGTGCAGAAGATATCTCCACCCAAAGTGTCACCGTGCAAGGTTTAGGTGCATTGGAATGGCTGCTTTACGATAAAGCGTCGACCTTATCTAGCAACGGCAATACTTGTGTGACAGGCGTAGCGATTGCAGAAAACCTCGATAACAAAGCGCAGATCATCGCGGATTCTTGGGCAGAGAACCCTTGGAAATCGCTAGAGATGACGGAATGGGAGTCTGAGTACATTTCACTGCTCTCGAATCAGCTTGAATACAGCATGAAGAAGTTGAGCCGACCGCTAGCGAAGATTGGTAAGCCTCGCCCGTATTTCTCAGAATCGTGGCGTTCAGAGACCTCGCTTTCAAACTTAAAAGCCAACCTTCAAGGGATGGAAGCGTTGTACTTTGCTAACGGGAATGGTCTAGATGCGCTACTTAGAGAGCAAGGCCATGCAGATCTCGCAGACCGTGTCGTTCATCAGTTTGAAATGGCGTTAGAAACTTGGCCAGAAGATAAGAGCTTGTTTGCTGCACTACAAACAAAAGAAGGCTATCGCATGGTGCTCGCTCAATACAATAAGCTAGAGCAATTGAAGTACCTGATTCACGAAGAAGTGGCGATCGAGCTTGGCGTAGTTATAGGATTTAATGCAACCGATGGTGACTGATCAAACCCGCCGAACCTTGCTGAAAGCCGCTCTATTCGGGGCGGCTACACCTATGATGCCATTTGGTTGTTCTTCAACAAGCTCACGTGAGCCTGCGTTGATCGGCTGCTCTATCATTGGCCGAGACAAATTCGCAGCGGTGGTGGCGGATGAGCATGGTATGCCGCTATCTTCATTGCCGATTCCTGAACGTGGTCATGGTGTAGCAACGAACCAACAAGGCCACGCCGTAGTCTTTGGTCGACGACCTGGTACTTTCTTCATGGTATTTGATTTTCGCTCAGGGCAGATGATCAAACTGCAACTAGCAAAGTCAAATCGTCATTTCTATGGGCATGGCGTTTACTCCCATGACGGCACATTACTATTTGCCACAGAAGGTGAGAGGGGGACAAGCCGTGGGATCATTGGTGTTTATGATGTACAGAAGCAATATCAAAAGGTCGATGAGTTAACGGGTTTTGGTCTTGGTCCTCATGAAGTGATCATGATGCCTGATGGTGTATTGGCGATTGGCGTCGGTGGCGTACACACTAACGGTCGTGAACCTCTCAATCTTGATAGCATGAAACCCAGCCTGAGTTACCTTTCACAGAAGGGTGAGCTACTGGATCAAGTGTCTTTACCGGATCATAAGTTGAGTATTCGCCACTTAGCCCATGATGGTGCGGAAACCGTGCTTTGTGGTCAGCAATATCGTGGTGAGCCGGACGAGTATCCAGCTTTGATCGCCATGCACACGCGTGGTGGTGAAATGCAAGATCTTCAAGCTGAGCCTGAAGAGTGGGCGCGTTTCAATCACTACGTTGCGAGTATTGCAGCAACCGATGAATGGATCTTAGCCACTTCGCCTCCGGGCAGTTGTTATGGTATATGGTCTAAATCTACGGGCAAATTGGTCGAGCTAAGTGCGTTACCAGATGCCTCTGGTGTTGTGGTCTATGGCGATGAGTTCCGAGTCAGCTCTGGGGCGGGAAAAGTGGTAGAGCAAAGACCAGAGGAGTCAAAAAGTACCTTCGCAAGCGGAGTGCAATGGGACAACCATTGGTCGAGAATTATCTAGAAAGATCATTGAGTAATTACTTATAGAGAGTTTTGTTGTCGTTTTCGGCATCAGATTCTTAATTTTAAACCTGCAAGCTGTGAGATATTTGCCATACTTTTTATTATGGCAAGTAGCGCAAGGATCATTTCAGTGTTTGCTAGGGTTTTAATCATGACGGCACTTCTGGTGCCGTTTTGCAGCTTTTCCACCGTCGTTTCTCTCGAAGCTTCAGCGCAAGTCGAGCAAGAGGGAGCGGTACAAAAGCTGTCTGTAGAAAAAATGATCCATTATCCAGAGGTTATTGATCAACTGTATCAAAGCACCAATTACCGTTTGAACTGGGAAAATGAAAGTGATATTGAGCAGTTTCTTTTTCAAGTAAACCTGGTTGCACTTGCGGATGTCACCGATGAATTCGAAAATCAACTTCACCGGATAAACCAAGTAAGGTGGCAGGGAGATAATCTCGACTTCGATTTAGTGATGACAGACTCACTCTTGATGTACCTTAGTTATCTTGAGCAACTCCCCGAAGAAGGGATTAATTGGCTATTTACAGACAAAGCCCATGTTACGTTACCCGCTCCTAGCATCGATACTTTATCGGTTCTGAGTAATGAGATTACGGTTGGCAAACTTGGTCAGTTTTTGGCAAGTCTCCGGTCTCCATTACAAACAGATGATGCTTTCTACTCCGCCTATTCTTCGCTATCGGAACATTCTCAGTACCAATATCCTGCCTATCAACAAACTGGGCTAGCACGTGTTGGCGATATATTAGAAAACAGACCCCTATTGATTGAGCGAATGGAGATCGTAGGCGTAGATGTTTCTTACTTGGATTTAGTCACTGAAGAATATGACGAACAATTAGAGCTTGCGATAAAAGAGTTCCAGCGTATTCATGGTTTGAAAGAAGATGGCGTTATCGGCCCGAATACCATTCGATGGATCAACTTTTCTCCTCAAGAGCGATTGCATCTGCTGGCGTTGAATTCTGAGCGTTCAAGAATTTGGTCGAAAGAAAGGGATAATGTTGTCTTTGTTAACGTGCCTGGATACGAAGTCACGTATTGGCATGACGGTCAACCCTTGTTTGAGTCTAAAGTTGTGGTAGGGAGAGCATCAAGAAAAACGCCCATCATGTCGGTAGCACTGGATTCAGTTATTCTCAACCCAACTTGGAACGTGCCTTGGACTATCATGGTTAAAGACATTATTCCTAAAGTAAAACGTAATCCGATGTATTTGATTAACCATAACATTCAAATCATTCGGTCTTGGACTTCGAACGAAATTATTGACCCTACAACCATCAATTGGGCAACGGTGAATCCGAGAACATTTCCTTATCGTATGCGACAGGCGTCGGGCTTACAAAATGCACTGGGATTGTACAAGTTCAATATGCCTAACCCACAAGCTATTTATTTGCATGACACGCCAAGTAAGAACTTGTTTGAACAGGACAGACGCGCATTCAGCTCAGGATGTGTTCGTGTAGAACATGCAGACCAGTTAGCAGAACTTCTGTTCAAAACTCAGGGGTTGGAAGAACGTTTAGCGAAAAAGCGAGAAAGTTCTCGTCGGTCTAACACGTCAGTTCCTTTGGGAGAGCGCATTCAAGTACACATCATTTATCAAACAGCATGGTTGGAAGAGGGAACGCTTTACTACCGTGATGATATCTATAAGTACGATCACCGCAGTTGAAATCTTTAAGGAAAATTTACAAAACGAAGAATTCTCTTTTCGTTCAATAATTAAGCAATAATTACTGCATCTGAAAATCAAGATGGAGCGTTTTATGCATTTGACGTGACAAATGTGTTTGGTTAATGTCCACGACTTGTCTAGTTGTTGAGCACTGTATTTTGAAATGGTAAGTCGTAACTTTTCCCGCCGAGATTTCCTTAAAATGACCGCTGGTGGTGTGGTGTTGGCGTCTGCCCTGCCATCATTTTCTTGGGCTTCACTCCCTGACGAGCCACGTGCGCTGGCGATGAACAATCTTAATACTGGAGAGATCCTCGAAACATGCTATTTCGATGGAAAACGATACATTAATGATGAACTTCAAAGGCTGAATGAGTTTTGTCGAGACCATCGACGAAATGAGGTTCATCCCATGGATAGACGCTTGTTCGATCAAATAAGTCAAATTCAAAAGTTAATTGGTACAGAAGCAGAGGTGATCGTCATTTCAGGTTACCGTTCTCCTGCCACTAACGCCTCGCTGCGCAACGGGTCTTCTCGTGTAGCGAAAAAGAGCATGCACATGGAAGGAAAGGCCATTGATTTCCGTTTAGATGGCGTGAAGCTTTCAACGGTTCGTGATGCTGCATTAAGCCTAAAAGCCGGTGGCGTGGGTTATTATCCAGGTAGTAACTTTGTTCATATCGATACGGGTGCTGTTCGTTCCTGGTAGTGCCAGTTGAGACAAGGTTTCTAGTCTCAGAACGTCGTCGATTACCCACAGTTCAAAGCTTGAAGTCGCTAGGCCTTAGTGTCATAGTTGCGGCAGTTTTCACGCAAATTTATTCGGTATAGGTTATCTATGGCTCTGAAATACCAAGTTGTTCCAGTAACATCTTTCTCTCAAAACTGTTCTATTGTCTGGTGTGACGAAACCATGAAAGGTATTGTGGTTGACCCAGGCGGCGATGAAAAGCAGCTCGCTATGCTTATCAAAGAGCTGGGTGTTGACGTGGTAAACCTAGTGCTAACACACGGTCACTTGGACCACGTAGGTGGCACGGAGCCGCTGTCTGCACTGCTTGGCGGTACAGAGATTGTTGGTCCTCACAAGGCAGATAACTTCTGGTTGCAAGGTTTGGAAGGTCAGAGCCAAATGTTTGGTTTCCCACTGACAGAAGCGTTTGAACCGCACCAATGGCTAAATGAGGGTGACACTGTCACTTTTGGTAATCAAGTGCTGAACGTATTCCACACACCTGGTCATACACCTGGTCACGTTGTGCTTTACAGTGAAGAAGCGCGTTTAGCGTTTGTGGGTGACGTTTTGTTTAACGGTAGCATTGGTCGAACTGACTTCCCACAAGGCGATTTCAATACGTTGATTAGCTCTATCAAAGAGAAATTGTGGCCTTTAGGCAATGATGTCACGTTTGTCCCTGGTCACGGCCCTCAATCGACTTTCGGTCATGAGCGTAAAACTAACCCGTTCGTTGCTGACGAGATGCCGCTTTACTAAAAGTGCGTGTACTAAGCATTATTCTGGCTCGGCGGCAGCTAAGTATCGCCGAGTCAGTCCCACAAAATCCTCAGCCTCACGATCTAGATCACTTGCTGATATAAATAGATCGTAGCCATAAAAGCCTCTCTGATACTTCATCCGGTTGGCGAGCATCGCTAACAAACCTTTGTACTCAATCCCATCTCTGTTTATATACGGTTTAGGGTCAAGCACCATATCCTCAAACTTATCTTCACACTGATTTTGTTTCGCGCCTAAGTAAAGCAGTGCTCGCTGGCTGAGGAGAATTTCTGTCGCTATACGAGGGCAGATTGAATTTAAGTAGGGTGAGTAGTGTTTTAGACGAATACCGATCCAAGGTAGCGGTTGGTGCCACCCTTCCTGTTGGTAGCTACAAATACCGATTGACTCAATATTTCGCCATCGGACGACCCAACCTCCTTTAAAAAGGTGTTGCTGAAAGTGAGAAGCTGTCAGCGTAAAAGTGACTTGGCTTTTCTTAATCATCAAGATGGCGAAACCAACGATTGCAGACATCAAAATGACCGACAACATGGCTTGCTTCCATCCCGGAGAAATGGCAACCAAAAACAAAGTGATGAGTGCAACGAGCAACAAAAGTATTCTGTTGATAGGGGAGTCGGGTTTGAAATGTGAATTTGTTAGGTGCAGCGTTTCCATGCTTATAACCTCATCGAATACTTGTCCAAAAATAAGTGGGTAGCTTTATGTGCATTGATTTGCATTTAAAATAAAACAAACCTCTGTTTTTATACCCAGTATTCAATAAATCCGTTCATAAAATATCTGATTAAATAGTAGACGTTCTATGCTTTGAGCGCATTTTTCATCGCGTTTCGCCGCTAAAACCTACAAATTGCTTGTGAATTTTGGTATAAAACGCGCTTCAAATTTTCATCCCTGCTGAGATGCAGTGAACTGGAGAAATATTCAATGAGACTTGCTCATAAGCGTAAAGTGCAGATGAAACTGCAAAAACGCATTAAAGCGACAGTAGCAAACTTAGCTGCAGCACCTAAAGCAGTGAAGCCTGTTGCGGAAAAAGCAGTAGCACCTTCTGTTGCTGAAAAAGCTGTTGCGGAGAAAGTAGTAGCTGATAAAAAAGTAGCTGCAGTGAAAACAGTTGATGTTGCCCTTACTCCTAAGCAACAACAAGTATTAGACATCGTTATGGCGAATGCTGAAGGTATTAACCCTAAAGGCATCGGTCTAGCTGCAGGTCAAGAAGATACTAAAGCGGCATCATGGGCTACTGGCGCACTAAAGAAGCTTCTTGAAGAAAACCTAGTTCAAAAAGAGCAGTTAGCAGGTAACAAAGTTATCTACAAAGCAGTTTAATTACCGCTACCGTTCTGGATTGAATACCTCGGCCGATGCCGAGGTATTTTTTTATCTTGGCATTGGAAATAATGCATTAAGTACTGACTTTAACACTGCCAATAAGTGGTTTGTCACATTTTCTTAAATACTATGTAAATTTTTTGGCAGAAAAATACGTACGTATTGTTTTTTATTTTTATTCATAGATAAAAATATAATTTATTGATTTTGCTATTAACAGTCTTTTGTCATGACGATTATCCTACGTACTTATACGTAATACCTTAGGCTAATGCCTTATTGATGAATTACTCGCTTCCGTGTTCATGCCCATTTCGCATTAGACAACATTGTTACATCTTTTATACCGAATACAGCCAATCCTAATGAAATGGATGACAACAATAACCTTGGTGATAAAGGACGTGAACGATGAGTCTAATCCAAAAATCTTTAAAACGAGTGCTCAAAACAACCGCTGTCGCTGCCGCGATGGCACTCGCAGCGACTTCTGTAAACGCTGCTGAAAAAGTCTATCGTTTAAAGCTTGCTGAAACTTGGGGGCCTAATTTCCCAATTTTTGGTGATACCACAAAAAACATGGCCAAAATGGCGGAAGAGATGTCCAACGGACGTTTGCAAATCCGCATTGATTCCGCAAACAAGCATAAAGCGCCTTTTGGGGTGTTTGATATGGTTAAGTCGGGTCAGTATGACATGGGCCACTCAGCGTCTTATTACTGGAAGGGTAAGGTTCCAAACACACTTTACTTCACTTCTATGCCCTTCGGTATGTTGCCAACTGAGCAGTATGCATGGTTTTACTACGGCGGTGGTATGGAGCTGATGGAAAAAGTGTACTCTCCACATAACTTGATGTCTTTCCCTGGCGGTAATACCGATACTCAGATGGGCGGGTGGTTCCAAAAAGAGATCAAGTCCGTCAAGGACTTACAGGGTTTGAAAATGCGTATCCCAGGGTTTGCTGGTGAGATTTTGGCTGAGTTAGGTGCCAAGCCAACGAATATCGCCCCTGGTGAGCTATATACTTCTCTAGAGCGTCGCACAATTGATGCCTTGGAATGGGTTGGTCCATCGCTGGATCTACGTATGGGCTTCCACAAAATCGCGCCTTACTACTACACAGGTTGGCATGAGCCAGCGACTGAGCTTCAGTTCCTCGTTAACAAGCGCACCTGGAACCGTCTACCTGATGATCTAAAAGCGATTTTGCAAGTAGCCATGAAAACGGCCGCTTACGATATGTACACGCAATCGAAACACGAAAGCGGCAAAAACTGGGCATCTATTAAGTCTGAATACCCAAATGTTGAAGTAAAAGATTTCCCACCTGAAGTCGTAGCTGCGTTGCGAGAAGCAAACGATCGTTTGTTGAAAGAACATGCAGAAAAAGATGCTTTGGCGAAAGAGATTCAAGAGTCACAAGCGAACTATATGAATCAAGTTCGACCATGGTCAGATATTTCGCACCGAGCGTACTTAAACAGTCAAGCTCAACAATAACGTTATGAAGCAGGCGATGCCAAGAGGTTTAGCCTGCTATCGAAGCCCAAGAAAACTTCATAATGAATGCTCCGCACTATAGCGGAGCGCATCTAAACGTTCCACGGAGTTCGGAATGAGAAGTCTTATTTATATTGAGCGATTATTTAACCGCTTTAGCGATTTCCTCGGATGGTTATCCAGCATCCTGTTTATTTTGTTGTTAGCAAACGTTGTGTACGACGTTGTCATGCGTTACGTGTTTAATGATGTGTCTATCGCATTCCAAGAAATGGAATGGCATCTATTCTCTGCCGTGTTCTTGCTTGGTGTGCCTTACGCAATTAAGTCCGGTGGCCATGTTCGCGTCGACATTTTTTATGAACGCTTATCTTACAAAGCACAATCCATCATCGACATCATAGGCACACTATTTTTCTTATTCCCTTTTTGCCTACTGGTAGCTTGGTTTGGTATTGATTTCGCCAAGGAGAGTTACGCGTTAGGCGAGACGTCTGGTGACCCAGGTGGCTTACCATATCGTTGGATTATCAAAGCGATGATTCCGCTGTCATTTTTCTTTATGGCGGTGAGTGGTATTGGATTGTTACTTCATTCAATCAACAAAATTGTCAACCCTCATCTCATCTATGCCGGTAATAACGGTAAGTCGTAAAAGGAAGTCATTATGATCGGTATAGTGATGTTTTTTGTTGCGCTCTTTGCGCTTCTATTGGGATTTCCCGTTGCCTTTACTTTTGGTGGTATCGCGCTGATTTTTGGTGTTTGGGCTGAAGGCATCGAGATGTTTGCTTTTATGCCGTATCGAATTCAGTCCATTATGGAAAATACGGTGTTAATGGCCGTACCGCTGTTCGTTTTTATGGGGCTAGTGCTACAGAAAACGAAGCTTGCTGAACAGCTACTAGAATCAATGGGGCGTTTGTTCGGTGGCGTTCGCGGTGGTATCGCTATTTCTACCGTGTTAGTTGGCGCATTGCTTGCAGCTTCAACGGGTGTGGTAGGCGCATCAGTTGTTGCGATGGGCTTAATATCTCTTCCTGTGATGCTCAAGTACAATTACGACAAAGGTTTAGCGTGTGGGACTATTTGTGCGTCTGGCACGTTGGGCCAAATTATCCCACCTTCTATCGTGTTGATCTTGTTGGGTGATGTACTTGGCGTACCGGTAGGGGACCTATTTCAAGCTGCGATCTGGCCCGGTATTACACTTGTTGGCGCCTATGTGATCTACATTCTCATCTACGCGAAGTTGAACCCTCAAGCCGCACAGGCGATAGAGCGTGATGAGTCGATCAGTCGTAAACAAGAAGTGCTCACCGCACTGAAAGCTGTATTGCCACCTTTAGCATTGATCATCGTGGTATTGGGCTCCATCTTTGCAGGGATTGCAACACCAACAGAGTCAGCGGCACTGGGCGGTGCAGGTGCGATTATTTTATCGCTATTGTATAAACAGTTTAGTTGGTCGATGATTTATGATGCATCAAAAGAGACAGTTAAGGTAACCGCAATGGTCTTTGCGATCTTACTTGGTGCGACCGCCTTCTCAATGGCATTTACCTACACTGGTGGTGATTATTTAGTTGAAGAGTGGATGTTAGAACTGCCGGGTGAAAAGTGGGGATTCCTTATTATTACCATGGTGGTGATTCTGATTTTAGGTTTCTTTATCGACTTCGTTGAAATCTGTTTTATCATCGTGCCAATTATTGCGCCAGTCGCTGAATTGATGGGTATTAATATGACGTGGTTTGCGATTCTTATTGCGATGAACTTGCAGACGTCGTTCCTCACACCGCCATTTGGCTTTAGTTTGTTCTATCTAAAAGGTGTCGCTCCAGCAGGGGTTACTACGCGTGATATCTACAAAGGTGTGATGCCATTTATCGCGATTCAGATTGTTGTGTTGGCGTCTTTGCTGTTTTTCCCAGGTTTTTACGGTATGAGTTAATCACTCGATAATAAAGAGATTTTGTGAACTGAGAGTTTTTACCTTTTGAGACAAGTTGTTAAGCTGTTAATTATGTCTATGCAGACACAATCGATTCGTTTGTACTGCTAAGATAGTAAGCTGTAAAGGCAGCGTTTCATGGAGGGAAGGGATGCCTCTCAAAGCAAAGTTAATTCTGCTGACACTGATACCCGTGGTATTGGTGTCAGCGAGTATCAGCTGGATCTCTATCTATCAAACCAAGACCCTTGGCAAAAGGGAGGTGGAGATCTTTCATCAAAACCTGATCCAATCAAAAGAAGCGGCGCTGAAAGATACGGTCGACGTCGCTTTTGACTCCATTTCTTACATCTACAACAATCCGACTTTAGAAGAGAGTGTTGCCAAAACGCGTGTGAAAGCGATTTTAAATCGTTTGAGTTATGGGTCGGACGGCTATTTTTTTGCTTATGATAAATATGGTACCAACCTTGTACACCCAGTTCTTCCGGAGCTTGTCGGGGAAAACTTACTCTATCTTGAAGACGAAAATGGCGATCGCTTAATCGAAGCTTTATTGTATCAAGCGCAATCAGGTGGAGGATTTCATCAGTACCTATGGCAAAAGCCATCTACGGGTGAAGTCGTCCCTAAGCTTAGTTACGCTGCATGGCTCGATAAGTGGGAATGGATGATAGGGACTGGGCTGTATATTGAGGATGTCAGCCGAGAAGTCGCCAATATGCGCGCGGCGGTGAACAAAAATATCGAAACGACATTTTTCTCAGTCGTCGTGATCTTAGCGGTGACCGTTGCTGTAATCATTGTTCTCACTTTGGCGATCAATCTGCACGAGCATCGCCTCGCTGATAAGAACCTGAAAGAACTGGCACATAAAACCGTGATGTTCCAAGAAGATGAGAAAAAGCATTTAGCGCGAGAACTGCACGATGGAATCAATCAGTTGTTAGTCTCGAGTAAATGTCATTTAGACTTAATGAGTCATAGACTGGAAGACGAAAAACTCAAATCCCACTTAGATAAATCACAACGATCGCTCGTCACCGCGATAAATGAGGTGCGGCATATTTCTCATCAGCTCCGTCCAAGCGCCCTCGATGATATCGGTTTAGAAGCAGCACTGACGACCTTGCTACAGGACTTTCATTCCCATTCCGGGATTGATATCGAGAGCAATTTCGATACTCAGCAGCATAAACTGACTTCGGAAGTCGCAACGACGCTATATCGCGTCGCTCAGGAGTCTTTGAATAACATTGAAAAACATGCGCGAGCGAAAAAAGTAACGGTTACTTTGCAAAAAATGGGCAATATGCTGCAATTACTCATACGTGACGATGGGGTTGGATTTGTGGTTAACCATGCAGTGCACCAACAAGGGATTGGGTTAAGGAACATGCAAGAGCGTGTAGAGTTCATCGGTGGTGAATTTGAGCTAATGAGTGAGCTTGGCTTGGGAACAGAGATTACTGTGCTGCTTAATTTGGATGAAATAGTTTATGGATAAACCGATTAGTGTAGTGATTGTCGATGATCATCAAGTAGTATTGGATGGCTTCATGGCTCGTTTGGAGTTAGAGCCTGACATCGAAGTGGTGGGTACAGCAAGTAATGGCTTGGAAGCGATAGAGGTCGCAAAGCACTTGCAACCGGACGTCATATTGATGGATATCAGCATGCCAATAATGAACGGTATTGAAGCGACTGGTGTAATTAAAGAAGCGCGCCCAGAGAGCAAAATACTTATGTTGACCATGCACGATAATCGCGAGTACATCATGAAGGTCATGCAAGCTGGTGCCGTAGGATATATGCTCAAGGAAATCTCGGCCGAGAAAATGGTGCAAGCAATAAAAACGGTGAACCAAGGCTCGACGTATTTCTGTGAATCCGTCACACAAACACTCTTTACCCAAGAAGTGGTGCCTGCCACGCAAAAAACGAATCCTCTCAGCCGCAGGGAAGAAGCGGTACTTAAATTAGTTGCTCAAGGAAACAGCAGCAAGAAAATCGCCACTTTACTCAATATTAGTTATCGAACGGTAGAGACGCATCGCCATAACATTAAGCACAAGTTGGACTTACATTCGACGGCAGAGTTAGCAAAATATGCGTTTGAAACTGGGTTGACTGAGTAGGAGAGTAGTGCCCGCAAAAAGCGAGCACGTGGGAGCGAAACTAATCGGCTTTGGTAATGCTACCAAGCTCTAGCATTGGAGCAACATCGATGTCCTCTGCATTCATCATCGTCGAGATGCGTTGAACGGAAGATAGTAGAAGGGATTGCTCCCATTCTTCCAATTTTTGGAATCGATTAATGAAGTGCTCTTGCAGCGGCGTTGGTGCTTGTTTTAAGGCTTCTTGGCCCTTGCTCGTAAGCACAGCATGCACTTTACGCTTGTCTTGAACACTGCGCTGACGCTCAACAAACTGGCCTCGTTCTAGTCTATCTAGAATGGTCGTTGCGGTCGCTTGGCTCATGTTAGTGTGGCTAGACAACTGTTTAATCGTCACGTTATCTAAGTCATTGATAGCGCGCATCAAAATCAACTGTGGAGCAGTCAATCCAGACTCTTTGCTCAGCTTTTTAGAATGTAAATCAATAGCGCGGATGATCTGACGAATCGAGACCAATACTTCTTCGTACTTTTCCAATTTATTCATCCAGTCTGTAGGGAACATTTATCGAGGCGACACTAACTTAAATGCGCCCTTATTTAAAGGGGGGAAATCAAAAATTACCTCTACAATTTTACGCCGTGTCCTCAATACCATTTTGTCGCGCCTTTTCGACAAAATAAGAAGAGCTAAAATTATTATAGCAATAAATGTTTGTGGTCTAACTATTGTAGTAGTGATTTGTTCTATCAAAGGCCGTAATCACACAGTGAAAAGTAAGTTATTGGATTTTTTAATAGCAAAAAGATAGACAAAAACGTGTCAAATGATAGGATCTTGCGCCTTCACGGAATGCAAAACGTATCGTGTTCGAAAGATTTTTTTGTTTGGTACGTAAAAACACTACAAAAATAGAGAGGAACGATGACAAAGGGTATAGATAAGTACAGTATCGATAGTACCGACTATACGGTAGGTCAGGACAACGTTCAAAAATGGGGTTTTGATGTTCATAACCCAGTTTTTGGTATTAGTGCAGGTTTAATTGCGCTGTTTCTTGTCGCTGCATTAGTTCTAGATGCACATACCGCAAAGACGGCACTTGATGGGCTGAAGTGGAAAATTATTGGTTCATTCGATTGGTTGTTCATTATTGCAGGTAACATTTTCGTTATTTTCTGTTTGGCGCTTATCGTCTCACCAATGGGTAAGATCCGACTAGGTGGTAAAGACGCTGTTGCCGATTACTCGTTTATGTCATGGCTTGCAATGCTATTTGCAGCTGGTATGGGTATCGGTTTAATGTTCTGGAGTGTTGCAGAACCTGTCGCTTACTTCACCGGTTGGTATGAAACGCCACTTGGTGTTGAGGCAAATACACCAGAAGCCGCGAGATTGGCACTGGGTGCAACGATGTTCCACTGGGGCCTTCACCCATGGGCAATTTACGGTGTTGTAGCACTTTCTTTAGCATTCTTTGCCTACAACAAAGGTTTACCGCTATCTATGCGTTCGATCTTCTACCCACTTCTGGGTGATCGTGCATGGGGTTGGGCTGGCCACATTGTGGACATTCTGGCTGTGCTTGCGACTTTATTTGGTCTTGCTACATCCCTAGGTCTAGGTGCGCAGCAAGCAGCAAGTGGTATTCATCACGTATTTGGTGTTGAGCCAGGCCTAGGTCTGCAAATCGTCGTTATTACCGTGGTGACTTTACTTGCTGTTGTTTCAGTCGTACGCGGCATCGATGGTGGTGTTAAAGTCATTAGTAACATCAACATGGTTGTGGCGTTCTTGCTACTTCTCCTTGTTGGTCTTATCGGTTGGGCGGCGAGCCTAGGTTCGATTCCAACCACACTTATGGCATACGTAGAGAATATCATCCCACTAAGTAACCCGTTTGGTCGTACGGACGAAGCTTGGTTCCAAGGCTGGACAGTGTTCTACTGGGCTTGGTGGATTTCATGGTCGCCATTCGTAGGCATGTTCATCGCGCGTGTTTCTCGTGGTCGTACCGTTCGCGAGTTCATCACAGCAGTTCTACTGGTTCCAACTGCGGTTACCGTTGTTTGGATGTCTGTATTTGGTGGCCTGGCGATCGAGCAAGTTGTTGATAAAGTAGGTGAGCTGGGCACAAATGGCTTGACTGACGTATCACTTGCTATGTTCCAAATGTTTGATGTTCTTCCATTTGGTAGCATGCTTTCTATCATCGCTGTTGTGCTGGTACTTGTGTTCTTCATTACGTCTTCTGACTCTGGTTCACTTGTTATCGACAGTATTACGGCAGGTGGTAAAGTCGATGCACCTGTACTTCAACGTGTCTTCTGGGCATTCATGGAAGGTGCAATTGCGGTTGCTCTGCTATGGATTGGTGGCTCCGAGGCGGTTCAAGCTCTTCAGGCCGGTGCCATTTCTACAGCACTGCCATTTACCTTCATTCTGCTTGCAATGTGTGTGAGCTTATTGATGGGTATGCGAACTGAGCGTCAGTAATTCGGCATTTTATAAAACCGTCTGACTAACAATTAATCAAAAGGCCAGCAATTTGCTGGCTTTTTTTGTGCGGTTTTTATGACGCTTGAGACAAAAAAATGACACATGAAAGTTCATATTTTACAAAGAGTTAATGTGCTATTTTGTTTTTTAAAAATTAGTGAATAGTCGTAAAAAAGTGTGTAATATTCATGCACCTTAACTGTTCTCCCAACTCAAAAAACTATAAATATGAAATTATCATTAAAACAAAAGCTTATAGGCGCAAGCCTTTCTGCTGTTGTTGTGATGGCAACAGCACTTACTTGGTTGTCGGCTGGTCAATTATTTGATCAGACTCGTTCAGGTGTCTATTCACGTGCGCAAAGTCTTAGTACTACTGCGTCAGAGGGAATTTCTGATTGGGTCAATATCCGTAAAGATATTGCCACTGCGTTCAATGATTACTCGACCGAGCAAGACGTTGTTCCTTTCCTACAACAAGCTCGCAAGGCTGGTGGCTTCGATGACATCTTCCTTGGTACACCAAACGGTGATATGTACCGCTCTCATCCGGAGCGTAACCGTGCTGATTACGACCCTCGCACACGTCCTTGGTACAAGGATGCTGATGCAGCGGGTAAGCAAATCATCACCGCCGCATATCAAGACGCAATCACGAATGCACTACTTGTGACCATTGCTGAGCCAGTAATGAAAAATGGTCAGTTTGTTGGTGTTGTTGGTGCGGACGTACTGATCGATCAGCTTATCAGCGATGTGATTAACTTAGATGCAGGTGAAAACGCGCATGCGATGCTAATCGACATGAATGAAGGCACCTTCTTAGCGCATCCAGATAAAAGCTTGACGCTTAAGCCTATCACCAGTGTTCTAAAAGATTTTTCAGAAGAGGCAATTGAGCGCGCCGCCGATGAAGGTCGTATCGAAGATACGGTAATCAAAGGAAAAGAGAAGCTTTACTACTTCAATAAAGTTCCTGGTACGCATTGGATGTTTGCGATTGAAATGGATCGCGCAACAGAAGAAGCAGGTCATGCGGTATTGCTACGAGATCTATTGTTCACTGCTGTGGCGATCACGATTGTGGTTATTCTTGCAGTTTCTTGGCTAGTTGGTTTCTTGTTCCGTGACTTGAACCGCGTATCAAATGCACTGGAAGAAATTGCATCTGGCGAAGGTGATTTAACGCAACGCCTAGAACCACGCAGTGATGATGAAGTAGGTAAACTGGCGGAAAACTTCAACCGTTTTGTTGGCAACATGCACACAATGGTTACTAAGCTTAGCCACGTATCTTCTGCGCTTTCAGAGCAAGCACGCACGACAGCACAGCAAGCTGAGGAGCGTAGTCAGCGTATCTCTTACCAGCAAGATGAAATCAACATGGTGGCGACGGCCGTGAACGAAATGGCAGCAGCGACACAAGAAATTGCAGGTAATGCTGATAGCACGGCAAGTAACTCAGAAGAAGCGGTTCAAGCTTGTTCACACGGTTCAAGCCAAGTAACTCAAACGCAAGGCTCTATTCAGAACTTAGCGCAAGAAGTTCAAGTTGCTACTGATGTGATTCAAGAGCTAGAAGCACACGGAAATAGCATCAATACGATTCTATCAACGATTCAAGGCATTGCAGAGCAAACGAACCTACTTGCACTTAACGCGGCGATCGAAGCGGCACGTGCAGGTGAGCAAGGCCGTGGTTTTGCTGTGGTTGCAGATGAAGTCCGCGTATTGAGCCAACGTACTCATGCTTCAACGCAAGAGATTCAAGAAACTATCGAGATGCTACAAGGCACAACGGCCAAAGCGGTCGGTATTATGGGTGACAGTCGTCGTCTAGCTGATACCAGTGTTGATGATGCCAATGCGGCTGCAGCGAGCTTGACGCAAATCCACACTGCTGTTGAGCGTATCAGTGATATGGCAACGCAGATTGCTTCAGCAGCAGAAGAGCAAGCATCGGTAACCACTGAGATCACTCGTAACACTGAAGGTATTCGTGATGTGTCTAACGAGCTGTCAGTCGAAGCTCATCAAGCAGCAGAACAAGCTGCTCACCTGTCTGAGCTATCACACGAACTTGAACAAGAGATTCAACGCTTTAAGCTGTAATCTTGTCTCAAGCTAAGTAAAAAGGAGCCATCTGGCTCCTTTTCTGATCGCTATTAAGCGTGAAGTATATTACAGCCAGAACTCACTGATGGGTTGCTCTTCACTGTAATGATGGGCGATTTGCGCTTGCAGTAGCTCTGCGGTAGCAATTGCATCGGTTAATGCATGGTGAGGCGTATAGTCTGGCAGCCCATAACGGCGTCGAGATTGCGCTAGCCGAACCGATTCTGGTTTTTTCCCTTTTAAACGCTTCCAGAGAGAGCCTGAACGTTTCTGTTGAATCGTTTCTTCAAGGTGCAGCGTATCTAAAACAGGAAACTCAATACCTTCCCCTAAACGGCTTTTGAGCGCTTTATCCAGAAACTCTCTCTCGATACGACGGTAATGAACAACAATGATTTTCCCGCTTAAGCATGGTAGCAGCTCGCTTAAGATATCGCCTAAGTCAGGCGCATCGATCAATTCGCTGTGAGTAATACCGTGTATAATGACTGAGTCTTCATCGAGTGCACGCTGTGGACGTACCTTCCAATGACGCGAGTTACGTAGGAAAATTCGCTTCAGGTTAAACGGCACTAAACCAATAGTAATGATGTCATGTTTTTCAGGATTCAAACCCGTCGTTTCGAAATCTAACGCCACGAACTCCACCTCAGATAACGGTGTTTCTGGAGCAGGCGGCTTGTTGCTATAAAACGCAATTAAATTCTCATCCTTCGCCATCTCCAGCTTTTGTTCAAACTTCGTTGTCCACTGGATGGTTGGCTTCTGAAAGAGCTTTTTAATCATGCTAAACCTCACTTAAAGCTCTTGTTCGCTTGGTAGCGGAACTTAAGGAAATTTTGACCATTGCTTAGGATCTGGAATGCATCCTTTAGGTTGCGACGTTCAAACTCAGAGAGGTTTTCCGGTTCGATATTGTTATCAGGATCAATGCCTAGTTCCACATCCGTCGCTTGGTGACGAATACGCACCATGGAAATAAACTCTAACGCGTCTTTTAAGTCTTGTGCTCGACCTTTTGGCAAAATGCCAGCGTCAATGATGTCGTCGAGACGCTCAAACGAGTTCTGTGCACGTGAGCCAACTGCCAGAGAGTGAACACGAATTAAGTCGACCAGAGGAGCAGTACCGCGACGTTTGAGGTTGATGGAGTTGTTGTGTCTGCCATCTTTTTCCATCACGAAGTCTTTAAAGAAGCCCAGAGGTGGTGTTCTGTTTAGTGCGTTACGAGCCAAACACGCTAAGAAGCGGTTGTTCTTTCGAGCGCGACGAACAATAAAGCTGGTTAACTGTTCTGCCCATTTTAAGCGGCCATAGACGCCATCCAAATCGAAAAAGATGGAGGCGTTGAGTAGTGCTTTCGGGTTCGGGTTATCAATCCAGTCAGCAAAACACTCTTCCCACTCTGAACGAGTCATGCGCCATAGTGGGTTGGTTGCCATAATATCACCTGTGCAATATTTGTAGCCACAGGCATCTAACCCATCGCTGACGTATTTTGCTAGGGCTTCGAAGTATTTACCATGTTTCTCTTCTTGATAAGTCTCATCTAGAATGATGGCGTTATCTTGGTCAGTCACCAACAGTTGCTCATCTCGCCCCATTGAGCCAAGTGCAAGGAAACAATAAGGAATTGGCGGTGGACCAAGCTCTTCTTCTGCCATTTCTAGCAGACGCTGTTTGAAGCTTCGGCCAATGACCGACATCGCGCTACCCACCATGTGAGAGTTGGCATCTTCATTGACCAGACGCACGAAGCTGCTTTTCACTTCTTCGGCAACAACTGCTAAATCTTCGATAGTCTGTTGTTGGAAAATACTACTCACCAACAACAACGAATTCTGAGATTCATAACGAACAATGTCGGTTGTTTCGATAATACCGATTGGTAATTGGTTTTTTACCACTGGTAGGTGATGTACGTTGTAACGCAGCATCGTTAACATTGCTTCATAGATGTAAGCGTTGTGGTCAAGAGACATGACCTCCGTGGTCATCACACTGGACACATCGTCCTGTGGGGACAAACCTTCAGCTAACACACGGGTACACAAGTCACGGTCAGTAATGATACCAAGTACTGGGGACTGTGGATCGTCTTCGTCACGAACGAAATCTGGGTCGACGATAAGTAAAGCCGATACGTTGTCATTCGCCATTTGCTGCGCGGCTTGCTGGATTGTCTGACCACGATCAATCGTATGAGCATCGCCAGTCAGCAAGGTTTTCACTTTCGACGTCGTCAGGTCATTGGCGTCTTTGTTTTCTGAAATGGCTTGGCGTAAACGAGCGCTATTTTCAACTTCAACAAAATCCGCAAAGGAATCAAAGTTATCGTAAATTTCTTGGAAGATGTCACCAGGAATACAGTAGAGCAGGGTATCCTCAATGGCTTTTACCGGAAAGCGGACTTTGTTATTGGTGAGCATGCCCATCTGGCCAAATAGGTCACCTTCGTCAAGGCGGTTATACAGCTCACCTTTGCGTCGATAAACTTCAACAACACCGCTTCGCACCACGTATAAATCTTGGATATAGTCTCCAAAATGGATGATGGGGGTATCTTCTCGGTAGTACGAGATTTCGACACTCTCTGTCACCTTGTTTAGTGTTTCTTCAGGGAGTTCATTGAACGGGGGATACTTGGCGAGAAAGTTGTAAATCTCGAGAAGTTCTGCATCCATCGAAGGCGCCTTTTAGTTCGCAAATAATAAAGTAATCTTAACTTAGTTTTAAAACAGAGTCTTATCTGAACCGCGATTTTCGTGCTCAGTCATAAGATTCTGACATATCGCACGATAAGGGAGCTTCATTTTTACTACTATATGGTCACCTCAATTGAAAAAGACGTCGTCGATATGTTTTCTTCGTGATGACTGATTAGATCTTTGGCTGTTTCAGATCGTTATCACGTCTTTAGATTAAGCTATTCTTCTTGAGCCAAGTAGCTCAGGCGATGGAATACAGTGTTTAGATAATTCTCATGAAAGGAAGTCGAATGGTGAGAAATTTATTGCTTGTTTCTTTAGCTGCTTTGCCGGCGATATCAAGCGCAGCGGTCATGGACCAAGCAGAAAAATTTGGGTACGAACACATTCATTTGGATGTTGGTGCCGGAACGACAAACGAAGAATGGTTAGATAACTCTAATGCGACCACAGTTGGACTCGGTGGTAACTATTTGTTTACTGAGAACTGGTTGTTTAATGTTGATTACTCAGCGCAGTTTTTCCATCCGGATGATTTTACTCTTCGCATTGACCGCCTTTTGTTTGGTGGTGGTTACCGTTATGGAGTTACAGAGCAATTCGATATCTACGGGCTATATGGAATAGGCGCAATCAAAGCGAAAGCGACGGACGACAAAACGGATAATACGTTGTCTTCCGATAGCGAATTGATTCAAGCTGTAACTGTTGGGGTGAATTACTTGCTCAGTGAAAAGCTTATTGCGACAGCTGAAGTGGAGTTGAACCGTAGTGATATCGTTGATGAGAACAATTTTAAGATCGGTCTTAACTACCAATGGCATAAAGTCATCGGCACTGGTCTTTTTTATCAGTTTAGAGATACTGATTACAGCGGTGAAAGCTCAGATTACGTCAATGAAGTAGGGCTGAGTTTGAAGTTTGTCTACTAGATCGGACGGGTTCGTTTTTGGCGTTAAGTTAAAACAAAAAAGGTCAGCTTATGCTGACCTTTCCTTTTAATAAAGTATGCGACAGTCGATTATAAAACCGCTGCAATGCCTTTACATAGAGGGCCCATATTTGACTTCGTCATACCAGCAACACTGATTCGGCCAGAACCGACAATGTAAATACCGAACTCTTCTTTAAGGCGGTTAACTTGCTCTTTAGAAAGACCAGAGAAAGAGAACATACCATTTTGACGTTCGATGAAACTAAAGTCTGCGTCCACACCCTCTGCTTTTAGTGTCGCTACAAACAGTTCACGCATTTCTTGAATGCGGTCACGCATTTCTGCTACTTCAGCTTCCCATTCCGCACGCATTTCGGCGTTGCCAAGAATGTGAGTCACGACAGCGCTGCCGTGTGCAGGTGGGTTAGAGTAGATAGAGCGAATAATGGCTTTAACTTGAGAAAAAGCGGTTGTTGCGACTTCTTCTGACTCAGCTACTAACGTGAAGGCACCTACGCGTTCATTGTATAGGCCAAAGTTTTTCGAGAAAGAGCTCGCGACTAGGATTTCTTTGTTGTATTTAGCAAAAGTACGAAGACCTGCAGCATCTTCTTCCACGCCTTTAGCAAAGCCTTGGTAGGCGAAGTCGAACAGAGGAAGCAATTTCTTCTCTGCGACAAGTTTCGCCAATGTTTCCCATTCTTCAGCCGTAGGATCGATCCCTGTAGGGTTGTGACAGCAGCCGTGTAGAAGCACGATGTCGCCTTCAGGTGCAGATTGCAGATCATTTAGCATCGCATCGAAGTCTTTGTCTTTTGTTTCAGCATTGTAGTAGCTGTATTGTGCCGTTTCGATACCAGCAGCAGTAAATACGCCGTTGTGGTTCGCCCATGTTGGGTTGCTGATCCAGATCTTTACATCGCCTAGTTGACGTTTAATAAACTCGCCGGCAACACGTAGTGCACCAGTACCACCCGGAGCTTGAGCTGTTTTAGCGCGTTTTTCGTTTACAATTTCTGCATCAGAGCCGAAAAGCAGTTTTTGCACTGCAATGCCGTACTCTGCTGTGCCTTCGATGGTTAGGTAAGATTTGGTTTTTTCAGTTTCAACAAGTGCTGCTTCAGCTTTCTTTACTGTCGCAAGAACGGGAGTTTCGCCTTGCTCGTTTTTGTAAATACCTACGCCAAGGTTAATTTTGTCTGCGCGAGCATCTTTTTTAAACTCTTCAGTAAGGCCAAGAATAGGGTCAGCCGGAGCGGCAACTACTTTTTCAAACATAATCTTCATCCATGTTAATCGAAGGGGTGTGCTAACATTTATACCTTTCAGCAATATTGGTTACAACCGTTACTGAAAAGAAAACCTAAAAAAGTTGCGATTTGAAACAGAATTCTAACATAACTAAAGTTTTTGCCATGAAAACGTTTGGTAGGCACAGAGTTTGAAGGGCATTTATGCCATGGTTGGAGAAGTTTTGCACACATCCCAATCGTTTCAATTCAGTGCTTTGCGTTAACGCGTTTATAATTGTCTAGTGAGGATTTGTTGAGACAAAAACGCCCCACCAAAGGTGGAGCGTTTACTGTTAGAAGTATGGATATCGGTTGGAGTTATTTCTTCAGATTGATTTCCGACTCAACCGCATTGGTTTCGATGTCAGGGTTAGAAGAAAGTTTTTCAGTCGCCCAGTCGTTCATATGCTTTAAGATCGCTTTTAATGCGTGCTTTTCGGTTGGTACTTCTGTCTTTTCAACTTCAAGTTTTTGCTTCGGATGCGTACCCGTCGCATCTTCCGCAACGTGTAACCAATCTGGGTGCCAGTAATAAGGTTGGCCGGAAGGAGAGCTCCAAGAATGTACGCCGTTGGATTCACCTTTGTATTTAATATCTTCTTCGTTGTATTTCGCCATTATTGTTTTCTCTCATAATCCATGAGTTGAGGTGTGCATCACCATTACTATTTAAATGTAACAGATGTAATGAAAATTAATGTGATAACAATCGACTTATTTTGCCCTTTGAACGCTATAGAAGATGCGTACTTCTCATTCAGAAGAATTTACTATTTGGCAGGTTTTAGCTTTATTTGTGTTTAAAGCATACAACGATGGATTCGCCTACCTAATGCTATTCTTGAACGGTGATAGAGCCTAAACTACTCGTCATTCAAGTGTTTGAGAATCGCCGCTTTTGCATGCTCTTCTGTCGCTATTTCTCCATCAGGGACTTCAAGGTCAGTCTTTTTGTGTTCACCCAAAGCATCTTCAGCGATATGCAGCCAATCAGGATGCCAATAATAAGGGGTGGTACTGCCAGGATGGTCCCAACTATGTACACCTTTATGTTTTCCGCGATACGAGAGATCGTCCATTGTAAAAACTTTCATCGCTTCCTCCTGATTTAAAGACCGTAGCTCGAAGTGAGTTTAACGCACTCAATCCAACGTAAAACCTTGGCTTTTAGGTATTGCAAAGATGTGAGGCAATATGTGTGTAACAGTCAAAGTATGGGATATAAACGCTCACTTCGTGGCTGAAATATCTATTGATAAGCTTGATAAATTACGTTGCTAAATTGAATACTCCCATATCAGAATGCTGGCGCGAAGTATGCTATGGTGCGGCTGTAAGTGAAATGAGGGAAACATGAACCGATACCGTCAACTGGCTGAGCTGTTCAAAACGCAGATTCAGCAAAATACATGGAGAGCAGGGGAAAAGCTGCCATCAGTGCGTGTAACAAGCCGAAACCATTCTGTCAGCGCAGGTACGGTATTACAAGCTTATCAGCTGCTCGAAGCACAAGGTTGGGTCGCAGCGAAACCTCAGTCTGGATACTTTGTGACTGCGGAGTTGGACCGCTTCGAACCGAGTTCTCCAGCTACTTCCGTTTATCGCTCCAGCATCAACGATGAACTTTACGACTACCTCAAAAATCAGGCCTCACCGAATGCGGTGAAGTTTGGCTCCGCGTTTCCAGACCCTGCATTGTTCCCATTAGAAGCGCTAAACCGTAATCTAGCCAGCTCAGGTAGGAAGATGGGGGCAGAGACGTTATTGGATAACTTGCCGCCGGGCTGTGAGTCTCTACGCCGTTTGATTGCTCAACGGTACATCCAACAAGGTATGGTGTTTACCCATGATGATATTGTCGTTACTTCTGGCGCATTAGAAGCGTTGAATTTAAGCCTTCAGGCCGTGACCCAGCCTGGAGATACTGTTGTAGTTGAATCACCGACGTTTTATGGCGCACTTCAAGCGATTGAACGTTTAGGTCTAAAGGCGATAGAAATAACGGTGGATCCGTTAACTGGACATTCAGTGGATCAAATTGAAGCGACTTTTGTCGACAATGATGTTCGCGCATGCTGGTTAATGACTAACTTTCACAATCCAACAGGAACCTTATTAAGTGACGGGCAGAAGCAACGTATCGTCGAACTGGCTGATAAATACGATGTGTACTTGATCGAAGATGATGTGTATTCAGAGCTTTATTTTTCTGAAAAAAAGCCAAGCTCACTTAAAGCTTTTGATACACAAGAGCGCGTGTTGCATTGTGGATCATTTTCAAAAAGCCTTTGCCCTGGCTATAGGCTGGGCTGGGTGGTAAACAAACGCTTCAATGAGCAACTTCAAAAGCTGCAACTTATCTCGACGTTGTCAGGCAGTGCGCCAATCCAGCAGGGTATCGCGCATTACTTGCAAAACGATAGTTATGATAGCCATCTTAGAAAACTGCGAAAGAATCTTGAGCAGCGGCAATTGGCGTTTATTGAACTGGTTGATAAGTACTTTCCCCAATCGATTCGTTACACGCAACCGGAAGGCGGCTATTTTCTTTGGATAGAACTGCCGAAAACAAAGTGCGGAAAAGCGATTTATCAAAAGTTATTGGAAGCGAACATCACTGTAGCATTTGGTCAGTTGTTTTCTGTCGCTCCAAATTATGAGAACTACCTGAGGCTTAATACATCGTTACCCGTAAATGATGAATTAGAACAAGCCGTGAAGACGGTCGGAGAATTACTTCATTAGCCAACTGTTTACCTGTTTTTTGCTCAAACTGTATCAGTGGACGATACCGAAGCTGTGTTTCAATCATGGGCAGACAACCATTTAGGTTAGGAGCCGTAATGAAAAAGCAGTTGGTAAAGCATGAACTTAGGTTGATGGGTGTTGCTATTTTTAGCGCATTTTTGTTGGTGTTTGCACACTTGATATTGGCGAAATCTTTTTCTCATATGGTTTGGACGGAATACACTGCTGCCGTTATCCCATTTGTGATGTTTGGCTTGTGTGTGGTTGGAGTAAAATACGCAGCGCGAGCAGATGAGGATGACGACGAAAATAACAACTAGAGTGCATACACCGGTTGCTAGAAAATCATTCGTACAAATAAAAGACCTCCACATGGGAGGTCTTTTTAATTCGATATCACTAAAAAGTGATTAGAAGTTCGCAGAGCGAGGAGTACGTGGGAATGGGATCACGTCACGAACGTTGCCCATACCAGTTACGTAAGATACTAGGCGCTCGAAGCCTAGTCCAAAGCCTGCGTGTGGCACTGTACCGTATTTACGTAGGTCGCGGTACCAGCTCATATGTTCAGGATCGATACCCACTTCACGCATACGCGCATCTAGAATGTCTAGGCGCTCTTCACGCTGAGAACCACCGATGATTTCGCCGATGCCCGGTGCTAGAACGTCCATCGCTGCAACTGTTTTACCGTCATCGTTAGCACGCATGTAGAATGCTTTAATGTCTTTCGGGTAGTTCTTAACGATTACAGGT
This sequence comes from Vibrio sp. 1727, assembly GCF_033344415.1. Classification (NCBI taxonomy): domain Bacteria; kingdom Pseudomonadati; phylum Pseudomonadota; class Gammaproteobacteria; order Vibrionales; family Vibrionaceae; genus Vibrio; species Vibrio sp. 1727. Next base: position 168,769 of record NZ_JAWPOT010000004.1, read on the forward strand.
GCTTTGAAGTGTTCTTCAGCAAGGAAACGCTCGTGCTCAGAAGACATATCGATACCCCATTCAACTGGGAATTCGAACTCACGGCCTGAATCAAGAAGAATCTGGATTGCGTCAGTGTAGTCAACCTGCGCGAAGTCAGAAGAAACGAACTGCTCTAGACGAGTGATTGCTTCTTTGTCGATGCGTTGAGCGAAGAACTCAAGGTCATCGCGACACTCTGCAAGCACTGCTTTAAACACGTACTTGAGCATGTCTTCAGCCAGTTTCGCTACATCATCCAGTTCTGCGAACGCAACTTCAGGCTCAACCATCCAGAATTCTGCTAGGTGGCGGCTTGTGTTTGAGTTTTCAGCTCGGAAAGTAGGGCCGAAAGTGTAAACTTTGCTTAGCGCACAAGCGTAAGCTTCTGCGTTTAGCTGACCAGATACGGTTAGGAACGTCTCTTTACCGAAGAAGTCTTCGTTGTAGTCCACTTTACCAGCGTCAGTGCGAGGAAGGTTTTCCATGTCTAGCGTAGATACGCGGAACATTTCACCAGCGCCTTCAGCATCTGAAGCCGTGATCAACGGCGCAGATACCCAGAAGTAACCTTGCTCGTGGTAGAAGCGGTGGATTGCTTGAGATAGGCAGTTACGTACACGTGCTACTGCACCGATTACGTTTGTGCGCGGACGTAGGTGCGCAACTTCACGTAGGTACTCGATTGAGTGACGAGTTTTTGCCATTGGGTAAGTTTCAGCATCTTCAACCCAACCAACCACTTTAACGTCAGTGGCAGCAAGTTCGAAGTCTTGACCCTTTGCAGGAGATTCAACAATCTTACCAGTTACTTCAACAGAGCAGCCAGTCGTTAGCTTTAATACTTCGTCTTCGTAATTATTAAGATTATTTGGGACCACGGCCTGAATCGGGTCGAAACAAGAGCCGTCATATATGGCAAGGAAAGAGATTCCAGCTTTGGAATCACGACGTGAACGGATCCAGCCACGAACAGTCACTTCGCTGTCTACTGCTAGCTGACCTTTCAATACGTCTGATACAGGCGCGTAAGTCATGTTTTCAATATTCTCCATTGAGGTAAAAATTCAACTCAACGCTTACTTAAAGTACTTGTCTAATAACATTTTTTGTTCAAAAAACAAGCTAAGCGCTGAGTTGGGTAGCATTTTACAGATTCAACGAGACATATTACCTGTCAATTCGCTCGCATCAACCTTTATATTCGTTTTGATGGGGAGAATCTCTCTATTTATTCACTCTTTTGTGCTCTGAAAGTGTGAATTGGTTTAGTAATTGCTCTAAACGTTCGGATAGATGCTCTAAATCAACACTAATATCACGCGTGTGCGATGCTGATTGCGATGTGTCGTTAGCATGCAGTGTGATCACATCTATTTTAGATTGAATATGCTGACTTACATCAGATGTGGTTTGCGTCTGGTTTTGGATATCTTCTGCATGTCTGAGCACTTGGCGCATTTCGTCAACAACGTTATGCATTGTGGCTGATAGTGCCTCGACATCGACAGAGCGTTGATGAGCAAACTGGCAGACGGTATCAACAGAAGTTAATGACTCTTCACTTCCTTGCTGGAATTGAGAAATGATATGTTCAATATTACCAGTGGCCTCAGCCGTCCTAGAAGCCAGGTTACGCACTTCTTCCGCGACGACCGCAAAACCGCGCCCTTGCTCTCCGGCTCGGGCGGCTTCAATAGCAGCATTCAACGCGAGCAGATTGGTTTGTTCTGCAATACCCTTAATAACCACAAGAATGGACGACACTTCTTCGGTTCTTTGGTTTAGAGAGCTGATTTTTTCCCGTACAGTATCAATGTTACTCACTAGTTGTTTGATGTCTTCACTTACATTGTGTGCTTGGCTTGCACTATGAGTGGCGACATCAACGGTGTGATTGACCAAAACAGTAGCGTTGTTAGTCGAGTCCTCAACCGCAGTTTGTTGCTGCAACATATCGGTGATATTACTTTGTACTTCGTTGGTCTCTAGCTGTTGGTTATTGGCCGCTTTATCTGTGGACTGCGCGACAGCAGTTAGTTTGCTCGCGGAGTCGGCAAGTGAGTGAGAGGTGTCTTGCACACGTTCTAAGCTTTCGGAGACCGTATCCATGAATGAATTGATGGCAGTAGAAAGTTGGCCCACTTCATCCTGTTGGTGATGCATAAGTCGTTGAGATAGATCTTTGCTATGGCTCACATTCGACATGAATTTCGACGTTCTTTGAATTGGTCGTACAATGATTTTCTGAATCAAACTCATCGTTATGATGAAGCCCACAAATGCGATTACGGCCATTATTCCCATCGCAAACATTGCCTGTTTACTGATCATTGAATTGACATGATTCATGTTGTATTCCAAGCGAATCGCGCCCAACACTTCTCCTGCTGGTGCAACGTGGCAAGAAACGCAGTTGGTGCCACGGTAATTTTCGCTCGATTTCATTGGTAGTGCGACTACTAACCCTTTGCCCCAATCGGCTGAGATTGGTTCAATCACCAGTTCACCATTCAACGCTCGTTGATCAATATCATCGACAGGCTGCTGGTTTTGTTGCCCAGGTCCGTAAAGTTTGGTCACAGTATCAGCTCGCAACACGCGAACTGCTTCAATGCCTTCTTGGGCCAGGGCCTTTTGACGTAAGGTTTCTTTTTGCGACATGGTGCCCGTAAGCATCATCATATTTAGGCTATCGAAATAATTACTAGCCTTATCATGGAGTTGTTCACTAAGAACATCATTGATTAAGGTTTTTTGTTGATGGTATTGGTAAGCCGTAGAGGCAGCTAGAACGCAGCTGAAGACAGCAATTAACGCCAGTAAGAGCTTAAAAGTGATAGTTGAGCGCATAAATTTATAAGTGTAATTGGAACGAACTGCACAATATTAATGTGCACAAATGCGCACTGCGAACAACGAAATGAATGATTGTGACCCCACACATGTTGGGGATATGTAATTGTGATGTGAGTGCTGTGTAATCAAATGTTTGGCGCGTGACAGAAATACGGCGCTTTGGTGTGAGTGATAGCAAAGAGGCCAGGAACCAGCGGAAGTTTTTGCTACGCTTGTATGGGGTAACGCTTGTCTCTTGGCAGCGAATTCCTTAGTATTGCCTGTCTTTTTAAAGCCTGAGAATCAAGATGAAAACAGAATTATACAAAGAGTTTATGTTCGAAGCAGCACACCATTTGCCACACGTACCAGAAGGTCACAAGTGTGGTCGTTTGCACGGACACTCTTTCCTTGTTCGTCTTTATGTAGAAGGTGAAGTTGATCCACATACAGGTTGGGTAGTGGATTTTGCAGAGATCAAAGCTGCATTTAAACCAATTTACAATCGCTTAGACCATTACTACCTAAACGACATTGAAGGGTTAGAGAACCCGACTAGCGAAGTGTTAGCAAAATGGATTTGGCAGCAGCTTAAGCCAAGCTTACCACTGCTAAGTAAAGTCGAAATCAAAGAAACGTGCACAGCGGGTTGTATTTACAAAGGCGAATAAGTCACTTTCTATTGAGCATTAAACAAAGGCAAGCGAGAAGCTTGCCTTTGTTGTGTCTGAATGGCCCAATTTTGATTATGCTTCACCAGCTAGCTTAATGGGTGTCGTAGAATCCATTCTTTTTCATTATCACCCAATGTTGTTTCCTCTGTATTAATGAATCCGCACGCATCAAGAAAACTGATAGCGTATTGCTGACTTTGTGGGACAGTGGCGCAAAGAGAGGTGCTTTTAGGGTTAATGGTATACGCATAAAGGAACAGTTTACGCAATGCCTCACTCCCAACCCTTTGACGTTGGAAACGTTGATCAATCATCAAGTATTTAAGCTCCAGTTCGTATCGTTTAGCAAACGGCGCATGTTGGGAGAAACCTTTATCGATAACAAGATAGCCTACTAATAGGTCATCAGAATAAATCGTAAAGAACGCCTCTGACTTACTGCGTTTTTGGTAAGCCATTTCAAACGGTGTAAAAAATCCTTTTTGCTCTTCTTGCACATCCAATTGCATCAAACTTGAAAAATCTTTCAGTTTGGTGGGTTTAATCGCAATCATCGCTCAATCACAAATTGGCGGCATACCGTTATGCCACCACGAGTTTTTATAGAGTATTAAATCTATTTTAAGTAACTAACCGAGTGAAGAAAAGCTAGCAATGAAGAGGGTAATAATAACCTTGGTGAATATAGGCGCCCAATGTTGTGAGTAAGTGAGCACTGTCTGCCGTTTCTACGCCTTCAACAATGACCGTGCAGCGATACGTATTGCCCATAGCAATTAACTGACGCAAGGTTTCTATCTTTTTATCATCAGATTTTAGGCCAATAACAAATTCTCGGTCGATTTTGAGGTAGTCAGGATTCAGCTTGCTGATAAGCGCCACATTATTATTGCCGGTGCCAAAGTCATCAATACTGATTTTACAATCCAGTGCTTTTAGTTTCGCGACATTGCCATAAATCTCAGAGGTATAATACATCGATGCATTTTCTGTGATTTCGATTGTCAGCAAACGGCAATCCCGATTAGATAGCTCTCTATATAGGATTGAAAAGTTACGCCCTCGCAGCAAAGTAGGACAAACGTTAATGCTGATAGGGATGGGCAACGCTTTTTGTTTGGTGTAGATGGAATCAATCACCAGTAAGGTATGAGTTAGCAGCAATCCATTGCGTATCAGTGTTTCAATAAACCGTTGCGTATTTTTTACCTTAAACCGGGAGAGGGCTTCGTAGTGCACAATCTTTTGTGCCGAAGTGTTATAAATCGGCTCCAGTTTTATTTTGAATTGTCGAATTGCGCACAAGTAAGCCATAAAGGCTTGTAGGGAGCGGTGACGCAGTATAATGAGAAAAAGTAAGCTCAGTAGAATGATACTTTGAAACGGTCCAGAGATGTAATACACCTCTTTATAGCCACTATTCTTTACGTGATAATTGAAAAAGCGTTCATTGGTGTTACCAATCTCTAACGATGTTCCGGTATTCGTTGATAGCTTCATACCAGAAAGAAAAAAACGTGAAATATGATTTTCAACATTGTCGGATAAGTTAATGTTTTTAACACGAACCAAAACAGTTGCGTTATTTAAGTCAAATGATTGTGTCGTGTAATTGTTATTGTTACTCCACTCTTCAAAGGCTTTTTTGCTGACAGGGACAACGGTTTCTGGAGTGACTAAGCATCGAATATTGAAACGATCTAGCATCATGCTCGATTCCACCAACTTCACATTATCAAATAGCGACTTCAGTTCGCCTTCATTAGCAAAGCAACTCCTGCGGGAAAGGCTCTCTGCAATTTCGAAGGCGTTATCCAGATAATTATGTTTAACGATGCTGTTTATCGCGTAGTAACAGATAGCAAAGAAAATGATCGCAGTGATCAACACAACCCACATTGCTTCTGAATAGATCTTTTTATTACGCAGGCAAATACGAAGCGCTTTGCGAAGACTATTGGTTGTGTATTGATTGATCTTCTGTTGATGTTCGATGCCATTCTGATGGTTGTTTTGCATAGTAAAAGGGATGAAGTATCCGGTCCGGTGAATGTTTTCGATAATGTTTTTGTTAGTGGTTAAATGTTCTTCCGTGAGCTTGCGAAATTTCTTTCTTAGAGCGGCCACCGCGTTTTTAAAGCCATTTTCAGGCAGTGTCATTTTGTATTGTTGAGTGATTTTGCTTTCTATTAACCGCTGACTAATCGGCGTATTTAAACTGCCGTATGTGGCGATAGTTGACAGAATGGCGTACTCATTTGGGTTGACAGGAATGGAGTGGTGGAGTGACTGATTGAGCTCTAGAGATATTTCGTTTTCGGACAAGCAAACGCAGATTTGGTTTCCAATTTCAAACCTAATCATGTGTTGATGTGCTCCAAGTTTAATTTTTGGCTACGTTATCAATAAAGCTAGGGAAGAGATGTGATTTTTTACTGAGATATCCATAATATTTGGATATATTCAACGTTTTAGGTTTTTTTTACTTGTCCTGATAACGCATTTTCCTGGGTTTTTTAGGTATAAAAAAACCCGAGCACAGACTCGGGTTTTGATTGGTATTCAGAAAGGCGTGTTAGCAAATCACTTTGATTGCTAGACCACCTTGAGATGTTTCGCGGTATTTCGCGTTCATGTCTTTACCTGTTTCTAGCATGGTTTCGATAACCTTATCTAGAGAAACAGTTGGAGCTGAAGAGCGACGTAGTGCCATGCGAGTAGAGTTGATTGCTTTTACTGCCGCAATACCGTTACGCTCAATACATGGAACCTGAACCTGACCTGCAACTGGGTCACACGTTAGACCTAAGTTGTGCTCCATCGCGATTTCTGCTGCCATACATACTTGCTCTGGGCTACCACCCATAAGCTCAGCAAGGCCTGCTGCTGCCATAGAACATGCCACGCCAACTTCACCCTGACAGCCAACCTCTGCACCAGAGATAGACGCGTTACGCTTGTAAAGACCTCCGATTGCGCCAGAAGCTGCAAAGTAACGGATGTAATCTTTTTCAGTCACAGTTTGGATGAACTTATCGTAGTAAGCCAGTACCGCAGGGATGATGCCACACGCACCGTTAGTTGGTGCCGTTACTACGCGGCCACCAGCTGCGTTCTCTTCGTTTACTGCGAAAGCAAACATGTTTACCCAATCAACAACAGACATTGGGTCGTTTGTCGTCTTTTCTGAAGTAAGTAGCTGCTGGCGAAGTGCTGCTGCACGACGAGGCACGCGTAGTGGACCAGGCAAAATACCTTCTTCATTCATACCGCGATCCATACACTCGCGCATTGTGCGCCAGATGTTCGCGAAATAAGTACGAGTTTCTTCATCTGAATGAAGCGCATGCTCATTCTTCATGGTTAGTGCGCTGATGGACAATCCACTTTCGTGGCATTGGTTAACCAGTTCCTCTGCCGTTGTAAACGGGTAAGGTACTTTTACTGGGTTTTCAGCTTCTTTACCGAAATTTTCTTCATCAACGATGAAACCACCGCCGATAGAGTAGTAAGTTTTTGAGTACGCTTTTTCGTCATCAATCCAAGCGTGGATCTGCATGCCGTTTTCGTGTAGCTCTAGGTTTGTTTTGTGGAAGTTCATTCCACCTTCACGTGGGAACGATACTGTGTGACAGTGCATGCCAACAGGAAGGCGTTCAGTTTCTTCTACACGAGCGATAAAGCCCGGGATAGAATCGATATCAACTTTCTCAGGAGTGCTGCCTGCAAGACCCATGATGATAGCAATATCTGTGTGGTGACCTTTCCCTGTCAGTGATAGTGATCCATAAACGTCAACGGTGATTTTAGTGATGTCGCGCAGTTTTCCCATTGCACGAAGATCATCAATAAACTCTTTACCCGCTTTCATTGGGCCTACAGTGTGTGAGCTTGAAGGTCCAACACCGATTTTATAGATATCAAAAACACTAATCATATCGATTACCTCAGAAGAAAGCCTCCCAAGGGGAGTTGGGAGGCTTAATTTTATCGTTATATTTTTGGATTAATCATACTGCACTGGGCAGAGATGATTAAAGAGCGCCGTAGATTACAGAACTAATTGCAGCAAGACCACAGATTGCTGTGAAAATTTGCACAGGTGCTGAAGTTTTGTACTTAGCCATCGCAGGAACTTTTTGCATTGCGAAGATTGGCATCAAGAATAGGATTGCCGCAATCATCGGTGCACCCATTGTTTCAATCATACCTAGGATGCTTGGGTTAACGATAGCAACGATCCAAGTTGTGATTACAATGAAGATTAGAGACATCTTCTCGATCTTGCTTACTGGTGATTTTGAACGAGATTTCACTAGACCAACTAGACCTTCGTGCGCACCTAAGAAGTGGCCAAAGTAGCTAGAGGTGATCGCTGCGAAAGCAACCAATGGACCCATGTAAGAGATCAGTGGAGATTCATGCACGTTTGCTAGGTAAGAGAGAACAGAGATATTTTGCTCTTGCGCCGTTGCTAGTTGCTCTGGAGACAGAGAAAGTACAACAGAGAAAACGAAGAACATAACAAAGCCCATCAGCATCATTGCTGCGCCACCAGTGATAGCGTCAGTTTTCTTAACTGCGTCATCACCATATACACGACGTTGCTCTTTAGAGAACTGAGAAATGATTGGGCTGTGGTTGAAAGAGAACACAATAACAGGGATTGCTAGCCAAACGATAGCTGGCATTGCACCCCAGTCAGGTGACACTTCCATCATTGAAGTGTTCCAACCAGGAATTAGGTATACAGACAGTGCTAGTAGGATGAACACGAGAGGGTAAACCATTGCTGAAGTTGCTTTCAGCATAAGCTCTTTACCGAATACTACGCCTGCTGTCATTGCAGCAATAAGTGCACCAGAAAGTAGCCAGCGAGGAATAGATTCCATGCCCATTTGGTTAACTAGGAAAGAGTCAACTGTGTTTGTGATACCAACACCGTAGATAAGTACGATTGGGTAGATAGCGAAGAAGTAAGCGAACGTAATAAGGTTTGCGCCAGTCTTACCAAAGTGCTCTTCTACTGTGTCGGTGATGTCCGCTTCAGGGTTTTTCGCAGAAAGAACGAAACGAGCTAAAGATTTGTGTGCGAACCAAGTCATTGGTGCTGCGATTAGGGCTAGGATTACTAATGGCCAGAAGCCACCTGCACCTGCTTTAATAGGAAGGAACAGTACACCTGCACCTACTGCCGTACCAAAAAGAGACAGACACCAGGTAAAGTCTTTGTAAGAAAACTTACTAGACGATTGTGCGGTAGAAACCGCAGAAGTAGTTGTATTCATTTTTTAGTTACTCATTTTGGGAACAGGAAATAAGTCGGGAGTAATTTTGCAAGATTTTACACTAGGAAAATTAGATCTAAATCATTTATTGCTTACGCTTATTGAATGATATGTCAAAAACCTGCTTTTTATCACGAAAATGATGTGCTACTCGTGATTTCTGCTAATGAGTAAAATTAGAAAAACTTATCAATAGGGCTGTTTGTATAAATTTATTTCACCGCAAGCGTTTGCGGTGAAAATGGAAAATTAATCTAATGTGAATGAATGTTTATGAAGCAACGTTTTATTAATATTGATGCGCATAATGATCGCGCCTATAAAAGCACCGATATCAACAACTGTTTAATGTGAAATAATATGTTTTTGCATTGATTCGATAATTTGTGCCGTCATGCCCCAGATGAAATGCTGTCTATATGGGATAGCAAATACACGATGACTGCTTCTTTTTAGGTCAAATTTGGTGCTATACAATTTTTTGGGGTTCAGAATATGGTTGGCAGGAACCTCAAAAACTGACTCTACTTCATTTGGGTCAATATGCGTTTTATATTCCGGAGAAACAAAAGCCAAAAAAGGTGTCACATTAAATTGACTAATCGTTGGTAGTGTAGGCAGTTGACCAAACACATGAATATGCTCATCTTCTATCCCAACTTCTTCTTTGGTTTCCCTTAAAGCGGTATTCACGAGCTGAATATCTTCCTGCTCATATTTGCCACCGGGAAAGCTGATTTGTCCCGGATGATGGCGTAAGTGGGCTGCGCGCTTAGTCAGAATGACTTGTAACCCGTCATCGCGTTCCACAAAACCGATTAAGACTGCCGCATCTCTCAGGGACTTTTCTTTCATCCATTTCAGTCGTGCAAGGGACTCTTTGTGGTAGCCCGTTGGAAGCCGAAATTGAAAGTTCTGTAGTAAATGAGTTTTGTCGATAACCAAACTGAGTCCTTATTTATCGTGCCTAACCATTATTTATTATACTCAAAGACGGCAAAGCGTATGGCGTTATCGTTACTGGTTACCAAATAAAACATTCGCATTAAAGCACTCGCCAGCACTTTCCCTCTTTGTGTTGTGTGTCTCACTCTGCTTGAACATATTAATTTGAAACTTATAAGGTTATACACCATTCTTTATTTTAGGACGTCACTATAGGACAAGTATTGGCCAATGAAAGGGATTATTTTCACCGAGTTCATGGAGTTAGTAGAAGAGAAATTCGGTCTTGATGTGTTAGACCAAGTTCTCGATCTTTCTAACGATGAAGGTGTTTACACCGCTGTTGGTAGTTACGATCACAAAGACTTGGTTAAGTTGATCGTGAATCTCAGTAAAGTATCTGGTGTTCCCCCCGAGCAACTGCAAGAAGTGTTTGGAGAGTGCGTCTTTTTGAATTTACTTCGCTCCATTCCTAGTCACGCCAGTTTGCAACAGTGTGAAACGACGTTTCAATTTGTTCGCCATGTTGAAGACTTTATTCATGTCGAAGTTAAGAAGCTCTATCCTGATGCTAACCCTCCGCAATTTGATTTCATTAGTGAAAACCAATCCCAATTGGTATTTGACTACCACAGCGCAAGATGTATGTCTCACGTATGCTTAGGATTGATAAAAGGCTGTGCTGCGCATTTTGGTGAGGTAGTTCATATCAAACATCAAAATCAGTCAGAAGATGGTAGCAAAGTACGTTTTTGGTTAGAGGCTCAATAAGAACGATATGACGGGAAGTTCCTCATTAGAAAGGAAACTCAAACGAGAAGTTGCATCAAGAAAAGCAGCTGAGCAGCTGTTGGAACAGAAAAGCTTAGAGTTATATGAATCCAACCAGCAACTCAGTGTTGCATTGAAAAAGCTGGAGCTGAAATCTAAAAAGGATCTTCGTAAGTTTGAGTTTGAAGAGCAAATTGATGCGACGTTGATTAAGTTCGGTCGTACTTTTTTATCGAGCACGTTCGATGAAGCAATGATAGCGAGCTTTATTGAGCAGCTCACTTCTAACTCGATCATTTCTGCGGCTTACTTGTTTCTTGACGCTACAAAGCTGAGCTCATTGCGTCGTCATCACTTTGGTCACTTACAGCTTCGTCATAACAACGAGATTTTAACCTCTCCTAATTGGCAGGGAGAGAATTTGCATTTGCCAGTTATCATTGATGGGGAAACGGTTGGGGAGTTGATTTTCTCTGTGTTGCAAGATCAAATCGATCAGTCTTTTATTTCCAAACAGATGGAGCTCGTGTCTGACTTAGTTCATGGTGTTATTGGTCGACACTTAAGTTTAGAGCGAGAGGTCGAGCTGAGAAAGCGGGCTGAGGAATCAGAAAAAGCGACGAAGGAGTTTGTCGCCATGATTAACCATGAGCTGCGAACTCCTCTCAATGGCGTATTGGGTAGTGCGGAGTTATTGAGTCGAACCCAATTAGAAGAAGAGCAGCGTCAATACTTGAGCAATCTGACTCAATCAGGGGACTTATTGAGAGTTATCATTAATGATCTTCTTGATTTCAGTAAGATGAATGCCGGTATGATGGAAATCATACATAAAGTCTTTGCCTGGGAGGAACTTGAAAAAGCCATCATGGGTGTATTTGCAGCTAAGGCTGCTGAAAAACGCATCCATTTCTCTATCGACAAAAAGCTGGGGATTCCAGAATTTTTAGTCGGTGACTTAGAGCGCATTACACAAATTTTGGTTAACTTGGTGGGAAACGCGATTAAGTTTACTCACTTGGGTGGTGTCGTGTTACGGGTGGAATGGCTTAACGGCACGGCTTATTTTGAGGTTGAAGACACTGGTATTGGCATCCCAATAAAAGCACAGCCGTCACTCTTTGATCCATTTGTCCAAGTTGATCGCTCGGCGAAACGCAGCTTTGAAGGCTCAGGTTTAGGTCTCGCGATTTGTAAAAACCTTGTGGATTTGATGCAAGGTCAAATTAGCTTTGAAAGTGAAGAGCGCAAAGGGACAACTTTTAAAGTTGCTATTCCTCTTGAGGAAGGGCAAGCACAAGGCACAGCAGAGGGGGAGTTGGTCACCATAGAGCGAAGCGATTTAGCAGGACGCTCAATATTAGTGGTTGATGACATCAGAATGAATCAAGTCATTGTTACTCAAATGCTGAAAAAACTCGACATTACACCTGATTTAAAAGCCAACGGCAAAGAAGCATTAGAAGCGGTGAAAAGTAAAGACTACGAACTGATATTCATGGACTGCCGAATGCCAGAAATGGATGGCTATGAGGCGACGATGTATCTGAGAGAGCGTGGCTTTACTCATCCTATTATTGCATTAACCGCTGGCACTACCATCGAAGAGCGTCAAAAGTGTATTGATTCAGGCATGGACGACATCCTCACTAAGCCGTACACCGCAACTGATATTGAACAGATTATGTGTAAGTGGCTTGAGCAGTAGACGCTGCCTCTTAAAAAGTATGTTTGTTGGCCAACGGCTAAAAGCTAAAGTACATGCAAATAAAGCACACAAAAAACGCACCACGCTGGATAATGCCGATCATTTAACGATGTTTTTTGGGTCATTCTAGCGAGCCTTGGCGAGACTAAGAATCTAGTAGCAGCACGATGAGCGGGTAATGAAACAAATTTGACCACAAAGTGCTTGAATAGAAGAACCTGTATCACGCTCCTTCGTCGCTGTGCAGGGTGATGAGATACAGAAATATGCCACTCGCTGTTAAATGAGCGGCATTACCGTTCTGGAGGCGTTTTAGATTGTTTTCGTCAATAGCATTAAAGCGACGTTGTCCACGGTTGAAATCTACGATTGCAGCGCTGGCAAAATCTTTGAAAGTTTATCCAACGTTTCTTGATACTCAGAGGCGCAATCGCTATCTGCCACGACGCCGCCGCCAGCCCAAGCGTAAAGTTTGTTTTTTTCCGCTACAAGAGTTCGGATAGTAATGCTGGTGTCCATACGACCATGGCGTGAAATATAGCCAATACTGCCGCAATACGCGCTGCGTCGATGCGGCTCCAGTTCTTCAATGATCTGCATTGCGCGAACTTTAGGTGCTCCCGTGATTGAACCACCTGGAAAACACGCTCGCAGCAAATCCGCAGGAGCGTATTGTTCATCCAAATTTGCACGAATGGTGCTCACCAAATGATGCACGGCAGGGAAGCTTTCAATATCGAACAACTTTGGCACGTGAACGCTACCCGGTGATGCAACCCGACCAATATCATTACGCAGCAAATCGACAATCATCAGGTTTTCTGCCTGATCTTTTTCCGCTGTCTGCAAGTCATGGGCATTAGCGTTATCTTTCTTTGGATCTTCGCTGCGTGGTCGAGTACCTTTGATTGGTTTCGTTTCAATGACGCGATCTTTGAGCTCTAAAAAGCGCTCTGGAGAGATACTCAAAATCGAAGACTCAGGCATGCGGATAAACGCTGAGAATGGCGCTTGGTTGGCGGACTCCAATTTCAGATACGCTTGCCACTCGCTGCCTTGATACGGTGCGTTAAAGCGCTGCGCCAAATTGATCTGATAACAGTCACCGCTCAACAAGTATTCTTGCACCTTGTCAAAGCGAGTGGCGTAGCTCTCTTTCGTCATGTTTGACTGCCAAGCACCAGACAAAGCGAAGTCAACGGTTTGTTCTGCTTTTTGCTCGTTTAACCATTGCCAAGCTTGCTCGATATTCTGACCAACTAAGCATGCTTTTTTAAGCTTGTGGTCAACAACGACGGCCCATTCATACAGACCTACCGCCATATCCGGCGTGTTGAGATCTTTTTCTGCCACTTCTGGCATCGTTTCTACGCGGCGACCTAAATCGTAACTGAAGTAACCGAGCGCACCACCAACAAAAGGCAAATCCAACTCCTTATTTAACTCAACGTGAGGAAGCCACTGTTCTTGCAACTGATGAAGCAGCGTGAATGGGTCATCTTGAGTTGAATAGGCATTCGATGGCGTTTCAACTTGTGTGTTGTCGGCAGTGGTTTCTAACGTTGCAATTGGGTTGGCGACCAACACATCGAAGCGGCTATCGATATGCGTTTTTGATGCAGAACGCAGCAACATCGCCCAAGGTAGGTGTTGAATGCGAGAAAAAAGGTGAAGAGCAAACTCTGGTGCGTATTCCAGCGCTTTAAAATCAATGAATTGATTGTCCATGTTGTTCATTTGTGTAATTTGTGACAAAGAGATCGTTCACTGCATGGCATGTCATGGGCAGCAAGAGTATCATATTCCTCTGTATAGCCAAACTCCCTCTATTCATAGGGTTTTGAGATGGTTTACAAGTAGGCAACTTCAGCATTTCGTGTGTCGATATCAGCCGTTCGACAATTGTTTATAAAAACGAAGCTCAAAAGAGCAATAAGCTCAACAAACACGATTGAAGCCAAGCCAATAATGGAAGCATAACTATAACGAGGCATGTAATGACGGTAATACGCAAGCAGGATGTGATCAGCAGTGTCGCTGATGCGCTACAGTATATTTCTTACTACCACCCGCTAGACTTTGTTCAAGCTCTTGAAAAAGCCTATCACCGCGAAGAGAGCCAAGCCGCTAAAGACGCGATTGCTCAGATCTTAATTAACTCCCGAATGTCCGCAGAAGGTCACCGTCCAATTTGTCAGGATACTGGTATTGTGACGTGTTTCGTCAACATCGGTATGGGCGTGCAATGGGATTCGACCGACATGACGGTTCAGCAGATGGTAGATGAAGGTGTTCGACAAGCGTACACGAACCCTGATAACCCGTTGCGTGCGTCAGTACTTATGGACCCTGCTGGTAAACGTATTAATACCAAAGACAACACGCCTGCCGTCGTACATATCAACATGGTACCGGGCGATAAAGTTGAAATTCAGATCGCTGCGAAGGGCGGCGGTAGCGAAAACAAAACTAAGATGGTGATGCTAAACCCATCTGACGATATTGCTGAGTGGGTAGAAAAAACGCTACCAACAATGGGGGCGGGCTGGTGTCCTCCTGGCATGCTTGGCATTGGTATCGGCGGTACGGCTGAAAAAGCAGCGGTATTGGCAAAAGAATCTCTAATGGAACACATCGATATTCAAGAGCTTATTGACCGTGGCCCACAAAACGCAGAAGAAGAGCTTCGTTTGGATATCTTCAATCGCGTGAACAAACTTGGTATCGGTGCGCAAGGTCTTGGTGGTTTGACGACTGTTGTCGACGTTAAAATCAAAACTGCGCCAACGCACGCGGCTTCTAAGCCTGTTTGTTTGATCCCGAACTGTGCGGCGACTCGTCACGTACACTTCACGCTTGATGGTAGCGGCCCAGCAGAGCTAACACCACCTAAACTAGAAGATTGGCCAGATATCACTTGGGAAGCGGGCGAAAATACGCGTCGCGTAAACTTAGACACAATTACTAAAGAAGAAGTACAAGAGTGGAAGACAGGCGAAACGGTTCTTCTATCAGGTAAAATTCTGACTGGTCGTGATGCTGCGCATAAACGTATTCAAGGCATGCTAGATAACGGTGAAGGTCTACCTGAAGGCGTAGATCTCAACGGTAAGTTCATTTACTACGTAGGCCCTGTCGATGCAGTTGGTGATGAAGTCGTTGGTCCTGCTGGCCCAACAACATCTACGCGTATGGATAAATTCACCGACATGATGCTAGAAAAGACCGGCATCATGGGCATGATCGGTAAAGCTGAGCGTGGCCCTGCAACGGTTGAATCTATCAAGAATCACAAAGCGGTTTACCTAATGGCTGTCGGTGGCGCTGCGTACTTGGTGGCGAAAGCGATCAAGAAAGCTCGCGTTGTCGCATTTGAAGATTTAGGTATGGAAGCGATTTACGAATTTGAAGTTGAAGATATGCCAGTAACAGTGGCTGTCGACTCAAATGGTGTTAACGCGCACCAAATCGGTCCAGACACTTGGAAAGTGAAAATTCAAGAGATGGAAGCGTAAGGCAAAGGGCAATCTTGCTGCGTCTCAGCAGAGAGAATGTGACAAGGTGCTGATTTACCTAGCAAACAATTGACAAAAGTGCAGCGAAACCTGCACTTTTTGTCTATATAATTAAGGATATAAACCTTTAGGCATAGCAATCAAACGTTATGCGAACAATAATTAGGAGACGGCATGCCTCGTTTTATTCAGATTCTACAAATTATTCTTGCTGTAGTGATAGGTGGCTTTGTTGGCTATGACTTGATTCTTCACGGTATCAGCATCTTTGATGAAAAGTACGTGACCATCACATGTGTGTTGTGGCTGATTTTAGAAATCGCTCTATTTGTTATCTATAAGTTAATCGAAGACGACTAGGCTTAAAGAAAGCGGGTTCCTGTTTAACATAGTAATCAGCGCATATAGAGTTACTAATGCTGTAGATTAAGTAAGCCTCTGAACCACTCAGGGGCTTTTCTTTTTTAACACAGCATTAAGCCGGATGTTTTGTTCATCTTTTATTAAGGTATATAAAGTGAAACTCATAGGATTCGGGATAGAACAGTATTCATAGCTCGAAATTCGAAGTCGCTGACAACGTTGTTTTAAAGTGGAGTAAGATAAAGAAGCGTAATGAAGAGAATAAAGAAAGAAGTTAATGACTTTATCAACAGAGGTATGGACTCTAATGTTCGAATTGCTGTCACCGGACTTTCTCGTGCCGGTAAGACGGCATTCATCACGTCATTAGTGAATCAGCTTCTTCATACTGCAACCCATGACAATTTGCCTCTTTTGACTGCGGCTAGAGATAAGCGCCTTATTGGAGCGAAACGTGAGCCTCAATCGAATATGATGGTGCCACGCTTTGCTTACGATGAGGCGATGAGCCAAATTCATGCTACTCCACCTCAGTGGCCAGTACCGACACGTGATGTGAGTGAGATTCGCTTAGCGCTCAAGTACAAACCAAATAAAACCACGAAAAAGCTGTTGAGTAAAACCGCAATTTTAAATGTTGATATTATCGACTATCCAGGAGAGTGGTTGCTCGACCTGCCTTTATTGGACATGGACTTTGCAACGTGGTCGCAAACTCAGTTTGATGCACTTAAAGGCCAGCGTGGCGATTTAGCCAAAGCTTGGCTTTCTGAACTAGAGAAAGTGGACCTCTATGCAGAAGTGAATGAGAAACTACTTGAGAAAGTTGCACACACATACACCGAGTACCTTCATGCCTGTAAAGACGCTGGCCTTCATTGGGTTCAGCCTGGCCGCTTTGTATTACCTGGTGAGCTAGCAGGCGCGCCGGTGCTACAGTTTTTTCCGTGTCGTGTTGATTCGGAAAGCAAAGCGTCCAAGGGCAGTAACTTAGCGATGTTAGAAGCCCGTTTTCAGGAATACCAACAGAAAGTCGTGAAAGCGTTTTATAAGCATCATTTTGCGACCTTCGATCGCCAGATTGTACTGGTGGATTGTTTGCAGCCTCTCAATGCCGGTGATGAAGCGTTTTACGACATGCGCCAAGCGCTAGAACAGATCATGCATAGCTTCCGCTATGGTCGTAGTAGCTTTTTGCGTCGTTTGTTCTCACCCAAAATCGACAAAGTGTTGTTTGCTGCTACAAAAGCGGATCATATCACGCCCGATCAGCACCCAAATTTGGTGTCTCTGCTCCAACAAATGGTGCATCCAGCATGGCAAACGGCAGCCTACGAGAATATTGAGATGAGCTGCATGAGTATCGCTTCCATCCAAGCAACCACGACGGGGTTTATTTCCTCTGGAGATAAGACCATCCCGGCGTTACAAGGAACAACATTGGGTGGTGAGCCGATGACTATGTTTCCCGGAGAGGTGCCGAAAAAGCTACCAAATGCAGCGTATTGGCAAAACAACGGGTTTGATTTTACGTCGTTTCGTCCGATGCCCTCACCGAATGATGAGCCAGTGAAGCACATACGCTTAGACAAAGCATTGGATTACCTGATTGGAGATAAATTGAAATGAGTGAGTTGAAGCAAAAACAAGTTTTCTCTGAAAAGGTAATGGAAAAAGAGCAGCAATCGAATCAACCGGAATTGACGGCGCAGCAAACATTCGGCGAAAAAGAAACATTTGTACCTGTTGAAGTTAAAGAAGCGCACCAGGAGACCGAACAGGAATTGCAACTCGAGCATGTCATTCGTCTAAAATCGGGCAGAAAATGGCTCGCGACTGGCGCATTTGCAACTTTTGCTGGTCTGGTTGGCTGGCAAGCGGTGGACTCGGTTATAACCGCAATTCAGGCTTCTGATTGGCTGGCCTTAAGCTGGACGGGGTTTATTGCTGCGATCGCTTCGCTTGGTTTAGGAGCTATGGGTAAAGAGCTTTGGAAACTGCGAAAACTACGAAATCATTTTAGTGTTCAAGAAGAAGCAGAAGCACTTGTTAATAGTGAGAGCGTTGGGAAAGGGAAAGCCTTTTGCGAAACCGTAGCAGAACAAAGTGGTGTGATGGCAGAGAATCCGGGCTTTGATCGTTGGCAGAACAGTATTAACCCTGCTCATAGTGACGCTGAAATTCTTGATATGTATGACTCGATGGTGGTGAGCCAACAAGACAAGTTGGCAACGAAAATCGTATCACAGCACGCAACCGAGTGTGCGGCCCTAGTCGCCGTGAGCCCTCTGGCTGCCGCTGATATGTTGCTGGTGGCGTGGCGAAATTTCAAAATGATCGACAACCTCTCCAAGGTATATGGGGTAGAGCTAGGTTATGCCTCTCGCATCAAGTTACTAAGAGCGGTATTTGTAAATATGGCGGCGGCTGGTGCCAGTGAGCTCGCTATTGATGCCAGTATGGATTTGATGTCGATGGATCTTGCTGGCAAAGTTTCTGCTCGTGCGGGGCAGGGACTAGGTGTTGGTATTCTAACGGCACGTTTGGGCTTGAAAGCGATGACCTTATTGCGTCCACTACCCTGGTATCCTGACCGTCAGGTTAAGTTGGGCACCATACGCAAGGCAGTGGCGGCGAAAGTTGCATCAATTACGATGAAACCGTAACGAATATCAACTTTGATGGATAGGATTGCTTGACGCCATTCCAAGCATGATAGAAACTACTGTCAACTTTTCCTGACAGTTGTGAATTGGGATATTTTAAGTGCGTCTTGAAGTCTTATGTGAAGATCGACTCGGCTTGACCCGAGAACTGCTCGATATTTTAGCGTCTAAAAGCATCGACTTGCGTGGTATCGAAATCGATATTAGCGGTATTATCTATTTGAATTGCCCGGATATTGATTTTGATACGTTTAGTGAGCTGATGGCTGAAATCCGCCGTATTCCGGGGGTGAAAGACGTACGTAAAATCCAGTTTATGCCGATGGAGCGCCACAATACGGAGCTGCTCTCGTTAGTTGATAACTTGCCCGATCCGGTTTTTGCCATTGATCTTAAAGGTGCCGTAGACATGGCAAACATGTCTGCACTTTCATTGCTTGGCCTTCACAAGCAAGAAGTGATTGGTACTCAAATCGGTGCTTTGTTACCAAGTGTTCGTTTCTCTCGTTGGTCTGAAGGTGTTAATGGTCGAACGCGGGAAAACCTTGTGATTGATGGCTTGGACTATGTTCTAGAGTTGATGCCCGTTTATATCCGAGACGAAGCGCAAAACTCGACTCTAGCGAGTACTCTAATGACGATTCGCTCTAGTCAGCAAGTTGCCAGAATTGAAGAAGCGCTACCGCTGCATAATCCTCTGGGTTTTGAGCACTTTGTTGGTATATCGAACCGTCATAAAGCACTAATGAACCAAGCTAAGAAGCTGTCTGTGCTTGACCAACCATTGTTGATTGAGGGCGAAACGGGGACCGGTAAAGAAATGCTTGCTAAAGCTTGCCACAGCCGTTCTAGCCGTGCGAGCAAACCATTCCTAGTTTTGAGTTGTGCTTCGATGCCTGACGATGTAGCAGAAACCGAACTTTTTGGTCATGCGCCGGGTTCATTTAATCATGAACAAGGCCACAAAGGCATCTTTGAGCAAGCAAATGGCGGGACGGTATTTCTTGATGAAATCGGTGAAATGAGTTCGCACCTTCAAATCAAGCTGTTACGTTTTCTACAGGATGGTAATTTCCGTCGTGTCGGTGCAGAAGATGAGATGCATGTCGATGTTCGTATCATCGCTTCAACAAAACATAACCTTGCCGAGCTTTCTGAAGCAGGAATGTTCCGTGAAGATTTGTATTATCGTCTCAACGTACTTACGCTCAGCATTCCTCCGTTACGTAAGCGCTCAAACGACGTTGTACCATTGCTTGAGTTGTTTGTGGCGAAACATGCTCAACAGCTTGGGATTGATAAGCCAGAGTTTGATGATGGTCTAGTTGATGCCCTTGCAAATTATCAGTGGCCAGGAAACATGCGCCAGCTGGATAACATGGTTCTTCGAGCGCTCACGGAAATGGATGGTGGTATACTAAACGCGGATCACTTCAATTTACCTCAGCCTCAGTCAGTCGGCGCTGGTAGTGCAACGCTTAACATCGACGGTTCTTTGGATGAGATCATGCGTGATTATGAATCTCAAGTTCTGGAACGTTTGTATCAGTCATTCCCATCAAGCCGTAAGCTTGCTAAGCGCTTAAATGTATCGCATACCTCAATCGCTAATAAACTGCGTGATTACGGTATCCGTAAGAATTAATCGAATTGAACGAAAAGACGGAATTAATCATTTGTAATGGAAGATAACAGCTCATCTATCGCCGTTCATAAGTTGGACGGTGACTTGCTTCTTCGTACCGCTGAAATCGGTGACGCAGATATGATTGCCGAATATTTTCAAGCGAACCGAGAATACCTGAAACCGTTTGAACCGAAACGTGAAGAGGCTTTTTTCTCAGTGAACGGTTGGTTGCAAAAGCTTATCAAGCTCAATGAGCTGCATCGAATGGGATTGGGGTATTATTGCCTTTTAGTCAGAGCCTCTTCGGGTGAAATGCTAGGTACGATATCCTTTAGTAGTTTGAGTCGTTTCCCTTTTTATTCTTGTAACGTCGGATATTCTCTCGCTGAAAAAGCGCAAGGGCATGGTTATATGCGTCGTGGATTAACCATGGCTTGCGACTACATGTTTAATGTCCAGAAACTGCATCGTATTCAAGCTGGCTACATGCCTCACAATAAACGTAGTGAATCTGTGCTAGAGCATGTAGGGTTCAACCGAGAAGGGTATGCAAAAGATTACCTTTTGATTAATGGTGAGTGGCAAGACCACGTCCTAACGTCGCTTATTAATCCGAATTGGCAGCCAGAAGGACGATAGTATGGAACGATTGGAAAAGCAGTTAGCACTTGTAATCGAGCTCGATAAACTCAAAAGCATTTTGCGCCGAACTCGAGTTAAAAGTGCTGAAGGGCGCCTCGAAAATAGTGGTGAGCATAGTTGGCATGTCGCACTGATGGCAATATTGATGGAAGAGCATGCGAATGCACCTGTTGATATTTGCCGAGTGATGAAAATGTTATTGATACATGACGTAGTAGAGATCGACGCGGGCGATACCTTTGTTTATGATACTGCTGCGTCTCAAGAGCAAGCAGAAAAAGAAATCAGAGCCGCAGAGCGCTTGTTTGGTATGTTACCCAGCGATCAGGAGCAAGAGCTATGGCGCTTTGGCATGAATTTGAAGCCGCGCAGACCGATGATGCTAAGTATGCAAAAGCACTCGATCGGTTAATTCCAATGCTCTTGAACTACCATAATAATGGTCAGAGTTGGAAGGAACATGGTGTCTCACGCGAACAAGCACTTACCATTAATAAACGAATTGAATTTGGCTCTGTTACCTTATGGGACAAAGCGAAAGAGTTGATTGAAGAAGCCACAGAGAAAGGTTGGCTGAAATCGTAATAAAGGAGACTGAATGTCTTATTTGCCTTTGGACGAATACCAAAGAAAATGGATTTTTACGCATCAGTCGATGCCTGTGCCAGAAGAAGATTTGGCTTTTATTAAGCCGATGAGCCAAGCCCGCTCAGCACAATTTTGGAAAGAAAATATCAGTGCTCAAAGCCCTGATATGGATAGACTTAGTTCCCAAGACTGGCCAATGAATGAGGCGAATTGGTCTGAAACTGTGGATTGGATGGCTGCGTGGGAGTCGGATGATCCTGACATGCCAGCGGAAGCTGAGGCACATATCGATTGGCAAGACGATGTAACCGTTTACTTTTGCTACGAGAAGTACAATGTCATCGAAACGAAATGGTCTATTTTTAAAAAGCACTGGAAGAACTTTCTCTTTTATGACGATGGTCCGATACTAATAGGACGTCGCCGTTCGCAAGCACTTTGGTTTGATTCAAAAGGCAATGTGAAACTCGGTGTTCGTCAATAAAGAGTTATAAAACAAAGCCACCTTTCGAGGTGGCTTTGTTTTTCTAAAGGCTGGATAATGGACTCAACACACCACCAGCCCCGCGCTCGATAACGTGAGTATAGATTTGCGTGGTTTTTACATCAGTATGCCCTAATTGTTCCTGAACAGTTCTAATGTCTGCGCCAGATTCCAATAAATGCGTGGCAAAACTGTGTCTTAGTGTGTGGCAAGTTACAGTTTTCTCAATGCTTGCGTCGCTTGCCGCGCGCTTTACCGCTCTTTGTATTGCGCTTTCATTGATATGATGCCTTCTGAGTTCACCAGTGTCTCGATCTGCGCTTAACTTTGTTGATGGAAACAAAAAGTGCCAGTTAAAATCTAGCTCCGCTTTTGGGTATTTACGTCGTAAACCTTCAGAGATATATACGCCCGCATAACCAGGCATGTGCCTATCTTTAAAGTAGTAGTTTCTTGCTAAATTAACTTGAGCTTTGAGTGGTTCATGTAGTTCTTTGGCTAATGTGACTGTACGATTTTTACCGCCTTTTCCTTGCCAAACGCGAACTGCACCATAATCATAATCGATGTCTTGAACTCTTAAGCGTAAACATTCCATAACTCGAAGCCCGGAGCCGTAAAGTAGCTGAATATGGAGTCTATATCTCGGGTCGATATGCTGAACGAATCTTCGGATCTCCTCCCTGGTTAACACAACGGGAAGTTTCTTTTCGGTCAAGGATTTCTGAAATCTCATATCAAGTGATAGTGGGGTTTTAAAATAATCACGATATAAAAATGATATTGAGTTCAGCGCCAAAGCTTGCGTTTTTACCGCAACTTTTTCTTCTACCGCTAAGTAACTCAGAAATTGAATGACATCATCTTCTGCTAGTGTTGATGGGTGGGCGAGCTGGTGAAAAGTGATAAAACGTTTTATCCAAAATAGATAACTTTCGATAGTTTTATTCGCATAATGACGAGTAAGCATGTGCTCTTTTACACTAAGTAAAAACTGACTTTTCATGATAAATTAACCTGTTTATTTATACAGCTCCGTTAATGTATCACCACTTTTGAAATTAGCGTGCTGTGCGCCGCCTAATTGCGCGCGCCACCACACATATTCATACTGTTTTTCTATTTGTTTCATGCATATAAGTGCTACGATTGATAGCGCTTTTGATAAGAAAGAAGGCGGTAGCCTGCCAGAAAAACGGCAAATCGCCGTATAGAAAGCGTTAGTTTACCAATCAAAATCTTCACCCTAATTTAAAGTGTAGGGTGAAGAATTAATTATAAATGGTTTTGCGGTAATTGTGACTGACCGAGTACAGCTATAACCAAAATGAAGCCGTCTTCTTTTGTAAAGTAAGCTGTGTGCTTACCAACAGGAAAGTGAAACCCGTTTGGGTAAATGTCATCGCAACTTCGACCAACTTCTGGATTGTCAGCAAGCATCTGAAATCCAGTCAGTAAAGTATCTTTGTAGTTGAGCCATTGCATTTCTGAAAAGTTATTAACGGTATAGTTTTTGATTTTTAATAAATGAGTCTGAGCTAATTTACTTAGTTTATATCTATTCTTTTGCATAGTGGACTACAAGGCGCGCAAGAAGTCTTCACCGTCAACCACATTGCCTTGCGCTAGGTCTTTTTTCGCGGATTCAAAGCAATGTTTAAGGTAATCAGCTTTCATCGCTTCTAGCTCTTCATAATCTTTAATAGACATCACAACTACGGCATCTTTGCTGTTTTTGCTAATTTTTACTGGCTCACGTTGCGCGCTCAGAAGAAGCTCACCAAAATTACGTTTTGCGTCATTTGCTGTTAATGTGTGCATGATCAATCTCCAAATTTGGAATTACAGTAAGATTATAGTTTGTCGCGTGGAATGGTCAATCTAATTAAATCGTGCGATTTGTGCAAAAGGTAAACTAACAAACAGTTTAAGAGGGATTCAGCACGCGTGGCATTTTTGGTATGCGTTGGTTTCGGTGTTGAAGTGGCATGCAGCGGCTTGGTCATTGCTTGCTTCACCCCTTAACTGGGCGTTATGTAAATTGGTTAAGTTCGGAGATATAGGTTGTTCAAGATTAGCGAAGAAGTCCAGAAGTTAAAAACTCAAACATTGACTCTTTCTGGAATCGCACTATTCATTTCGATTACAGCGGCATTGCCAGAAAAAATTGCAATTATCGGCTTAGACCTTTCCGGAAGCAAAGAAACAGCTGGCTGGTTCTTGCTCATAATTCTTGGCTATTTCCTTCTCAAGTTCTCCGTACTTTCCATTTTTGAAGTCGTGAAAAAAGCGCTTCCTCGTTGGATTAGCTATAAGGGTAAAGATCTGCGTGGAGATGTAATGGGGTTTTCTGAAAAAGATATCCATGATGAATATGAAAGGCAAGGTCAATATCACGTAAATGAAGACCTAGGTACGCTTTCAGGAGAAGCTGCTGACATTGAATGTAAACGGAACAAACTGGATCGTGACTATAAATCTAAGTTTGTTGCGGCATACAATTTATGGCTATATATCAGTGACATAATTTTTCCAATTGTGTTTGGCTGTTTCTGTTCTTGGGCTCTTTATCGTTTCTTAGAGTACGGCGTGGTCTTCAAATTTACATAACAAAGCATTTAAGAGTGATTCGCAACGCTTGGCAGTTTCGCTTCGCTCAAGTATAGCCAAGCGCCGCTCACACCTTAATGCGGCGTTATAAGTTAAAGTGAGATAGTCATGAAAGTTCAACCATATCAGATTTATCAGTCTATGATGCTTGAAGTCAAAGTGAGGATTAGAGCTGTGGATGAATGCCTTTCTAAACATTCAGAAAAAAGCTCTTTACCTCCGCTGGATACTGAGTTCTGCTTTCTTCAATTAAGAAAAATTGTCGAACAAGTTTGCTTTAGCTCTGTTTTATGCGACAAAAATAGATATAAAGAATTTAGACGAATTGAAGGTGAAGAAAGTGACATCAATGGTGATTTTACAAAGGACTGGAATGCGAGAGTTATCCTACAGAAACTTAACTCTATTAGTCCTCACTTTATGCCAATTCCTTTAGGTCAGAGCCAATTTAGTGATGGCTTACATCAAATTCAGCGCAAAGACATTAAAGCTACCCATGGTGAGTTGATTAAGATTTACAAAAAATGTGGTGACTTTATGCATATACCGAAACCATTTTCTGAAGATTATGACTCACATATTTCAAGGTATAAGCAAAAGTACGCAAGCTCAAAAAATACAATTGAATCGTATATTAGCTATTTAAAAGACCTTTTGTGGAATCACGCAGCAATAGGTTTGGAGTTTAATCCTGGCGAAAATCCGCTTACTCCAGGTAACCCAAAGAATGCATGGCTAGTAGATTTTGGTGACTATAGTAGCGATGACATTTCAATTGCTATAGCTATTGCGGATTAACTTATAACAATCTGTTTAAGAGTGATTCGCAACGCGTGGCATTTTTACTATGCGTTGCGTTTAGTGTTTAAGGTGGTCTGCGGCAACATCGGTATTGCGTTGCTCACACCTTAACAGGGCGTTAGCAACCAAGATTATCAGCATCAAAAAGGGATACTATGGAAAAGGCATTGGAGTTTGAGCCATATAAAAACTACTTAGAGCTATATGATTATATTGATAACTTCTTATCAATCAGCTCACTGTCATATGGAATTACAAAACAACTTTTAAACAAGCATGACAAGTCCGAATTAAAAAGCATTGATCTGCCTGAACCTAATAAGAAAGAGTTGTCTTTTTCAATGGCTGACATCAATGTTACGGATGTTGAATTTATTTGTGGATGGATTTCGTGCTCTGAGTATGCGAATAAACTTAAAATGTCAGAGTCTGAAGTAGTGGAAAAAGCCAATTTAGGTATGCTAGGTCACAAAGCTGAGCACCCCAAAAGTGGTGAATGTATTTTGATTTGGCCAGAAGAATATCAAAGAAAAGAACTAGATGAGCTTCCTGTACCCGGTAAATCGAAGTTCAAACCAAAGGTAAGTATCACAGCCAAATCTAGTCTTTCAATTGATACTGATGAGCTAACGGGTTTTGAAGATACACAAAAGCAGCTTGTCAGGCTGGCACATGCGATAGGTGAAAAAGAAAAAGTTACAAGTAAAGCCGAAACGATGCTATTTCAAAGCAGCTTTTTGCTAAACTGGACCGCCTTTGAAGTTTTTATTCGGGAATCGATTCACGCTCTTTATCGAGCGCATCCTAAAAAATTAACAAAAGGTCAAAAAGGCGCAGCTCAGTCTCTATCTTACAAAGATATCTTTGAAATGTCCGCTGGGTTCGATGATATTGAAAAATTGAAGTTTTCTCTGGTGGAAACGGAAATCGAAAAGCATCAAAAAGACGGAGAGTCAATAACTGGACTAATTAATTTTCTTAAGTCGGAATTTAAATTTAAAAATGATCCATATAATGCTTGGTATGTCTTAAAAGGTGACCGAAAGAATGCTTCATTTAATAGAATTACTGAGATTAAGGATGTTAGAAACGCTTTAATGCATAACGCAGGAAAAGATGTCGATAGCCTAATAGTGGAGTATCCACACCTGCAGAGAGAGGATGGTAACTTGATAATTAACGATGATTATTATCACGAAACGGCATTGCTTATGAAGAGTGTTGCATTCTCCATTGCTAAAGACATTGTCTCAAAAAATTATCGAGCCAATGATTGCTAACAAATAATTTAAGAGTGATTCAGCACGCTTGGCATTTTTGGTTCGGGTCTCGTCTAGTGATTACGGCGTTCAAATTGAGTGTCGTGTTAGCGTGCTTCACACCTTAATTAGGCGTTAGTACGGGTTTGACGTCAAAGGTCATAAGTTTTGGTGTTTATCTGTTTTGGCGCTCGTCTTTACACCTTTCAGTTTTTACCTTTCACGTTCTTTCCGGTGGCACTATATGCGGAGTGTTTGCTTTGATTTCACCGTTTACGGTCTCTAACTCTTAGCCTATTTCTTTGGCGCTTCTTCGTTTTCGTTGTACTTCCTGAGTTAATCTTGTCGTTCGTTGGGTGTTGCCATCAAAGTGCGAGGATCGAATCCTTTTCTAATTTGAAGCCATTAAAAGTAGGGGAGTTCAGTGCGTTTTTCTTCTAGCCAACTTTCGTCTTTCAATTGGAATTAAGTTTTGTAGCTGCCCGTCTCACTTCAGTGTTCAAAGCCTTTCATATCATGCTAGTTTTCAATATCTTGGAGCGCATAAATAGAAGTAGCGCATGTACTAACAAATTGCTTAAGAGTGATTCGTAACGCGTGGCATTTTTACTTTGCGGTGGCTTATGGTGATTAAGGCGCTGTGCGGTAGCTTTTGTATTGCGTTACTCACACCTTAGCAAGGCGTTATGCCGCTATATGAAAAACGGGAGAGGACATGAAAGGGGAAATTGTTCGCTGGGTTGATGAGCGCGGTTTTGGGTTCATAAATTCCAATGAACTGGATGGTGACATTTTTGTTCATGTATCCAAGTTCAAAAAAGGATACCGACGCCCTCGAATAGGGGACCAAGTAGAGTTTCAACTGGCAAGTGTTCAGCCTAAGTTAAGTGCGGAAAGTGCTCAGTTAGTCGGTGTCAAACCACAGAAAAGCAATTCTTTTTCAGTTGTATTATCAGCAGTTATCGTCGGTCTAATAGGCGCAGCCTTATATCTGTTTTATATAGAGCCCAAGCTAAACCCTGCATATGAAAATATGGGGTTTAGTTGCTAAGGTAAGACCTACTGTAGCGAAATGGCGTCTTGTGACGAAGCAAAGTTTTATTTATCAAATTGTCCAAATGTCAAAATAGATGGCGACAATGATGGTACTCCTTGCGAGAGTCAGTTATGTGGTAGTTGGTAGGATCGGCATAACAAACTGTTTAAGAGTGATTCGCAACGCGTGGCATTTTTACTATGCGTTGCGTTTAGTGTTTAAGGTGGTATACAGGAGCTTCGGTATTGCGTTGCTCACACCTTAACAGGGCGTTAGGCGAATGGAGGTGCAATGAACTACGAAAATGGAAATTTTAGAGTCAGAGAGCTTCGAGAAACTGATGCAAGTTCTTTGTTCAATATGTATTCAGGTTCAAGCAGTTCAGCCAAGTACATATCAACATTGCCTCACGATACAGTTGAAACCACGCTCTCGAAAATTAAGCAATGGCGAAAGTTCTATTCAGAAAATGCCCCCAAAGTTTGTGTGTACGGTGTTGCAGCGAGTCCAGATGATTTTGTGTTCGGTTTAGTTGTTTTCGTATTCAATGAGCAATATGCTGAAATTCACTTTGGTATATCAGATCAATTTAGTAATCGAGGCATCGCAACAGAGTTATGCCGCTCTGGTCTGCAATACTTGAAAAGTTTGGGTGTAAATGAAGTAAGAACCAATCCCTTTATTGAGCATATCGCAAGCATAAGAGTTTTAGAAAAGTCGGGTTTCTCAAATCATGGTACGCTCAAAAATCATGCACGGTTTCCGACTTTAGGCAATGGTCTTTTCAATTGTGCAGATATGCGCCTAAGCCTTTGAAAATTCGCCTAACAAAGCGTTTAAGACGGATTCGCAACGCTCGGCACTTTTGGTTTAATTCAACTTTAGTGTTTACGGCACAATGGTTTAGGTAGGGTGGTTGGCGTTGCTCACCACTTAACGCGGCGTTATACGAATAGAGGGAAATTATGTACAAAAATACTGATTTTAGCTTGGATTCAAAAGAGTTCAGGTTTAAGAAAGACTCATATCCTTTGTCTAAGATAAACAATGTTAGGGTTAAAAAGTTAAGTTTTCTTGATAATTTAGGTCAAGTTTTATTCTGGGTGTGTGTTTTTTCAGGGGCAGTTTGGTTAGTTATTCCAAGGTTGGAAGAGGTGCCACAATGGCTACTAGTTTTAGTTCTTAGTCTGACGGTTGTAGGTTTGGTTTTTGCTCTTTTTCGTTGTTCTAAATATGCCCTTCAAGTCGAGTTTCGCCACATAGATGAAACGGGCGTTCAATGGGTTAATGTCGCTAAGTCATACTCAAAGTCAGATTGTGAGTTATTTGAACAGCAAGTGTTGGCACTGAAAAAATTCGTATAACAAATTGTTCAAGAGTGATTCGGCACGCGTGGCATTTTTACTATGCGTTGGCTTTAGTGGTTAAGGTGTTATGCGGAACCTTCGGTATTGCGTGCCTCACACCTTAACAAGGCGTTAGGTGCAGATTGAGTTTCGCGTTTTGCAAATAAGTAACAATGGATAAAACATGGTCTTTTCTAAAGCGTTTCAATATAAAAAGTGGGCAAATAATAATTTACTTGATATGGGAGAACAGCAGTTCTCAATCCTTCCAGAAAGTGATGCTACCTTTTTCGTTAGGATCTTAAACCACACAACAGTTGTTGATAGCCTCTTCATCAGTCGAATATTAGGTGAGCCTGAGAAATATGATGGTGACAACACCGTTAAAACTCCAACACTATCTGAGCTACGAGAGACAATGAATCAAAATGACTCGTGGTTAGTTCAGTATGCTGAAACTGCATCAAAGGAAGATCTTAAAAGAGTTGTTTCCTTTAAGTTTGTTGATGGTGATACAGGGCAGATGTCGGTCGAAGAGATTCTGCTCCATTTGTTAACTCATGGCAGTAATCATCGTGGTATGGCGGCTAGAGTACTGGCCGAAAACAATCTAGAGCGTCCCAAAGACACATTCACACGCTATCTTCACCAACTAGAGCCGACAAGAAGGGGCGGAGTCTAGCACCTAACAAAGCATTTAAGAGTGATTCGCAACGCTCGTCATTTTCAGTTTAAACTGGGGCTTTAGTGGTTAAGGTTCAATGCGTTAGGTTGTGCGCATGCGTCGCTCACACCTTAATGCGGCGTTATGTGCTTTGGGCTAAAAGTAGGTTATCTAGGTATGAAGATAAAATATTCGTTTGTTGCAATGCTGTTCTTAGTTGGTTGCTCTAGCGATCCAAATGTAAAATATGCACGGTCTGTAGAAGCAGGTGCACAACTTTGTTTCATTGAAAACAATAAGTTTCAAGTAGGTAATAAATGGGAAAATCCCTATAAAACAAATCACGTAAATATTGTGTCGTTACATCATCAATTAACGATTCACTGCAATAATGGTGAAAAATGGTCACAAGACCAAAACTCAACTATTCATCTAGAAGTTAACAAAACAAAATGGTTGCCATGTTCCGAACATGTGAATTTCTGTAAAAGTGAACACAAATAGTACGCACATAACAAACTGTTCAAGAGGGATTCGCAACGCGTGGCATTTTCACTATGCGTTGGTTTTAGTGATTAAGGTGGTTTGCGGCGGCTTCGGTATTGCGTTGCTCACCCCTTAACAGGGCGTTATGTTTTATAGGAAATTTCGAGAAGTAAATGAGTGAGTTAGATCATTTGGAATCCCTATTCGATAGGGTCGAATATCTACAGAATTTGTTAGTTGCGGAAGCAACTAGCGGAACTGGAGATAACAGTGATTACCAAACTATTAGAGCAGAGTTACTGGGTAACCCTACCGTAGCTCAGATGATTCCTCGATTTGTGAAAACCAATCGTAATCTAGAGCAATTTTGGCAGTTTATAAAATTTGAGTATGGAAGTTATGCTGAGCGTCGTCAGTTCCTATGGCAAGAGTTTAATCCACTCCTAGAGTTCCTAGAAAAAGGTCAATCTCATCCAGCTCAACAATCAATTTCTGAAGTTCTACAGAACTTTGATTCTGAAAGCATCCATCATGCATGGACTAAAGCTTTAGAGCGAAAAGTTAGAGATCCAGAGGGAGCAATTACAATTGCAAGAACCATTTTAGAAAGTGTGTGTAAGCATATTCTTGATGAAAAAGGCGTTGAGTATAATAGCACATCCATTGAACTCTCCGAGCTGTATAAGTTGACGGCAAAGGAGTTAAATATGGCACCAGAACAGCACAATGAATCCATATTTAAACAGATTCTTGGTGGCTGCTCAGGGATAGTAAATGGTTTAGGAACCCTACGGAATAAGCTGGGTGACGCTCATGGTCAAGGTAAGCGTCCAGTAAAGCCACGAGCAAGGCATGCAGAGCTTGCTGTAAACTTAGCTGGGACAATGTCACTTTTCTTAATCTCTACATATGAGGCTAATAAAACATAACAAACTGTTTAAGAGTGATTCGCAACGCGTGGCGTTTTCACTATGCGTTGGTTTTAGTGTTTAAGGTGGTGTGCGGCAGCTTCGGCATTGCGTTGCTCACACCTTAACAGGGCGTTAGGCATCTTTTCGAACCTAAGGGAGTAGGTATGTCGAAATTACTAGTTTACTTAACTGCGCTATTCTTTTTGCTCTACGGAGCTATCTTTGCTGTGTTCCCGGTAGATATGGCAAACTTAATTACAGGCTCAAGCGGCTTTGTTGCTTAAATCGATGGAACTAAATCAAAAAGATACGATCTGATCGGCTACACCCATCAAGCATCGTAGCC